>NC_007516.1:1255329-1569161 GCF_000012625.1 Synechococcus sp. CC9605 | reverse complement strand
GTAGGCTTCCATACACGCCCGCTTTCAATCCTACAAAGTCACATGTCAGTGATTCAGCTTCGCTGTTTATATTTACACTTTTTTTAGCCATGCCAATATGAGTGTATGCGTCATATGCCTTCATGCCTCCTTTTGCAACACTGCCCCAGTTTCCCCTAGAGCCGACTTGGACTGCTTGAGCTCTATTGGCCAGCTCCTCGCCATGTGGTGCTTCTTCTCCAAAACTAAAATCCTTATCTATGTCGATAAGTCCTGATCCAATACCATGTCTATCGAAATCACCTTTGATTTGAGCACTGCCTGCATTCCCATAATCTAAAATCATTTCCGCTTGGATGTTCTTGTTGAAATCTGTGTGAACTTTGCTGGTATCAAATCCAAGCTCTTGTATTTTATTGATACTCAGGTCTTTCGCAAAAGATCCAGAGAGATTGGTGAAGTTTAGTTCTTTCGTTGCAATGCTTCGGTTGAATCTTTGGTTCAGCTTGAAGGTCATTGCCCTAAGTGGTGTGTGGTTTGTGTCTTTGGGGTCTCCCCCTCCGATGTACACACCATCTCCGGAATCACAGATCCAGTTGATGACCTGCCTCATGCAGGGCTGTGAGTTTGCTCACAGGTGCTCAAACACGCTGCAATGACTGCTTTTAGAGGCTCTCCCCCCGTGAACACACCATCTCTGTTCCAGCTGGGAAGCACCACCCCCATCCGAGGGATTTATTCAGTGGGCTTCATCCCCCATCTGGGTGGGGGGCTCGATTCACCAGCGACCAACCACCTTCAACCCACGCGCTACAACTGCCCGCTTCCTGTCCTCTGCCCACATCAATGGATGCGGTCCTGACTTCGTTCCACCTCTGAAGTTGTGCTGCTTTTGATTGGCTGCAGTCAGCACATACCTCACCGCGTCAGCTGAGTGGTCAGGCGCCGCCTTTTCCATGTCCTCAGGGTTTTTATCGTCGCTAATGCAATACGGAAGCGTTGCCCATAGGCTTTCGCATCGTTCAGAAATGAACAGTCCCGGCTGATCACTGCCCGCTTGCCACAGCAACGACTTCATCAACTGCCAACCCACTGCCCTGCTGCTTTTCGGGCTGCCAGTTACCTGCCATCCATATTTCTTGAATTCAGTGCTCAACGTCACGGGTTCGGAATAACCACCAAACCCCAATTGCGCAGTAACCGCTGAATCCATAACCGTTCTGCGGGGCGAAATGGCACCTTTCGGGAAGCCATGCCGCTGATACAACGTCTTCACCCGCTCAACGAACTGCGGGGCAGTCAAAGTGCGATCACCACGATTCCATTCCTTTGAACCGTCTGGCTGAACGCCGTATACATATTCCGCATCAACACAAACCCAACTGCCCCGCGCGAGATGTTTCCCTGCAATCGACATCGGCTCTTGCAGTTGACTCATGAGTACGACGCAGGCTGGCGATGCAGTGCCCCAGTCCCCGCCAATCCAGCAGTGCTTCGCCTTCGTCTCGTATCTCAGTTGCCCGTCACTATCGGCAAGCCACGGCACCTCGAAATCACGGGGCAGCATCGACCGTTCAATACTCAGGCAAGAACCAAAAAATCCAGCAGTGACCTGACCCCATTCACCTAGGACTTCTGCGGCAATGTTTGATTCATCGCCAAAGCAACTGGCGCGTAGTTCTGCCTCGTATTGATCAGGATTGGAGAGATACGGGTTGTCCCGCAGGGTGGACTTCACCCAGACCGCAGGCTGGGCACCAAAGAACTCACAATTGAAGATTCGATTGGGCAGCGCCTTGGTGACGACGTAATCCCGAATCCACCAGCTGCCTGGACCCAAAGGGTTAGCCGTCGCAATGAACTTCGGCACCACTGTTGGGTCTGTGGTCCGCATCGATGACCTAGCCCTCAGCACCACTTGTGGGTCTGATTCCTGCCCCAGCTTGTCCCAAAAAATGTGGCTGAGGTCTTCACCCTGAATCTTGTTAAAGGCGTCTCCAGCATCTATGTGGATGAGCCTCAGCGTGCCCCCATTACTCAACCTCCATTGCCTCTTGGCTTTGAAGTATTTGGAGCCAGGCATCAGCGTTGGCACCTGTTGATAAAGTAAGTCTTCGAGCTTCGATAGACCCGCCAGGTCTCTTCTGATTAGGACCGCATTGAATGCCTCACCGCTGATAAGCCCGAAATATCCAATCAGCCAAATCAATAGGATGATTTACCATCACCCCGTCCACCAGCCAACACCAGCGTGTTGAGTTCATCGACGGATTGCACTAAGCCCGCAACTTTCCGCTGCCACGGGCTTAGTTGAATCGTGCGGGGTGAAGTATCAGCCAATTAACTACAACAACTCTGCTGCATCCATTCTGGCTGAGTCAATTTGGTGTTTATCAGATGGACAGGAGAATGCGGCAATTATTATTCGTTCATTTTTTCTTCGTCTCAATTGGGTATGAGGCAGTTGTCAGGTGTGTAGCCAAGAAATAGCATCGTTGACACGCCAAGAAGCCACCCGATAAACATTGCCCCCCAAACCAATTGATCTGTGTTCACTGCTTCTTTTTTCATAGGTATTCCTGGATAACTTCTTCAAAGTACCAAAATCATTTTTGCCTGGTTGGGTGTGACGGAGCTGTATCAGACACCTCAATCAAGAGAGTTCGCGCCAGTTCTCTCAACTGAATTGCTGGATTCCGCTATTCATCATCTCGGTGTAGGTCATCGCTCGACGTGGTCGCAGCAACACCTCACCCAATCGATTCATCCCATCAAGCCCCAGCCCATAAACGCCACATAGGTGATGCGTTGATGCTCACTCCACTCCTCTTCAGTGAAGCCACCCTCACGGTGCAACCTGATGCCTTCCTGGTGATGCTCTGCAATCGCTCCCATGTCACTGGTCAAGTCCAGGGGCAATGCAGCCATGCGGAAATCAATCGCAAGGCTTGAAGGTAACACTGGTTATTTATTGCGCCACCGTTAGCCTGTGTGGCACGTAGACGCGTCAGGGCGTGGGTTCAGTCGAACACCTCAGGCAACATCAATACAGCGTCCCTGAGGGGCAGGAACCACTGGGCAAGAGCCCGATGACTGTTCGCCTGTACGCCAGTGACCATGACGCCATCAAAGCGATGGGCAAGGCAGGTGGTCCCTTCGTTCGTGCAGCGGTGCGCAAGGCACTGCAGCAGCAAGCCCAGCAGCAGCAATAACCACCACCAGTGGTCGATGACCACACACCTCACTACACATGGGGCAAGAAATGCAGTCACTGACTGGCTGGTGTTTTGCTAACCCAGCAATTACACGTCAATCGCCTGCTGATTCCACTGCTCTGGCGTGAGCTTTCCAGCGGTCTCACCTTGCTGGATGAAATCCTTCACCACGTTGACCTGCACCGCCTGGACGCCAGTGTCAGGGCTCAGTTGGTTGTTGAGTTGCCGTGCGCGGCGATCGTGATGCGTTAAGAGGGCACGAAGCAAGGCAGGGTCAACGCCAGCCTGACGCGTGACCTTGGTGGTGATCCGACCACTGGGCTCGGTGACCGTTTCCGTGACGGTGCGACCGTTGAGCCGTTGCTGGGTGATTGCCTCGCGCATTTCGCGTTCGCTGAGATTCCAGCGCTCTTCACTGATCGCCATGCGCTCATCCAGCGAGAGCTTGTTCACCGGGTGGCTGCGTGCCGCCTGCTGGATGAACTGACTGACCCGCGCTTGCGTCACTCCCAACTCCCTGGCGATGTCATATTGCGTGACACCATTGATGTGCATCATCCAGGCTTTTTCGCGTCTGGTTTCTGCTTCTTTATTTGCCTTAGTTGATGGAGCCACGTTGTTATTAACTCGGACCTATTGAAATTTATAAGGCGTCTCAAGTCGAGGAGTGCAGTCTTTCACTTGTTCGTCCCCCCATTTCTGTTCATCAGTTGCGGCGCAGGGGGTTTGGCTCGAACACCGGAATTGTTCGCATTGTTTTTCTGTTCGTGCATTGTTCGCGGTTTGTTCGGGGCAGATCCACTGCAGCGCAATAGATGAACAAAAAAACAATCTATTTTCTTTTTCATGGGAGAGAGGGCATCCGCCGCCAGAGCATTTCCCCTTGAAACTCTTCTGAATCCTGCGACTCAAGGACGTTGTAATCGGTGATGAGGTCACGCAGAGTTCGTCGCACTTGTTGCTTGGCGTTGGCGGCTTTGGCGCGACTTGGATCCAGTCGATTGAAGACCTGAGTAGTGGACAACCAATCGTCAGTGGTGGCATCCCAAACAGCTTTTTTCCAGCCTTTGAATCGTTGTTCAGCTGAACCCTCTTCGTCTTCACGCTGCATTTCTCGGACTTCTGCAGCCGTGCCGATGAGGTCCCAGGTATTGCTGTTGCGTCTCAGCACGACGCTTGGCTTCTGCCTCCACCAATTCCTTGGTGCGCTCAGCCATCGATTGCCTGATGGCGGTGACGTTGTAAGTGACGGGACCACCAGCGGTGCCAGTGGCAAAGATGAAGTGATCGCCAGGGGGCAACCTGCCGTCACGCCGCATCGTGCGGATGGTGCTGTTTTTAATTGCCAGAAGTTCTGCCGCTTCCGACTCAGACACCCATTGATGGGCGGTATCCATTGAGAGGGGTCAGTTAGATCCCTTGGCCTTGGCAGCTGCTTCGTCGAGCAACGCGATTGCTTCCTTTGAATAAGTCAGCACACCAAAGGGGTGCAGTCCCGCTCCAATGCCAAATCCTGAATTTCCTTCGGGATACGGATGGTGACTCCGTTCCACCGAATGGTGGTTCTGGATTCGTGGTGGTGGCGAGACGGACGCGGCAAGTTCTGAGCTTCCAGTGAAGGGGGGAACAGAACCACCTGTCGTGCAACACCTGGAAAGGGGTCCGCGTCACCTCCGACGCGCCGACACCACATGGGGTGATGTCAGGTAGGGACCAGGGAGACCCTGGCAGGAGAACGGCAAGGCAGAACCTTGTGCGTTCATCTCTCGGTGAAACCATCTTTGACGTGACGCGTGGACGTGTCAAAAGGTGGCAGAAAACTTGTGTGGTGAGCGCGGCGTGATCTTGATCCCTCACCACACCGTGACCACACACGCACGCGCGAGCAATAAAAAACCGCCCCTTGCAGAGCGGCGGAAATGTCAGCTGGGGACTGACTTCTTATCGAATCGGGGAGACAGGATTCGAACCTGCGGCATCTTGCTCCCAAGCAGTATGGCTCTCTAGTGCTGGACTGGGTTTCTCCAATCAGCGACTCAATTCTAGCAGCAGTTCTGCGTGATCTGGTGTCAGCTGGTGTCAGCAGGCGCTTGACGGTTTTGGCACGCCTTTGGCACATTGGGGGTAGCAATATGCCTCCCCCTCGATGCCTCGCGTTTCTGAGACAGACGCATGGATCAAGCCCTTTCGCCGGCAGGTCGCAATCACCTGCGGCGATGGTTGGTATGTCCGCAACAACCGCGGGCGGATGCGCCTCAATGTTCCTGGGCATGGCACCCTCTCGCTGAATTACGACTGGTCAGAGCGGGGCGCGACACAAGCCCTGCCGTATATCCAGCAGCTGTTTAAGCGGTGGAACGGTGGTCAGATCAGCCTTGCCGCTGCGGCCACGTCTACAAATACGAGCAGTAGCCACCACACCCTGAATTTCACCCAGCTGATTGATAAATATCGGGAGTTCGTTCCTAACGCTGGCGACAACACCTGGAAGTTCCATTACCTGCCGGTGCTGCGCAATTGCGCCAAAGCATTCAGAGAAAAACCACCGGTGGACGGTGAAGCGTTGGCGATGCAATGCCTGGCCCAATGGGAACAGGGCTCACGGATGCGCCAGACGAGCCGTCAGAAGCTCTATGGCTTCCTGAATTGGGCGGTGCAACGCGGACACCTGAAGCCCGTTTACAGCCCCCCTGCGGCGCTCCCAGAAACCCTGAAGCCAAAGCGCATCGGGTATCCCCTCAGCGATGCGCAGATCCTGCAGCTGCTGGACAACCTTCCCAAGGGTGAGGTACATGACCGATGGCGCTTCGCCATTCAGCTTTGTGCCGTCTACGGGTTGCGGCCTGAGGAGTTGCGGCACCTCCGGATTAAGGACGGGGCAAGCGGGGCTGAACTCTGGACGATTTATCAGAAGTCGATGGGGGGAACCAAGGGAGCCAAGACAGAACCGCGGCGGTTGCACCCGCTGCTGCTGCGTGATGCCGATGGTTCCGCCATTGATTGGAAGCTCCAGGCACGGTTGCAGGTGGGCGAACAACTGCCGCCGTTGAACCGTGAGGGTGATGGTGGCCAGGCGCTGAATCAGTACTTGCGCAGACGCACGATGTGGATGGCCCTGAAGACTGAAGCCGAGCACCAGGGTGAGCAGCTCACCCCCTATTCATTCCGCCATCGCTACGCCAAACAAGCTCACGCGGCACGGCTTGCCGTTGCAGAGATCAGCGAGGCAATGGGCCACACCATCGAGGTGCATCTGAAGAGCTACGCCCGGTTCAAACCGGATGCGACGGCCGCCAACTTCGCCGCGGCCAACGTCTGATCATTTCTGGCCGTAAAGGTCGATCCAATCAATCGACCCCCAGCCACCTTCGAGAAATTCACGCGTCCGACGACGGGCAGCGCAGTTCTCTCGTTCTGAATGGTTCTGCTGCTCCAGGCGGCGCTGTTCGTTCAGCCCGCTCCAGCGGCCCATTGCCAATGCCTTCTCTTCAATCTCACCCTGGCTTTGCTTCCGCCGTCGCTTGGCTGCCATCAGCGCAATCGCTCGACTGGGGGATGCGCCGATCCCGGGGATTGGGCCACGGTGTTGTCAGTTGAACCCTGACACCAATGACTAAAGCCGACTGGCTGAAACTGGCGATGCCCGCTTCGATCTCCCTGCTGGCGCTGGCAGTTTTCACCGCACCGCTGATGACGAATGCGCAGATTGAGCGAAATGGGAGCATGTACGAACCCATCTACGTGCGAATCCTGAACTGAACTGATCACCGCATCCGAGTCATCAGCTGATTCATCAGCACCAGCACGTCCTGCAGCCGCAGTTCCACGGGGTCGCCCATCGCCGCTGATTCAGGGATCCGCTCCAGGTGTTCCCGCACCCGCGACATGGTCCGCAGATTGGCGCTGGCCCGCAGCCGCGGTTCACTATCAAGCCGACCAAGAAAATCACGCAGATCAGTGATCAGTGACCCCTGGCCACTCATCACATCCCAAACGGTCGCCTGATTAAGAAAGCCGCTGCCCCCAGCGGCGGAATCGTCGGGCGCCCGCTCAGCCATCGCCCCATTGGCTTCTGCTGGTGGATCCACCGACGACTCAACAGGTGGTTCCATCACGGCAACAGGGGCAGCGCAGCAACTCGATTCACACGCTGCTTCGTGTTGGATTTCAGCAACCAGCTCATCGATCTTTTTGCCGAGCCTTACGCCGCATTCACCACGGGCTCTGCGGCTATGCGTCTTGGGCTTCGTTTCTGATGCAGGGGCAATCGTCATGGGTTCAGGGGCAGGAGTGGCTTTTAAGGTCCGCTCCAACCGTTGACGGTGAAGCGCAATGACTGGTGGCTTGGGAGCCGCAGCCACCCGTTGTTTCACTTGATTCCCAACGCCCGCACGGCGTTCTTGATCGCGCTGAATGAGCGCTGCGCGGCGCTTCGCCCAGGACTCCTTCTCAGCCTTCTCCTGTGCCTTCAGCTGCTTCTCTGCAGCCTTCACCAGGTCAACCCAAACAGCCCTCGAATTAGTCCTGCCGCTCATCTGGGTTTGGCATTGCCGCAGGAGCGTCATCGTCGGCTGCCGCTCATGGGCCCGCACGCCGATCTCCAGCTTCGCCAGCAAGTAATCAGCCACCGCTTCAGCGCCGCGATCGATTGGTGCTGATCGATAGATCCAGAACAAATAGGGGTTCTTCTGCAGCACTCTGAACATCTGGCTGGGCTTTGGTCCGTGCTGGCGGACGCCGTACTTGGCGTGGTTCCGCTTCGGCAGCGGCAACGCACAGCCGTGAACCGGCAGCCAGCTCATCAGCCCTCCTCCTTCAGGGCCCTGTTGAGCTGGACCTGCAGCCGCTCAACCTTGGTGAGCTGGTGGCCGTAATCGACCATGCCGCGGTTCACATCCATCCTCCAGTCGACCCAGCTCAGCGCCCGCAGCAGGCCCTTGGCCTCCGCCAGTTCCTCCCTCAATGCATCGATGTCGGTGGCCATCACCCGATGCCCCCCTGCGCTTTGAAGGTGGCGTTGGCTGCATCACTCCGCAGCTGCCGCGTGCGGCTCGAATCAACACGCTGACCCCCCAGACCCGTGGGGAATTGATCGGCCAGCTCCACCAGCACCGCATCCACAATCGCCGGCACCTGATCACGCCATTGCTGCACCACCAGATCAGTCGCCATGGCCGTCACCTCACCCCTGGTGATCGGATCAGTCCACGCGTCGGTTTTGCCCTCCAGCTCCTGCAGCTGAACACTCACCTTCCGTACGCCTGCATCAACTGCAGCCAGTTGGTTCTGGTTGGCAACGATCCCCTCTTGATAAATCGTGCTGGCGGATGACACCGATCCCCGCAACGCTTCCACTGCCGTGGCCGTTGCCTCCAACGCAGCGCGGTTCTCAGCTGCAGCAGCCTCTCGTTGACGGTTGTATTCCGCCATCTCCGCAGCAGCTTCAGCACGGATGGCGCTGATGTTCGCGATGTCCTGCCCGATCCCCGCCTGCTGCTCCAACAACGCATCGGACTTGCCCACCTCGATCTGAGTCGACAGCCCACTGATCTGGCGTTGCTGCGCTTCCACAACACCCAGCAGCGTGGAGAGCTGACCCTCCAGCGCCCTCACCCTGGCGTTGTCCTGCGACCTGAAGTCCAACAGCGTGTTCACCGCCGTCAACGCCGCGTTGTCGTCAGCTTTTTTGACCTCCCGCTGCTTGATCAGCTCCACCATCCGCTTCTGATCAGCGGCATCCAGGTCGTAGTACTGCTCGGGGACCACCGTCCCGTCCTGCAGCTTCACCGTCCGAACACTGGTGGTCGGTGCCTTTAGTTGCGGTGCAGGGGTGCCCACTTTCTGGGTACCCCCCAGAGCTCTCTGGCGCGCTGCTTCAACAGCACCCACAGGTGCCTCAGCTATTGCATCAGCAACACCGCGATCTCTCGCTGCTTGCTTCTTTGTCCTGCTCCGACTGATTTCGTAAGCCTTCTGCTCACCCGTGGTGATCTCAGCCATTGGTCAGCCGTCCTGCCATCTGGGCGTCTTGGATGCGCTTCTGATCAATGCGCTGCTGCACCTCCCGTGCATGCCGCGCTGATTCCTCACGCGACTGCTGCAGTGCTGCAGCCTGCTGCTCCTCCAGCCGCATCTTTTCCCGGGCAGCAGCCTCAGAACCCGTCTCGCGGATCTTGTTCTTCAACGCCGTGGCAGCCAGTTGATCCTCCAGCCACTTCTCTGTCTTCGCTTGATCAGCAACCTGCTGCTTCTGCAGATCACTCACGAACTGATGATCGTGGGCATACAGATCAGCCTTCGCTGCAGCACTCAGATCACCGCCACCTTCAAGCTCAGCAAGCGTCGCAACACTCAGCCCACCACCGGCAGCAACACGCCATTTAGCTGCCTGCGCTGGGTCAATTGATGCCACCGCCGCTTGCAATATCGCAGCAGTGGAACCGCTCTTCTCAAACGGGTTTTCTGCACTGATCGTATTGGCATCAATCCCTGCTGATCGACAGGCTTGAACCAACACTTTGA
Organism: Synechococcus sp. CC9605; assembly: GCF_000012625.1. Classification (NCBI taxonomy): domain Bacteria; kingdom Bacillati; phylum Cyanobacteriota; class Cyanophyceae; order Synechococcales; family Synechococcaceae; genus Synechococcus; species Synechococcus sp. CC9605. The sequence continues at coordinate 1,559,445 of NC_007516.1, read as the reverse complement.
TTTCGGTTGGAGTCATCTTTTACGGGCTGCAATGTCCCTGATTGACCCCTTAATTTTAGACGCTACAACTAATCGACTTTTCAGCAAAAACCCCGCCTTGCGACGGGGTGATGTTTATTTAGTGCCAGGTATCAAAGGCTGATTTAAGGGTTTATGGTGTTGGTTGAAGAAATAAAAAGCCCCTGCAATTGCAAGAGCGTCGTGAAGGTTAGAGTCCACTATCTCATCCGGTTTCTTGTCTGTCGAAGCGCACAGCCCTTTCGCACAGCCCTTTTACTAATCTATCTACATCGTTTATCCTTCGCCCCATACTTATCTTGACATTTTTTCACATCGTCTCTGCATTTCCAGATGTTAAAGATGCACACGAAGATGTTAAGGTCATGTACACGCACATCCCGGTTGCTTGGTGTTGATGTTAAGGCATTAATTACAGGTAGTTGTTGAACCTTCTTTCGCATTGCTGTTGTTCTAGCCCCACCAAAGCGTACTTTTAGGTCAGCAGAAACTCTTGTTTCAAAGTGATCTGACTCTTGAAAATCGTGCGAGACATTTAAGCCAGCTGTTAAGCCATCGCTGATCTCATAGGCCAAACGTCCACGTACTGCAGAACCATCAATATGTTCCTCCTCTCGATGTTGGTAGTAATAACCAGCGGATGCATGGAGTGCTGGGGTTATGAAATAGCCAACATCTAATCCATAGGTGTTCATTGCACCGCCTTGATAAAAGCTGTTGAGCTTCTGTTCAACATCACCAACAGGCAGCAGTCCATAGGCGTTGAATGTCCAACTATTTGAGACCGCTTCTGCATTCAGTGCGATCTGCTGAAAGAAGGCTGTGCGCTCATTGGTGACGCTGATACCAGTGTCAGTTCCACCTGATTTCACTGGTCGGCTGTCATAACCGCCATTCAGCCCGAACATCCAGCTGCGATCACCATTCAGCCAGCGGTAACCAAGTCGAGTGGAGGTGGAGACAGTTCCACCAGCAACGTCGGTGTTGATGATGCTGCTGTAGCCCTCACGATCAGCAAAGCTGGCATTGACCAGGGCATCAAGGAACCAAATGCTGTTCTCTCCAACAGACAGTGGAAGAAACCCGCCAATGCCCGCTTGGTTTGGTGTGCCTGCACCTTGGAGTGCACCTTGAAACCCAATGGTGGGTTTGACCACATCCTTGAGGCTGATGCTCATCACATCACCAAGGTCTTCTGCGGTGCCGTCCTCTGCCTTGGTTGGTAGGGGTGCAATGGCGATGGCTGAAGCCAGCAGCCCGATGGTGAAGCGGCGGAGCATAGAGACTGTGGCTTGTCCTTATAGGGTGCCGTCGCATTGACGGTATCGCCAGTTGGAACAATGTGACTGCATTGAATTTCAGTAAAAAAGCTGCAACGTCCTTGCAAAAACCCCGCCATTGCTGACGGGGTGGTGTGTATGAGGTATTGCCGGGGGATGGATCAGACCATTGCCAACTCATTGGTGAAGTCAGCTTTGGCAGGAGCGAACGAATTGGCTGACTGCAAATCAGATGCCACCTCAAACCCTGCACCAAACACATCCTTGGATGGGGTGAATGAGTCAAACGAAGCCCCAAAGGAAGCGAATGCTGGCTCGGGAGGCACCTCTATGTATGTTCCTGAAGATTGACCTGCAACCAAGGCGTCAACACTTTCAGTGCTATTCCAAAGGCGAGCAGTAGGACCACCTACGCCGTAGTCATCTTCTGGATTTGGCTTGTAGAGATCATCAAAACCAGTACCAGAATCTCCGTACTGACCACCGCCGCCTTTTTTAGGTGGCCTCCTGTAGAAATTCCAGCCGACTTCATCCTGAGTTCCACCTCCACCAAGACCACCACCAGTCAGAGGATCACACCCATAGTCATCATCTGCATTTGACCTATCAGAACCAGGACCAGAGGAGCCTCTGCCACCACGGCCGCCTGATGAACTCCTGTCGTCGAAAGGACCATCACCATTGTCATCATCAGGAGAAGGACGACCGCCTCTTTCAGAACCTGGATTCATAAGGCCTGAATATCTACCGCCTATATCTCCGGGTGCGGGACCAACAGAAGGCTTACTAGTTCCACCCTGGGTTCCATCATCTTCTGGGTTTGGATTATCTTCTCGAACTGTGCAGAAGTAACCGTTGTCTGTTGAGCCTGCATAGTCTTGGTTCTTTTTTGCACACTCTGCAGCATGCCTGGCGTTGTAATCATTCCCATCATCATCATCGGATGGCGGAGTTCCACCACTTGGCGGAGTTCCACCACTTGGAGGAGTTCCACCACTTGGCGGAGTTCCACCACTTGGCGGAGTGCTGCCGCCTGGTGGAGTGCTGTCGGGATTTGAATTGGTATTACCTTGCTGTGTGTTGTATCCGTACCCAATAGGGTTTGCGGTGTTCTGATTGCCATTTTGATGACCACTAGAACCAGTTGTATGCCCAGCTGAATCTTGTGAGCGACTGCCAGAGGGGGTGCTGTCATTAACACCTCCATCCCACCTGTTGCTTTGGCTACCGCCTGAGCTTCTGCGGGCAGCCAGCTGATCATGCACCGTTTCCCTAATTTCTATTTGCCCAAGCTGCCTAAGTTTTAAATTAACCCGATCGATCATTGGCGGATCTGGAGTTATGTTTATAACCTCAAGGGCGGCTCCTCCAACAAGGCAAGCTGTAGCCGTCCCAGCAGCCTCACCGAGCCTTAATATACCTTTAACAGTCTCACCAATAATTGTTGAAACTCCATTTTTAACTGCATTTTCACCTGCATTGCTGTCATGATTTTCCCTGTACTCCTCAATTGCTTCGCTTAAAGCATTTGATACGGTCGCTTCCGATTTAGTGCTATACAAATCGAGCCCCTCATCAAGCCAAATACTTATCTGCGAATTAGTCTTAACTCTGTTAAAAACCCATCCACCCATAGCACTACCCAGTGCGCATACCAATGTGTTTTCAAATACATTCCATGCCGAAGGGGTTTTAAACGCAAATGAGCTTGGCTCCTGGGTTTCAGTGTTGTTTTCGTCTGTATTTACTTGGCCCTGGATGTGAATAGCTTCAAATTCTCGGACATTTGAGACTCTTTGCTTGTACTCCGAATATGACTCCCCATCTTCACCATTCAGCATGAAGTCACGCCTAGAACCAGTGCTGTAGTCATGCTTAGATGCAGAACTCTGATTACTTCTGCTATTGGAATCTTTGCTTGAGGCATTCATGCGATCCTCAATCGATTGAAGTATTGAATTTGTCTTAGGGGGCATTGCTTTGAAAAGCGGTGGAGGGTCGTCTCCTCTCGATGAACCAACCATCGGCTGAATCAACGGTTCACCTGGCGACCTGCCTCACCAGCAGCTGTGGTCTTGCTCACAGGGGTGCAGAAGCATTGCAACGTCTGGGGTTTAGAGGCTCCCCCCCCAGGTGCCAACCCAGCAGCCTGTCCTGCTCTTCCACCGTCAGGAACCGGTCAAGCCAGTCCAGCAGCATCTCAGTGACCGCAGGTTCTCCAAGGTCTTCGATGCCTCCATAAAGCCAACGCTTGAACAGGTCAGAGTCGTTGGCGCGTAGGGCTGCAATGTCCCAGATAGACCTCACAATTTTAATTCACTTAAATCATCGACTTCTGAGCAATCACCTGCTCATTCGTCTCGCATCTGCAACTGCTCTCCCGTTCATGTAAACCACCGCTTTCCTTTCCATAGGCCACATCAACGGATGCGGTCCAGGCTTTGTTCCACCCCTGAAGTTATGCCGCCCCTGATTAGCTGCAGTCAGCACATACCGCACTGCATCAGCTGAGTGGTCAGGCGCACTCTTCTCCATATCCTCAGGGTTTTTATCATCCGCGATGCAATAAGGCAGCGTTGCCCACAAGCTCTCACAACGCTCTGAAATGAACAATCCAGGCTGATCACTGCCCGCCTGCCATAACAAGCTCTTCATCAGCTGCCAGCCCACTGCACGACTGCTCTTAGGGCTGCCCGTCACATTCCACCCGTACTTTCTGAATTCAGTGCTCAGCGTCACTGGGTCCTTGTATCCACCAAAGCCAAGTTGCGCAGTTACCGCTGAATCCATGATCGTTCGCCGCGCTGGAATCGCACCCTGCGGGAAGCCATGGCGCTGGTACAACTTCATCACCCGCTCCACAAAAATCGGTGCAGTCAGACTCCGATCACCACGGTTCCACTCCTTAGAACCATCCGGCTGAATGCTGCAGACATATTCCTCGTCTATACACACCCAGCTGCCCCGCGGTAAATGCTTTCCAGCGATCGTCATCGGCTCTTGTATCTGACACATCAACACGACGCAGGCAGGCGATGCTGTGCCCCAGTCCCCACCAACCCAACACCACTTCGCCTTGGTCTCATGCCTGAACACACCATCGGAATCCGACGGCCATGGCACCTGAAAATCACCAGGCAACATGTTGCGATCAAGCGACAGGGCTGAGCCAAAGAAACCGGCAGTGACCTGGCCCCATTCACCCAGCACCTCCGCCGCGATCTTCGACTCATCGCCAAAGCAGCTCGCCCGTAGCTCCTGCTCGTATTGATCCGGATTACTGAGATACGGGTTATCCCTGAGGGTGCTCTTTATCCAGACCGCTGGCTGGGCACCAAAGAACTCACAGTTAAAAATCCGATTGGGCAGCGCCTTGGTGACGACGTAATCCCTGATCCACCAGCTGCCGGGGCCCAATGGGTTGGCCGTGGCAATGAACTTCGGCACCACCGTCGGGTCTGTCGTCCGCATTGATGACCTGGCCCTCAGCACCACCTGCGGATCGGCTTCCTGCCCCAGCTCATCCCAGAAAATGTGGCTGAGATCTTCACCCTGAATTTTGTTGAACGCATCCCCTGCGTCCATGTGGATCAACCTCAGCGTGCCCCCATTGCTCAATCTCCACTGACGCTTGGCTTTGAAATACTTCGAGCCCGGCATCAACGTCGGGACCTGTTGATACAGCAGGTCCTCCAGCTTCGAAAGACCCGCCAGATCACGCCTGATCAGCACGGCGTTGAATGATTCACCACTCACCAGGGCGAAGAACCCGATCAACCAGATCAGCAGGATCGACTTGCCTCCGCCCCGGCCACCGGCGAGCACCAAAGTGTTCAACTCATCGACGGATTGAACAAGCCCTGCAACCTTGCGCTGCCATGGGCTCAGTTGAATCGTGCGGGGCGAAGTATCAGCCAATTAACTGCAACAACTCAGCTATATCCATTCTGGCTGAGTCAATTTGGCGTTCTTCAGCGTGGCGGGAGCACGCGGCATGGAAGTCGGCAATGGTCCTGGAGGGGTTGTTGAAGGTTGGTTTCTTGTTCCCTGCGGTTTCCGCGAAGGCAGGGCCTGCGGCGGGTAATAGCGCCGCTAATGCAATGGCTTTGTTCATGCGATCAGGTTGGCTGCCATGACCAAGCAGCGCATCTCCGTGCAGGGGGATTTCACTGTCACCGCACAGGCGGGGGGGCAGCGTTTCCAGCTTGAAATCAGCCTTTATGGGTCACCACTGATCCAGAAACAGGATCGGTGACGCCAAGCTCTGGAGATAGCTCCTCAAAGAAATCACGGACCTTGTTCAGGTGCTCAATCATTTGAGGACGGGCAGCGACCAAGCTTTCTTCGCTTTCCCATAGGCCTACAAAGCAGTAGCTGCGCTCTCCTGTCTTTGCCCAATAGGCATCCAACATGCCCTCCGGATTGACCCATTCCTCAGTCTCTGCGATGAATTTTTCCTCGCAACCCTCCTTACAGAGCACACGGACGTTGTTGAGGTAAGCAGCAGCCACTAGTGGGAAGCATCTGCAGTCACCCTTACAGGAGAAGTTGCATTGAGTGGTGACCTAACGCACAGGCGGGGGGCAGCGCTCCCTCCAGCAGGCATGCCCTGCTCAGTTGCTTCATCCCGTCCATCCCCAACACCATCAACGCCACATAACTCACCCGCTGGTGCTCAGCCCATTCCGCATCCGTGAACACCCCAGCACGGTGCAACCTGATGCCCTCTTCGTGGTGCTCCGCAATCAACGCCATGTCACTGGTCAAATCCAGGGGCAATGCCGTCATGCGTGAGCTGCTCGCAAGAGTTTCACGCTAACGCTGGTGATCTGTTGCGCCACCGTTAGCCTTAATGGCATGTAGACGTGTCAGAGCGTGGGATCAGTAGAACACCTCCGACAGCATCAATACGCCGTCCCTGAGGGGCAGGAACCACTGGGCAAGAGCCCATTAACTGTCCGCCTCTATGCCAGCGATCACGACGCCATCAAAGCGATGGGCAAGGCCGGCGGCTTGTTCGTTCGCAATGCCATCAGGAAGGCGCTGCAGGAACAGGCTCAACAGCAGCAGTAACCGACCACTGGTGGTGGGCTATTGGCACACCCTTTGGCACAGCGGGGCAGAAATCCAGTGCCTGACTAGCTGACCGGTTGCTTTCAAAGCAATTACACGTCCAAAACCTGCTGATTCCACTGATCGGCGCTGAGCTTGCCCTGCTGATCACTCTGCTGCAGGAAGTCGCGCACGACGTTGACTTGCACCGCTTGCACGCCGGCGTCAGGACCGATCTGGTTGTTGAGTTGCCGGGCACGGCGATCGTGGTGCGTGGAGAGCGCCCGCAGCAGTGCAGGGTCGACTCCCTCTTGATGCGTGACCTTGGTGGTGATCCGCCCGCTGGGCTCGGTGATGGTCTCCGTGACGGTGCGGCCGTTGGCGCGTTGGTTATCGATGGTCTGGCGCAGTTCCCGCTCGCTGAGGTTCCAGCGCTCTTCAGAGATCGCCATCCGCTCGTCCAGGGAGAGCTTGTTCACCGGGTGGTTCTTGGCGACGTGGGCGATGTATTGGCTCACCCGGCCCTGCGTGATCCCCAGCTCGGCGGCGATCGCATATTGCGGGGCGCCATTGATGTGCATTTCCCAGGCGCGATTGCGTTTGATTTCTGTTTCCTTTCTCTGCTCGATTGATGCAGCCGCGTTGTTAAGAATTCGGCGCTGTTCAAATTTTATTAGAGGTCATAAGGCAAGGCGTCTAAAAACCCCAGTACTGGAGTCGCGCGTGCGTATCCGGAAAAACTCCAAAACCCCCCAGTTATCAAGAGAGAGAATTACAGAGAGAGTAGTCAGAGAGAGGGATTAGAGAGATTGGAGGTTTAGGAACATTCAGTCCGTTTCGACATTCCGAAATTGCATTTGACATTCCGAAACTGGTTTAGGAACGTGGTGAGCGGGGCAAATGTTCCGAAACTGATTTCAGTGGTGGACTGGGATTTATGCCGATTTGGCGTGAGTTTTGGAGTTTGGAGCCCCCCTACGCGAGAGATTCCGAAACTGCTCAGAACACCCAGAGCCAAGGCCGGCGACCGCCGGTGGTTGTTGATTCACCCTTCACGCGTCGGATGTTCAGTGCGTTGCCGCTGGAGAAGTAATCACGCAGCTCTTTGGCCACGGTCTTCTCATGGGCACTAATGCCGGCTGCAATCGTCTCTACGGCCTGCGGTTGCCCTTTCCGTTGCCGGAGGTACTGGAGGGCTTTGGCGATAACTGAGCGCCGTTCTGATGGGGTCTCTCCACCGCCCTGAACACCAACAAAGGTGAGGGAGAAATCATCCGTTGATCCCTGCAGGTCCCAGGTGGTTCCAGCCTCGCAATTCCGCTTGCCGAGGCAGCGCAGCATGAACTGATTGGGGAACGCATCTTCTGCCTTATTAGCCCAGTAACCAAAGACGTCAGAGCAGGCTGCGGTGAGCATCCCGGTGCCAAGAAAATCATCCAGGCCGACAGATGTGCGGACCTTGGCGGAATCAGGCTTACGGAGGTGAATCAGCAGGAAGATGACGACGCCAAGTTCACCCGCCAGGTGGTTCAGCTGATAGAGGAACAGGCTGTATTCAGGGTCGGTTGATTTAATGCCACGGCCACCTGCAACGGTGGTGATCGAATCAATGCCGATGAACTTGGCTCCGGTCTTCTGAATCTTGCGTTTCAACTCAGGAACCATGGCGGGGTTGAATCCCCACATCCAGTGAATGGGCAGTTCAGCGTCAGCACCCATTGCCAGAAATTTCTTCTTGGCGTTCAGGTCTGATTCATCGCATTGCACGATGATTGCCGGACCGCGTTGAACAGTGAGTTCATTGAAGAGCGGGGCACCAGATGCGACTGCGATGGCGGATTGATACATGAGGGTTGTTTTCCCCTCGCCCTTGTCTCCACCAATGCCTACGAGAGCGCCCTTGCAGCCGAATTGATCAATCCCCCATGTGGCGTCGTGTTGACGCTGCAGGAGTTCAGCGAGCGTGCAGTCTTGGTCGTTGCGTTGCTCATCGATGAGCGTTGCAACGGCTTGATCGAATGCCTTGCCGTTAGTGAGCCCTGTTTGTTCTCTGAGGTTCTGGAGAGCAATGAACCGCTCAGTGGGGGAGTCAATGTCTTCGAGCACCTCCAGGCCGAGCTTCAAGGTTTCGAGAGCATCTGCGCCATTGACTGCCTCAGCAAGAGCTTGTTTTCTTGCCTGACGTTTTTCATGCCCATTAGCAGTGGGCAAGGAAAAGGCATCTTCAAGTTGCGGAACAGATGTCATGACACCTCCTCCCCGAGCAGTTGATGAACAGCCGCGGGGCAAGGAATGCCCAGGTCGTTCTGTTTGAACTGGCGGGCGTCTTCCGCGATGTGCGCGATGGTTTTGAGGCAGTGCTCAACGCGGAGGCGGTGGAGTTGCTTCAGATCAGGGCAATCGCGCCAGATGGCCTGCAAGTGACCGGATAGGGCTGCCGCTTTGGTCTGGGCGTCGTCGATGGTGGAGAACGCCTTGGTGAGCTGCTGGGGGGTGCAGCTGTAGAGATCAGGGATGTTCCAGGCGGCATCGAATGCAGCGAAGAACTGATTTAGGACTGATGACCACTGGAACCGTTTGGACTGCCGTGAGAGCAGCTCCTGCGCGGTGCTGGGGGTGCGGCTGTAATCACGCTTCCGATGCGGCTTGAACACGGCTGCCATGCCGCTGAACCCACCTTTGTGATGGATGAATGCCCATTCCTGCCCCGCGATGGTGATGGTGTCGCCAGGGCGCATATCAGTGCCGGTGTGGCAGAGGATCGAAGAGTCGTTCCATCGACAATCGCCATCGTGCGTTCTTTGGCAGATCGGGCACGGGTTGTTGCGTCCAGAGGCTTTCATTTCTGCCCCCCACGGTCATCAGCCAGGTAGTTCCTCAGCCGACGGTTGATGTGGCGCTGGCGCTGCAGCTCGAAGACGGTTTCAACAACCTTGGTGGCGTACACATCGCCGTTGCGCCATCCATCTGAAAACTTGTCGATCAGTTGATCTTCCACCTGTTCTTTGGCGGATTCAGGCGCTTTGTGTTCTGGGCGGAGGAAGTACATCCAACCAAGAACCCAGGAGTGATCTTTCAGGTTGATTCGATGGCTCACTGACCCACCTCCCAGATATCAACTTGCTGGGTGAAAGTTTTCCCGCGTTGATTGGCGATGCGGGCAATGGCGCACATCACGGCTGCCAACTTGCGGTCTTCTTTTACGTCCGCCAGGAAGTCATGTTCTGGTGGAACCGGCATGGGCCGGGCGTAATACGGAACAGAAGCGAGACGCGCTGCGGCGGCTTCTGTCATCGATTCAATTTTCTGGTTGCCAGTGGAGAGCTGGCCTCGGTTAATGTTCATGGGACAAGCAATGTTTTCCGAGGCGGTGTGGGAACCGCCTTTTTCATGGAGCGACGAATGCGTTCTTGCCGCGCTTTTCCATGTATTCAACGATTGCGTGCCGGATCACAGTTGCCTGGCTGACGCGATGTTCAGCGGCAATAGTTTCGAGATTGACGCGCATCGGGATAGGCGCTCTGAAGCCCAGGTAAAGGCGCTGCGGTGGCCCATTAAGGCTCTCGTGTTTGGAGAACTCTTTGGGGTTCACGGGAGTCATTGTGCGGTTGTGCAATCAAACAATAGTGGCTAAAAATTGCCCGTCCCAGCGCTAGGAATCCACCGCTAATCGTGTTTGATAGCTGATAACAACTGGTGACACCTAAGGACGGAAAACTGATTCCAAAGATGAGTAAAAATCTCTACCTGTTGTTGGCTCTTTCGCGGATCGGATTAGCCATTAGCTCTGCACCTCAGCAATCAGTTGATCGAGGCTGTCGTCACTGAAGGTCTGCACCGCTTGCTTGCGGAGCTTCAATTCAGCGGCACGACGCTCCTCTTCTGCTTGCACCGCTTCGAGGGTCTTGCGGCGCTGCGTATTGATGATTGCCGTGAGGTCGTACAAGACGGGGCCACCAACGGCACCAGTCGCGTAGACCCAGTGCTCACCAGGTTCCAGCCTGCGCTCACGGCGCATGGTTCTAAGGGTGTTCTGCTTGATCGCCAGACGCTTTGCAGCCTCGGGCTCGTGCACCCATTCGGGCGTATTCATTAGTAGGGCTCAGTTAGATCCCTTCGCCTTGGCAGCTGCAGATCTGATTGCTTCGATCTCTTCTGCGGTGCCTGTCTCAAAAATGAGTTGAGCAGGGGTGCAGTTGCTCGCCCTACAAACAGCAGTCATCAGATCAGAAGCATCCTTGGTGACGTTGAAGGTGACTCCATCAACGCGGATGACGCTGAATTTCTTGTGGTGGTGGCGAGCAGGACGAGGCAAGTTCTGAGCTTCCAGTGAAGGGGGGAACAGAACCGCCTGTCGTGCAACTCCTAAAGCAGAGTCCGCGCCACCTCCGACGCGCCGACACCACATGAGGTGATGTCAGGTAGGGACCAGGGAGACCCTGGCAGGAGAGCGCTCGGGGCGCTCCCTCTCGGCGTCTTCATGCTGCTACGGAGGCGGAATGCTGACAAGGGGTGTTCCCTGCTGTCCGGGAAAGTCGTGCCAAAGGCATGAAAAAACCCGATGCCGTTTGGCACCGGGTTGGCACATGCGAGTTGGGGATTCGCTGAGATTGCAGTCGGGGAGACAGGATTCGAACCTGCGGCATCTTGCTCCCAAAGCAAGCGCGCTACCAAACTGCGCCACTCCCCGGCGCACTCAGAGATTAGCGGTCGACGTGCAGACGTTCAGCCAGGTTGACGGCGCTGCTGATTGCTCCCTCTGCTCTCCCGAAGCCAGGCCCTTCGATGCAGTCGCCGCAGAATCCCACGGCGCTGGTGGGGCACCATTGCAGCTCTTCTGGCAGCGGGTGGTTGAGGGGCCGTGAGGCGCCCCAGCGCATCACCCCCAACGGTGTCGCCTGCTGCAACGCCGCTGAAACAACCGGCAGGCCCTGCATCAGTTCGGGCAACAGCTGCAACAGGCGCTGTTGCTCCTGAGCCATCAGACGCCCCTGGCTTTCGGGTGTGATCGCTTCCCCGGAATCCAAGCCATGCACCACAAGTCCCCAGCGACCATCGCTTTGCGGCTGCAGCACGAGGCGTTCAACCTTCCATCGTTCTTTGGCGTCGTTGTCCAACCAGATCTGAGCCGGGAGCTGTCCACCGTTGAGCGCGAGCACCCCCAGGTCCACCATCAGGTTCCAGCGCACCTCGGCCTGGCTGCGTTCCAGCTGGCTCAGCACCGCATCGAGGCCAACGTCACCGCCCTCTGCAACAGCTGAGCGCAGGGGGACGTCGTTCCAGGCCAGCATCTTCAGTGATCGGGGATGGGCCAGCAGCGTTCCACTGAGCACAAGGCGCTTGGCCCTGAGACTCCAGGTTCGATCCTCGTTTTCCAGCAGCCAGTGACCCTGGCGTCGCTCCAGCCAGCGAACGCGGGTTTCAAATTGGCGGCTCAGTTGCACTGAGTCAGCTGCATCGAGCAGCGCCTCGCAGATGCTGGCCATGCTGGGAAGCCCATGCCACCAGCCACCGACCGGACAGGCTTCAGGGCTGTTGGCCGGAGACAAATCCCCTTGGGCGTTGAGAGAAAGCACAGCTCGCTCGTCACGCTGAAGAACACCCGCCGAGCGCAACGGCGCAAGCAGAGCCTCCATTCCCTCCGACTTGGATTCACTCAGGCCAAACCCCGGTGCTCCATGGTTGAGCAGCCAGCCGCTTTGGTCGCGTCTCCGGCGGGTGGCCGTGCGCCCACCTGGCCCCCGGCCAGCCTCAATCAAAGAGATGTTGAGATTCGATCCCAGCTGCTGGAGCCGGCAAATCATGCTGCAGCCAGCCAGTCCTGCACCGATAACGGCGAGATCAACCTCAGCCACGTTTGCTGAAGCCATCGCCGCTGATCACATCCAGTAGCGCTCTGCGGCCACTCGAGAAAACAAACCACCCAGCAATGCCAGAAGAATCGTGACGCCAAAAAATGCGAAATACGCCATCTGAACTGTTGGACTGATCAGAGATTCACGGCTTTCTAACAGCCGCTGGCTCGCCGACTCTGTTGAGTCACGAGACGACATCAAATAGTTGATATGGGTCGCCTGAGATTCGAACTCAGGACCAGCCGGTTAAAAGCCGGATGCTCTACCGCTGAGCTAGCGACCCGTGCCCGCTTGGTCATGCCATTTCGGCACCAAATGAGGTTATCACTCAGGTCGCCGGAGAAACTGGTGGCTGCTGAACCATGGCCATGACTGGCTCCAAGCCCTGGCCCGATCCCCAGATCGATGCCGCCGCCTGGGTTGCTGAATCCGCCGTCGTGATCGGTGATGTGCAGATGGCAGCGGGCAGCAGCCTCTGGCCCACGGCGGTTGCACGCGGCGATCTCGAGCAGATCAGCATCGGTGCGGGCAGCAATGTTCAAGACGGTGCCGTGCTCCATGGCGATCCGGGGCAGCCGGTGCGCATCGGTGCCGACGTCACCGTGGGGCACAGGGCCGTGATCCATGGCGCCACGATTGAAGATGGATGCCTGGTGGGAATTGGGGCCATCGTTCTCAATGGCGTCACAGTCGGTGCTGGCGCCCTGGTGGCTGCTGGATCTGTTGTCACCAAGGATGTTCCTCCCGGAACCCTGGTGATGGGCATGCCAGCGGCGGTGAAGCGGGAGTTGTCGCCTGAGGCGATTGACCAACAGCGCTGCCATGCCCGGCGCTACGCGCAATTGGCGGCCTCCCACGCCCAGATCAGGCCTTGAACGCACTCCTTTGATTGCTGCGAATTCGATCAGCTTTCAAGGAAGGTCGTGGGATCAACGGAGAAGTCCGTAAGATCGGCGGCACAGATTTCTGTTTTCAAGAATGGTCCGAGTTGCCATCGGTCTGGTCCTCATCCTGGTGATCGTCGGTTACTCGGCCTTCAGCGTGATCACAACGGGCCAGGTTTTGGGTATCGATGCCCGCCTGTTCCTGGTGGTTGCCCCGATCCTGGCAGCTGTCAGCTGGGCTGCTTTCAACATTGGCCGTGCGGCAGTGGGTCAGCTGCAGCTGATGCTCAAGCGCAGCCGCGCCTGATTCAGGCAAGCGAGCTTCGTAGGCTGAAGTTTGCTTGATGCAGCTGGTTGTCTCAATCTCCCCATGTCACCGTTCTTGGTGCTGGTCTTGCCGGCACTGAGGCTGCTTGGCAGGTCGCCCGTGCAGGGGTTGCGGTCACCCTTGTGGAGATGCGCCCGATTCGGCGCTCCCCAGCACACCACAGCAGCGATTTCGCTGAATTGGTATGCAGCAACAGCTTTGGCGCACTGAGCAGCGACCGTGCTGCTGGCTTATTGCAGGAGGAGCTGCGCAGGCTTGGCTCGTTGGTGATCGGCACGGCCGACACCCACGCTGTGCCGGCCGGCGGAGCCTTGGCTGTTGACCGCGGTCGCTACAGCGCTGCCCTGACCGAAGCTCTCGACCAGCACCCCCTGGTCACGATTGAACGGCGCGAGCAGCAAAATTTGCCGCCGGAAAATGCGATCACCGTTTTGGCGACGGGGCCGCTCACAAGTGAACCGTTGGCGGAGGATCTGCGCCAGTTCACCGGCCGCGCCGACTGCCACTTCTTTGATGCGGCCAGCCCGATCGTGCATGGGGACAGCATCGATCTGTCGGTGGCCTTCCGCGCCAGCCGCTACGACAAGGGAGATGCGGACTACATCAACTGTCCGATGGACAAGGAGCAGTACCTGGCCTTCCGCCAGGCCCTGCTGGAGGCGGAACAGGCGGAACTCAAAGACTTCGACAAGAACGACGCCACTTTCTTTGAAGGCTGCCTCCCGATTGAGGAGTTGGCGCGTCGTGGTGAAGACACCATGCGTTATGGCCCCCTGAAGCCGATCGGGCTCTGGGATCCCCGTTGGGGCGATGTGAACGATCGCGATGTACGTCGGGCCAAGCGCGCCTACGCCGTGGTGCAGCTTCGGCAGGAAGACAAGGACGGTCGTCTCTGGAATCTGGTGGGTTTCCAGACGAACCTCAAATGGGGTGAGCAGAAGCGCGTTCTGCAGATGATCCCCGGGCTGGGCCAGGCGGAATTTGTGCGCTTCGGGGTGATGCACCGCAACACCTTCCTGGAGTCGCCTCAGCTTCTGCAGCCCACCCTGCAGTTCCGCCAGCGGCCCAACCTCCTGGCGGCAGGCCAGATCACCGGAACCGAGGGCTATGCCGCCGCCGTGGCCGGTGGCTGGTTGGCCGGCACCAATGCGGCCCGGTTGGCCCTGGGCCTGGAGCCCATCGACCTGCCGGCCACCTGCATGAGTGGAGCCCTCACCCATTTCGTCAGCGAGGCACCAACGGCCAAATTCCAGCCGATGCCCCCCAATTTCGGTCTGTTGCCGGATCTGCCGGAACGCATTCGCGATAAGCGAGCGCGCTATGGCGCCTATCGCGACCGTGCCCTGCAGGATCTGGAGCCGATGCGGGCTCTCCAACCGGAGACCGTGACGGCATGACAACCCCTGCGGAGGCTCGCCGGATCGAACAGCGCTCTCTGCGCTTCGGGGTTGGAGCCAATGCAGTGATGGCCTTGGCCGGGTTTTCCGCCAGTGTGCTCACCGGATCCTCGGCCCTGCTCTTGGACGGCCTGTATTCCGCCGTTTTGGTGGGGTCGTCCTTGATTGCCAGTCGCATCAGCCGCAACGTGGTGCGGCCGCCGGATCGAGCCTGGCCCTACGGCTACGAAGGCCAGGAAGCCCTGTAAGTGCTGTTTCGCTCCCTGGTGCTGCTCGGGGTGATCGGCTTTAGCGTCGGCAGCTCCTGCTCCACCTTGATCGATTGGTGGCGCGGAAGCAGCATTGCGCCGCTGCATCTGGAACCGGTGGCGCTCTACACCGCGCTGATGACAGCGCTGTGTGGACTGCTGGCCTGGCGGCACCGTCGCGATTGGCGCCGCACGGGGCGGGTGTCGCTGCTGCTGCTCACCTAGGCCCGCAATGCCCGGATCGATGCCGTTATCACCCTGGCCACCGGTCTGGCCCTGCTGGCGTCGCCGCTGCTCTTGGCAACGCCCTTGTCTGCAATTGCGCCGATCACCGATGCCCTGCTGGTGCTGGCGGTGAGCCTGGCCCTGCTGCGTGAACCCCTGGCGGCGTTGCGGGATGCCATGGCCCAGGCAGCGGGCTGTGCCGCCGACCCGGGTGTGCTCCGCGCACACGCATCGTGTTGATACAGGAGCTGGTGGGGCTTCAGCTGCAGATGATGGATTTTTACGGTGCAGCAGCTGGGCCGCACGGCCTTTGTCGTGGTCTACATCAATCCGCTGCAGCCCATGGAAAGTCGGGTGAGTGATGGCCTGCGCCATCACATTGATGCCCGCTGCAGTGCCGAACTCGGACGTCCGGTGCGTTCTGAGGTGATCCTCACAGTGATGCCGCCGATCCACCGCCAGGATCCAAGGCCGCAGACGGCCCCTTAGCGTCACCCCAAAGAAGCGATGCCATGAGCGAGAACCAGCAGTGGGATGCCGTTGTGATCGGTTCCGGCATCGGTGGTTTGGTCACCGCCAGTCAGTTGGCCGCCAAGGGAGCCAAGACCCTCGTCTTGGAGCGGTATCTGATCCCGGGTGGCAGTGGCGGTGCCTTCAGACGCGAGGGCTACACCTTTGATGTGGGGGCCTCGATGATCTTCGGCTTCGGCAAGAAGGGTTTCACCAACCTGCTCACCCGGGCCCTTGCTGATGTGGGGGAGCACTGCGATACCATCCCTGACTCTGCCCAGCTCGAGTACCACATGCCCGGTGGGCTGCGCATCGCCGTGGATCGCGACTACGAGCAGTTCATCGCCGATCTCACGGCGCGGTTTCCCCATGAGGCTGAGGGGATCCGCCGCTTCTACGACACCTGCTGGCAGGTGTTCAATTGCCTCGATGCCATGCCGCTTCTCTCGTTGGAGGATCCGGCTTATCTCACCAAGGTGTTCTTCAAGGCACCACTGGCCTGTCTTGGGCTGGCCCGCTGGCTGCCTTTCAACGTCGGTGCGGTGGCCCGCCAGCACATCAAAGATGAGCAGCTGCTCAAGTTCATCGATATCGAGTGTTTCTGCTGGTCGGTGATGCCGGCGGATCGCACGCCGATGATCAACGCCGGCATGGTGTTTTCCGATCGGCATGCGGGGGGGATCAACTACCCCAAAGGAGGCGTCGGCGTGATCGCCGAAAAGCTGGTGAAGGGATTGGAACGCCACGGCGGAGCCATCCGCTACAAGGCCCGAGTCACCGAGGTGTTGATCGAGAACGATCAGGCGGTTGGCGTGAAGCTGGCCGATGGCGAGGTCATCCGCGCCAAGCGTGTGATTTCCAATGCAACCCGCTGGGACACCTTCTCCGGAGCGGGTGATGAGCAGCACCGCTCTGGCCAATCCCTGGTGGATGCCGCCCACACGCCGGGCAAGGAGCAGTTCTGGCGCAAGCGTTATATGCCTTCGCCCTCGTTCCTGTCGCTGCATCTGGGGGTTCGGGCTGACCTGATTCCGGCGGGCACCCACTGCCATCACCTCCTGCTCGAAGACTGGAACTGGATGGAGGACGAACAGGGGGTGATCTTCGTGTCGATGCCCTCGCTGCTGGATCCGGATCTGGCCCCGGCGGGGCATCACATCGTTCACACCTTCACGCCGTCATCGATGGAGGCATGGCAAGGACTGACCCCCAGCCAGTACCGCGAGAAAAAGGAGGCCGATGCGGCACGGTTGATCCAGCGGCTGGAGGCGATCCTTCCCGGCCTCGCCGATGCCATCACTCACAAGGAAATCGGCACGCCCCGCAGCCACCGGCGTTTTCTGGGTCGCTTTCAAGGCAGCTACGGCCCGATTCCGGCCATGCAACTGCCGGGATTGCTGCCGATGCCGTTCAACCGCACGGGCCTGAAAAACCTCTACTGCGTTGGTGATTCCTGTTTCCCCGGCCAGGGCCTCAATGCTGTGGCCTTCAGTGGGTTTGCCTGTGCCCATCGTGTTGGGGCCGACCTTGGCCTGAACCACTGGGCACTGCCGGCCTGATCTTCTGCCTAGCGTGATCGCTCCTAGGAGTTGGGATGCCGCCTGAGTTTCAGCCGTCGTCGGACGATCTGGCCCGCTACCTCGAGCAGAGGGGTGAGCTGACCAAGCCCTGGAATCTGCAGATGCTTCGGCTTAAGAAGCTCAAGGAAGCCAAGGACTCGATGGATCCTCAGCTGTACCTCGAAAAGGTGCAGGAGGCCCATGCCGATCTGATGCGGCTCGGTCAGTTCTGGAAAGGACGTGAACAGGAGGTGTTTGGCGGCCGCTACCAACCGTCTGAACTGATTGAACCGCTGCCCGGTTCTCCGGACGACCGATGAACGGCATCGAACGCTTCGGGCTATCGCCCCTGATCCGCTTCACCCTGCTCAGCCTCTATGGGGCCTTGGTGCTGCCCTTGCCGTTGCTCGCCCCTGCGGAGTCGCGCTGGATGATGGTGGCAGGGCTTCTGCTGGGCTTGGTGTTGGTGATCGGTCTGTTGAGTGAACGGGTGGAGACCGATGCAGAAGGCATCCAAGTGCGTTACCCCGCCTGGATTCGCTGGTTGCTGCGGCGCGGCTGGTCCATGCGTTGGCAGGACATTCGGGCCCTGGTTCCCGTTGGTACCAGTCAGGGGGGAACGGTGTACTACGTGAAGGCAGCCGATCTGCGCCACCAGCTCCTGCCGCAACGCATCGAGCGCTTCGATCGATTCCTGGATCTGCTGGCCGCCAACACTTCTGTGTCGACCAAGGGCATCGGCCGACTCACGCCGCCTTGGACGTATCAGCTCTTGGCTGGATTGGCCGTGGTGATGATCGCCGGCGAACTGCTCACGTCTCTGGCGCTGGCTCAGGGCTGGATTAGTTTGCCTTCGGGTTATCCAGGCTGAAGCAAGCCAGTCTCATCAAGGTTTCTCGGCGCTTATTATTCGATGTGGCACAACTGTGTCACGGCCTCCCGGCTCATCCAGGCTCACCTGAGCAGGCTCTCGACCTCGCTCTCAAACGTCAGAACGTGGTGGCTCTGCTCTCCCTCGCCGGGCAGAACCGCAATGGCACCAAGGGCTTTCGGGTAAGCAGCACGGCTTTTCGACACGAACCCAGCCAGGTCACCGGCGGACCACAGACCTTTGATGCCGCTCTCCCGCTCTTCGCGAAGACGGTCGTAGGCCTCACTGAACCTCTCGGCTCTGTCTTCCGGTCCGTCGAACATCTCAGCGAAGGCGACCTCCGCTCCCTTCTCAGTGGCGATGGCAAGCCACTCCCTGACCTCAGGGCTGTCGATGGCTGCTGACGCCGGCACCACGTTCGCGACGCTGCCGACTCCAATGACCGAGACCTTCACTGCGTCTGAGCGTCCGTCCATCACAACGACCGGGCAGTTGAAGTCCCAGGACTCCTTCTCTTGCAGCTTTCTCGCCGCTTCAACGAACGAAGGACGGCACTCGGCGACAAGCATGTCCAGCCTCGCTCTCTTGGATGACATGCGTGTTTATCCGTTGGGTCAAGTCTGGCGGGTGCGCTCAAGCCCCTGTGAGCAGACACAAAGAAGCCCCGACCTTCATCAGAAGACCAGGGCGTCGGAGTTGGTTTGGCTCATGACTGAGCTTCGATTTGGCTCTTTAGTGGTGGGCAGGTCTTGAGCTCAGAGAAGAGCACCTGCCTTGCGATGCCTTCGTACTGCTTCGGGTAGTTGAAGCGCTTGTCGCCTTCCATGCTCTTGACAGCGCTCTTGAAGGAGTGGCCGTCGTAAGCCATCTGGCAGATGTGCTCGCCTCCTTCGATGCCAGCGTTGACAGCTCGCCAGACCTTGGGAACTTGAAGAGCTCCGAAGACGAGGAGGAGCGTGCCTCCGCTAATGACCCAGTTGGGAATGCGCTTCTTGGGAGTGGTCTCGGTGTTGGTGTCGGTCATTGGTGCCTCGTGGGTAGTGGGCCTCCTGTGCCCTGTGTTTCCAAGGTCTTTCGGCTGAGCAGTTTCTGAATCACCCAGCCGAGTGGTTTCTTCCGTCTTTGTGCCTCTGAGGAGTTAGTCGTCCTTGCCCCAGGTAGAGCCCGCGGCTCCTCCAGCGATGGCGAAGAACAGGCCAAGCAGGATGCCGCCTGCCACTCCGAACCAGAACATGGTGAGGAGAACAGAGGCCAGGAGTCCTTGGAAACCTCCGCCTGTGGCGAAGGAGATGAAGCCGAACAGAAAGCCGACTGGAATGCCCAGTTGGACTCCGTTCATCGCTCCGGCCATCACTCCTGTGGCAAGGCCTACTCCGACGCCGCCTGCAGTACCGACAGCTCCTTTGGCGATTCGCTTGACGAGTTTCATTGGTGCCTCCTGGGCAATGTGAGTGTTTTGGCTTCAGGCCTGAACGGTGCGAGAGACCTTGAGAGGACTTGCCCCGCAGGCGTGTTTGAACCAGCGGTAGCCGACGGTCCCTTTCTCGCCGACCGTTACCCAGCCGTTGGACTTCTTGTACGTCCTGTTGGCGCAGTTGAAGGCCATTCGGAACTGGTCTTCTTCTCCGGGTGGAAGCTCGGGGTCGTTCACCGACTTGATGAGCAGAACGGCGTTGTTTCCGACCCTTGTGACGGGACCACCGAAGTAGAGAGTGCCGTCGTCAGCGTCAGTGATGAACTCCCATTGAGTGCCGACGTTGACTTGAGCTGCTGCTTTGGAAGGTTCTTCAGCAAAAGGAGAGAGCAGAAGAGCTGCGGCGAAGACGGGAGCGATAGGTGTGGTGAAGTTCATGGCTGCCTCCTGGGCAGTGAATGAGTGAGTTGGAGTTGCAGGGCAACTCAGTCGTCGAGACCGAGCTCCTTGCGAGCATTTTTCTTGTGGTTGGCGGCGACCTTGGCGGCAACGCCACCAGCGGCCATCTGCAGTGCGAACTTGGCTCCTTTGTTGAGCTCGCCTTCAGGGCTTCCAAGGGCGACGAGGACGAGATGTTGACCTTCACTTACGAGGAGGTCTGATCAATGGTCCAGTTCCTTCAATCAGCACGCGTGCTTGTGGGCATGGTGCTTTTCATCTGGAGTGTCTTCTTGAGCTTCAACGGCTTCCCAGGCGCTCTCGTCTCATGGCTTGGCGGCGGTGTCGTGCTTGCGGGCTACAACACCTCCATTGCCTCCATTTGCTACAAAGACATCGGAAGCGGACCGGTCGGATCGTGGTCTCGCATCGGAACCATCTGCGTCGGCTTCGCCATTGCCTCTCTTGGCTCGGCGATGATCGGTTGGGGAGGGCTGTGGTCGGTGAGCATCGGCAACAGCTTCACCATTCCTTTCCGTGAGACCGGCATCCTGTTCGGCATCGCTGGTGGCCTCTACAACATCGACAGATTCCGCTGCGTTGCGGGTCAGCCCGTCGATAAGGACTCGAACGCTTAGTTGCCTGGAGCCTGCGCGGCCCAGAACTGAGCCTGAGCCCACTTGAGCTGGTCGTCTGACAAGGTCTGGTCCTCGTCTACGAGAGACCGCAAATACCGTCTCCGCATCGGCGAAGCTATGAGGTCTTGGTCTGTGTCGCGCTCAGGGCGCGGTTGGTGCTGTTGTTCTTCCATTGGGTTTTCTGGGTTTATGACCGCCACGACTCACGGCAAGGGAACGCCGCCGTGATGTTGGAGCCGTTCCCCATCGAGTTCTGCCTGGAGATAGGGCACCAGTCAGACAAGTGCTACGCCGAATTTGTTGGTCCGATGTGGGAGAGCCTGGATGCTCTAGTGCCAGTGGCTATCTCCTAGGCCTCTTTTTCCTTCGATACCACCTTTGCTTTTTTCTGGTTTTTTCTGGATTTTTCAAAGGTGGTAGTAGAGCAAAAAATTGGAAGGAAGCGGAGCGCGTCCAACCGCCCTTGAAAACCCTTTCCACGACTCAAGGAGTCTCTGTGGTTAGGACAGGTACGCCTGCTCGAGGGGCTTGAGCGTCTGTTTGTCCTGTGTCTGGCTGACTGACAACCACCAGACGACAGTGCTGACAGTTCAGGAACTCGCCGCTCGTTATGGCATCACACGTCAGTCGGTCTACGAGCGCCTGAAGGCCGCCGGCATCACACCCGTGAAACGTGGAAACCGTTCCCTCTTCGATAAGGAGATGGTTGCCTGTCTCGATGAGCAGCATCGAAAGCTCCAGCAAGGCTCCTCTCTCAGAGACGCGACAGACGACAGACAGACCATCGACATCACACCCGTCAGACAGCCGACACTCGAGCCAGCTCCAGACCAGGGGTTGGCTCTTCTCGTGTCAGCTCTGTCGTCGGCCTTACAACCGACAGACGACGCCCACCTGACAACCCACCGACAGCTTCAGGAAATAGCGGACAAAGGCTGGGTGGTTCCGACGCGAGTGCTTGCCCGAGTCCTGGGACAGAGCAACTCAAGCCTCCACTCGTGGGGCGAGAAGACCGAGCGACTCGGATTCACCATCGAGCGGACCGGAAGCAGAGGGATGTTCCGGGTCAGCCAGTCTTAGGAGCGCATCTGCCTTTACTCAAGTTGGCGCTCAGCAAGCCACCTGAGTTAGCCCATAGGTGCTCAGTTGATTTACAAAGCTCTGAGCAGCGAAGTCATGCTCTCGGTGGGGCAGTTGGCTTCGCGTGCCCAATCGCAGACAGGGTGACCCGGCCAGCCGTAAGGCAGATCACCCGAGCCAAGACCGCCGTTTACCTCGGCTATCTCGTCTCATCTCCACCGATAGCCAGGGAAGGCGACAGCGTCAGCCCGCTTCAGAAGCCCAGCCAAACTCCTATTGCCACGTCGTTCTATGTCGATGCGACTTGCTGCTCTCCTTTCGCTGGTGTTGTTGAGCCCAGGAGTTGTGTATGCCCATGACTCCCACAAAGCACGTGCCTCAGATAAGTCACAAGAGGTTGCGACTGCCAAGGCAATGCGCCGAGTACCTGAAGGAGCGACGGTGACTGACACCTCCTGCAAGAAGCTCAACTACGTTTTTCAAACACGCTGGCGCTGCACGATCACGTACAGCGATTAGCCCGCCTCAGGAGCCAAGCTCACTTGCTTTTCATACGTCGCCAATAAAAAAGGGCGGGCCCCTCAGCCCACCCCCTACAGACGCATTGAAAGCAGCTCTGCTTCCGAAACAACAATACCAATTACTAGGCATTACTACCTAGCGAGAATCATTCTCGCTAGGGTCATAGTACCGCTGGCGCGTGCAGCTCTGCAAACGCGTTGGGAGATGGAATGCATGCAGCGGGCTTCCCTCGGCCCGCTTCTCCCTGAACTAACCCGCTTCGGGTGCCCAATCCAACTTGTGGAAGTTTGTGTGGCCGACGGTGATGCACCACCGGAGCGATTCGACCACCCAAATACGTTGATACGGGAAGAGATTCATCCCTACACCAAACCGAATTTCTTAACGATGAACGGACTTGACCCCTGCCGAAACAGAGGTCAAATCACAGTCCACGTCGGTCACCGCTCTGACCGGCTTTCGGGTCCGATTAGCAACCCGACAAAGACATGATGATCAGAAAGGGACGAGACATAGGTCATCTAGGAGACGTTTTTTAGAGAGCCACAAATTCGCTGCAGCATCTCGGTTTTTTGATAACCGACCTCTTTCGCATGACTCACCCCGCTTCGGGCGCCCAACCCACTTCCTTCTGCCAGGTCGGTGCCCAGAGCTTGCAGCGCTTCTTCAGGTGCTGACCTTGCTGCAGTTGGCGTTGCCTGAGGTTGCAGCCCACCATCGTGTGGCAGTGCTGGTCGACTCCGTAGGTGAAGTGCTGGCAGGTCATGCAGACCACGCCGCCTTTCCACCCTTGGAGTTCGCGCTCATCAACGAAGTCCCAGTCCTCCATCCCAAACCTTATGCGTACATCTGTACTACTCGAAGCAAGATGGTTTGACAAGTGAAGCTGCTGCTTTGATTGCTCAGTCCAGCGAGTAAAGCTGACGGATCATCGACTCCTCGGACATGACGATGTGGCCGTAGACGTTCTCGATGTTCTCGGTCGAAGTGCCCATGGCACGCGACACCAGAACCGTTGAGACGCCTCGCTTTAGGGCTTCCGAGGCGTAGAAGTGCCTCAAGACGTAAAAGGTCACGTCGAAGCGGTCGAAGCCCCAGCGCTCCACAACGTCATTCATGTGAAAGCGCAGGTATTTCAATGACTGAGGCTTGCCATGGCGGTCGCAGAACACGAAGTCATCGGGCTTGGTGAAGTCAGGCGTGAGGTTCTTCAGCCCGTCCAGAAGGTTTCCGATGAGACACGGCACCGCTCTACGTCCTGTCTTTGTCTCGTCTCTGACCGACAGGACCACTGCCCGTTGCTTGAAGCCTGACGGTTTCTTGTTGTGAGCCATGAGCACGTCTCGCTCAACGTCCGTTTCCTGGATGTCACGCCACCGAAGCGAACTCAACTTCTTGCCGCACAGCTCAGTGGGTCGGAGTCCCGACGAGGCCAGGATCTGAACGAGGAAGAAGAGCTGATGGCGTCGTAGGTGTTCGTCGGCTTGGTTGATCTTTTTGCCGGCCGGCTTGAAGACGTCCTCGAGCGACCACGTTCGCTTGAAACCGTCTGGGCCGAGCTCTGGGTTTAGGTAGTTGCGGAGCCGGTTGACGAGTTCGTTGTACTCGTCTGGTGTAAGCGTCTCCGTCCGCACCGACTTCTCTTGCTTGGGCACTCGGACGTGGTCGAAGTCCGGGATCTCTGGGCAACCAAGCGCCATGCCGTGGAGGCGTACGAGCGTGGCAATGCCCTTCAGCTCGTCCTTGAGCACCGAGAGCTTGAGCTGCTTGCCCCGATAACTAACGTACTCCTGCCAGCGTTCGTCCGTCATGGCGGAGAGCTTGATCTCGCTGATGGGACCGAAGACCACCGCGAAGTGCTTCCGCCAGGTATTCACTGTCCTGGTGATCCGAGGCTTGTTGCGTATCTCGCCCCGGCTGAGCCTCTCGTGTTGCTTCCGTTGGTAAGCGTCGATGAGGTCGGCGAGCGTGCCTGAGAAGACGTTGATGCCGGCCTTCTCTGAAGCGAGCTTGTCCAGGACGATGGTCATCGGCCGCTCTCTTGCCGTTGTCGGGTCGGTGGTCTTCAGTGACTGGCGAACCCGCTTTTTCGCCGATGGGATCCACAGCGAGACCTGAATGTCCCTCCTTCAGCCCGTCTGTAGATCTGAGCCCGGCCGTCCATGACGTCCGCGGCGTCGATGTGTGGCACGGATGTGGCTCAACCGGGTTGTAAGGACGCTTTTATTACACTTGTGGCGTCGATGTGGCACAAGATGTGTCGCCATAAAGCCAGTCTCTGACTGAGTTATGGTCTTATAGATAAGCATACCTTCGGGCTATCCAGGCTGACCAGAGCTGGTTGATCAACAGAACACCCCGCCATTGCTGACAGGGTGAAATGGCTTGATTTGCTATCGATCCATGGACCAGTAACGGACGCATCCAGCGCGACCGTAGTAACCGCAAGCACAGGCACCGTTGGGACCGGCGACGACACCGCGACCTCCGTAATAGTTCGGACCGTATTTGTAATAACCGCGGGGACCGTAGGTGTAGCCGTGATTGACGACGACACCGCCACCGCCATGGTTGTTCCAATAAACACCACCTGCCTGGGCTTCAGGAACAGCAGTGATCGCAAGACCAAGGGCAGCGATTGCAGTTCCGATTGCGATTCCGAGAGTTGTGGTTTTCATGATCTTTTCTCCTGACTTGTTCAGAGGGCTGGAGCCCTGTATTCACGCCATCTCCGTTCCAACTGCGAAATTACTCCCAAAGTTGAGGGATTTTTTCAACGGATCCAATCTCTCGTCTGGGTAAAAAAAACCATCTTGCGAGCGGGGTTAATGATCAACAGGGCTACTGCTGGAGGCTGAAGAAAATTGTTCTGACGTTTTATCGCAAATTCTTATTTGAAGCATCCTGGATTTGCTTTCTTTACCGTTGAAATCACGCCTGGCGCAATATCGATCTTCAAGAACTCATCTGCATCGAATTGCTTGAACATCTTCAAATACTTGTCTTTGGTCTCTTCTGAGATTTCACCGTTTGTGCTAAAAAACAAATGAGAGATAAGCTTGTTGTTTGACTGATGACGGCACTCAGTACGTCACATGCCATCTCTCGTTTGACGCTAGATCGGCAGAAGCTCATCACGTCGTCAACGGAGTCAAATGGCTTTTCGGCAGCGGCTGATTCTTTCAAAAGGATCGGCGAGTTGGTCTCCTGTGCTCTTGATGGAAGCGGAGCAATGGCAATGGCATAAGCCACAAGTCCGATGGAAAGTCGGCGGAGCATCGGACAAGCGCGATTCCGCGAATGATGCCGTCGATGCTCTCGCTCGTCATGAAGTGTCGTTAGCCAGTCTCAGGCGCCCAGCCCACTTCCTTCTGCCAGGTGGGTATCGCGGGTCATTGGTCAGGCGTGATTGTCTTGAGTATTTCCCGCCAGGAAAGTCTATGACCTTGAGTTAACATTCAGTCGGAGGAAAGTTTCAGCACAGAGACCCGACCGATGCCGACTTGCCCCTTTGAGCAGGCATCGACAAGGCTGGCTGTGCCTTCGGCATCGAGCATTTCCGTGCCGTTCAGCCTCAAGGAGCTCCAGTCGAACCGGGGCTTTTGCGGGGCAGTGTTGCTAGCGTAATTAAGTACTGCTTCGGCAACGGTGCGGGTGTCTTCCCCCTCGGTTTCTGATAGGTAAATCACATGCGCCAGGGTCGGAGCCTCTTGGTCGCCATAAGCAAGGGTGACTAAGTAGGCGTGGCTCACAGCAGTCTCGGTTCGTTTGTTTGAGCGTACGGCTCAAGACCTCGCTGCTTTGAACCCACAGAAGGCAAGCTCGTCTTTTCTTGCAGCTTCGCTCAATTCACGACTCAAGTCTTGAACCTCGACGGGGTCAAACTCGTAGTTGACCGCTACCAAGTCTTCCCAGAACCAAGCACCTTTGGGTGCTACGAGTGCTTCGGCAAGGCTGTCAGCATTTTCGTTGCCGTTGGGGGAGATGTAGGGGACAACAAATACCACAGGCGGGTTGAAGTTGTTGAAGGCAAGTGAGTAGGCAAGACGTACGAGGTAAACGAAGAAACCACTTTTTGCCCTTGTTTTTGCTGCTGTAAATGCCTCTGTAAGTACTTCGTGTTTGTGGGGTCTTTTTCTGCTCAAGTGGGAACTGTTTCTGCCTGAAGTCTAGATTGCCTTATTGGATTCCCTTTTAGACCAATTCGTGGCAACGATCTCTGATTCATCCAGTGCTGCATCAGGGACTAGTTTAAAGACCTATAGTCAACAGGTTAATTGCTAGCAAAAAACCCGCCATTGCTGACGGAATGAAGTGTGTGTGGTTTTGCCGGGAGATGGATGGCAACAACATCAATGCCCCCTGCTTTTCCCTTGGGGGTCTTGTTTGGCTTTCAGCCTGTCTCAGAGATGCCCTCGGCAGGCATTAGGCCTCCTGACACAATCCTCTCAGGCATCAGCGATCCACTTGCAGGCTGCCATCGTGACGGTAGTCCAGACGGCAACGGCTAGTGCGATCGTGAGCATTGGAAGCATCGTGTCCTCCTCTCTGAACACACCATCTCCGTGCGTGTCTGAGAACAACTCCCCCATTTGAAGGATTTGTTCACCAGCGCAGCTCCCCCATTTCTGGGATGTCGTCTCACAAGACCCTCCCAATTCGAACGTGAAACGCTTTCCCGTCTTAGACCGGTATTGCCGCTTCGATCTCCCAGCCGTCGTTAAGCAGCTCTTCGGCCCGTTTCGAAGCCTCTTCGGAGGCAACATCGATGAGGAGAAATCTTTCCCCCTGGTTGCAATACAGCCTGGTTAATCCGATCACGGCGGGGGCTCCCGGGTGTCGACAGTGCCATGTTGACTCGATCGCTCCAATCACGCAATCAGGCTGTTTCGTCGAACAACTCTTGATTTTGTCCAGATGCCTGGCGTTGCTATCTCTCGTTCAGACGTTGAAATCGATTGAGTGGCTCCGATGGCATGACAACCGAACTAACCAACCTTCCCTGCGGAACGGTTCAGCTCAAGGTCTGCGTGAATCACCTGTGTGAATTGGGTTGGGTGACGTCGCACCATCTGGTCCCAACCAAAGAGGCCCAACTGAAGCAGGCCCTTCGTCACCACAACCTAAATGAAGAGTTCACCAATTGGAGCTGATGAAACGGTGCGTCGGGGTGGATGTTGATTAGCCCTGACCCCAAAATTCGAGTCTCTGACTGGAATCAATTCACTTAACTCAGCTGGCTGGCAGGTTGTCGAGGCTGAAGCGGTAGCCCCGCTGACGCACGGTGGTGATTCCACCGCCCTCGCCAAGACCGGCCTGCTCAAGCTTGCGGCGCAGGGTCAGAACCTGGGTGTCCACGGATCGGGGACCGCCGCTGAAGGGAGGCCAGGCCATCCGTAGCAGTTCCTGCCGACTGCGCACCAGCCCAGGGGGCATCAACAGCGCACAAAGCAGAGCAAATTCGCGGGGGCTGAGCTCCACCGGCTGCTCCCGCAGCGTCACCTGACGCAGCAGAAGGTGTACCTCGAGTGGACCAACGGTGACCCGTTCCTGCAGGCCACTGTGACCACGCTTGAGCAAGGTGCGGCAGCGGGCGGCCAGTTCCTCAAGGCCAAAGGGTTTGCGCAGCACATCGTCCGCACCGTCATCCAGAAGGCCCACCACCGGTTCAGCACCGGCCCGTGCGGTCAGCACAATCACAGGGCAACGCAGCTGCTCAGCCAGGCGCAGGGCGGAGCTGCGCTCCAGCAGTTCTGCGCTCACCAGCAGATCAGGCGACTGTTCCTGGCAGACCTCCAAGGCTTCAGCGGCACTGGCCACAGCTGCTGTGAGGTGTCCGTCCTGACGCAGCCGCTGCACCAACACCGTGCGCAGGGTGGGATGCGGCTCGACCACCAACACCCGGGAAGGTTCCTGCCCGTTGGTTGAACTTGGCATCACCACCGGATCGGTGCGTGCTGCAGATGCTTCCGCCGTGAGGTCGTGGGGAGTGGAGGTCACTGGATCGGCCGAGGCGCCTCTACGCTAAGCCTAATTTCCTGGCAGGCTGGTAGCAGGGGCTGCTGTTGTATCTCATGACATCACTCGACGACCCTGAAGCCATCCGTCATTTCCAATCGCTCTGCGACGCCTGCCAGGAACTGACGACCCGATATCACACGCCTTCGGAACTGCGGTTGTACGCCGATGGCTATCTGCATGCGTTGCGGAAGTCCGGATCTCTTGATCCCCGCTCTCAGCACCGCCTCGAGCAATTGATCGATCGCTGGATCATGGATCCCTCCAGTTTTGTTGGCCCTGACGGGGATGTGAGCACGTTGTACATGCGCCATCCCCAGGGTTATTGAGTCAACTAGCGAGAGCGATTTCCAGCTTTTCGCGAAGTTCTCCGGAGTTGTACATCTCGATCAGGATGTCGGAACCGCCGATGAATTCCCCTTTTACGTACACCTGGGGGATGGTGGGCCAGCTAGAAAATTCTTTGATTCCCTGACGAATCTCTGGATCAGAGAGAACGTCAAATGTTTCGAATGTCACACCTAGGGAGTGCAGGATCTGCACCACATTGTTTGAGAATCCGCACTGGGGCATCAGCTTGGAGCCCTTCATGAATACGAAGATCGGGCTGGAAGCGACCAGAGTTTCGATGCGAGCTTTGGTGGAAGGGTCCATCGTTAAGCGTGGATTGGGCGTTAAGCGGACGCAGCGTCCGCAGGGGTTGAGGTGTTGAGGGCGAGGGCGTGAATCGCTTCGCTGGCCAACTCTTGTTGCAGCGCGCCGTACACCATCTGATGCTGACGGATGCGTGAAAGGCCGGCAAACGCCGAAGACACCACCGTCACCTGGAGATGATCACCACCACCGGTGAGGTCTTCAACGCTGACATTGGCGTCAGGAATGACCTGTTGGATCGCGGCTTCAACAGCATCCGGTTGCACCATGGCGGTGGTTGCGCAAGGGGAAAGTTGCTCAGATGCTGACAGACCGGCTCATCGGCCGGCAGGCGATGCGCCTCGGAATTCCGTTTCGACGAAGCCCAGTTCCAGCAGGCTCTGATAGGCCTTCTGTCCTTGCGGTTTCGCCGGTGTCATCAGCTTGACCACCTCCACCAGCACCGGAACAGCCACTTCGGGCTGGTTCTGACGGCGGAAGAGGGCAGCCAGGCGGAGGTTGGTTTCCGCAAGCAGTTCCAGGGCTTCACGGCCCTTGGTGTCCATCTCGCGGGGGATTCGAGCATCGAGTCCGCGGAAGGCACCGCTCAGGTCGCGGTAGAAGGCAAGCAGTTGCTTGGAGGCTTTGCGGGCTTTGTCGTAATCGGCACGCGCCTCGGCCAAATCTCCACGGCTGGCGGCTGCGTCGCCCTCAGCCAAAATGGAACGAACGGCCGTTGGGTTGAAACCACCCTGGCTCTGGGCCAGAACACGATTGTCGGACGAGGTTTGGGCGATGCCGGGAGCGGTGGTCACGCCCAGGGTTGCCACCAAGGCAGCCGTCGTCAGCAATGCGCGACAACCCATGAGACCAGACAGAAAACGTGGGCGGACTTTAGGAGCTGAATAGCGGTCGGCCAACGGCTGCACGGGCCGCTTGTTCAGCCGTATGCATCGCATCAGCGAGTTGAATGTTGAACTGCCGCGTCGCCTCGCGTTCGCCTTTGGCAGGCACGGTGAGTGGTGCTCCGAAACAGAGCGCTGCCCGGCTGAAGGGCCGTGGCGGGGCCTGGCTGTAACCCAAACCGACTGGAACAACTGGAACGGAGATGCCGCGGCTCTGGGCCAGTTGGGCCAGACGCACGAGGCCGGGACGCAGCTCAATCGCTTCGTCCTGCCGGTGGATCCTGCCCTCCGGAAACATCACCACTTGCTGTCCGTCGGCCAACAGGTCGATCGCAAGACGCAGGGTGGTCATCGAGGGCCGTCCCTGGTCGACAGGAAAGCATCCCAGCCGTTGCAGAAACCAGCCCTGCAGCCCCACCATCTCCGTGGTGGTCACCATGAAGCGGCAGTCGCGTCCACTGACCCGACGGCCGGCCGCCATCGGCAGCATCAAGGCATCCCAGCGGGCGCGATGGGTCGGCGCCAACAGCACGGGGCCCTGATGGGGCAGATGCTCAGGATGCAGCACCAGCCGTTCACGGAATTGAAAGCGCAGCGCCAGATCCTGGGTGGTGAACATCGCCAGGGGAGACCAGAAGCGGTCAATCCCGACACTCAGTGCGCTTTCTCGGGTCGCCAGGGCCGCTTGCAACGGGCTGATCAAATTCGACGCCTGCGAACTTAAAGCCCCCCGGCAAAGCTGCATAGGATCCGGCCAACGAAAGCCCCGTCATGGCAAGCCTCGGCGTCAATATCGACCACATCGCCAACATCCGTGAAGCGCGGCGCACCGTTGAGCCGGATCCTGTCTCGATGGCACTGCTGGCTGAACTCGGTGGGGCCGATGGGATCACAGTGCACCTCAGGGAAGACCGGCGTCACATCCAGGATCGGGATGTGGAGTTGCTGCGCCAAACCGTGCGCTCCCGTCTCAACCTGGAAATGGCCTCCACCGAGGAGATGGTGGCGATCGCGCTGCGGATCAAGCCCGACATGGTCACCCTGGTGCCGGAACGTCGGGAGGAGGTCACCACGGAGGGGGGCCTGGATGTTGCCGGACAGAAAGCCTCTCTGAGCGCCATGGTTCAAACCCTTCAGGCCGCTGGGATTCCTGTGAGCCTGTTTGTGGATCCGGAGGCCACCCAGCTCCAGGCCTGCAAGAACACGGGGGCCTGCTGGGTGGAATTGCACACGGGGCGCTACGCCGATGCCGACTGGAGCACCCAGCCCCAGGAGCTGGCCCGGTTGCAGGAAGGCACCGCCATCGCCCAGCAGCTTGGTCTGCGGGTCAATGCAGGCCATGGCCTCACGTATCAGAACGTTGAGCCCATCGCGGCCATTGCTGGGATGGAGGAACTCAACATCGGCCACACGATCGTGGCCCGTTCTGTGGCCGTCGGACTGCAACAGGCTGTGCGGGATATGAAGGTCTTGGTTCAGAATCCCCGCCTTGATCCCCTTTTCGGACAGGCGCCCGGATGACCACTTATCACTTCGTTGCAGCCAGCGAGCGCTTCCTCACCGTGGAGGAGCCGCTGGAGGAAGTGCTGCGGGAGCGCCAACGCAACTACGCCGAAACCGGTAAGACCATCGATTTCTGGCTGGTGAAGCAACCGGCTTTCCTCTCTACTCCTGAGCTGGCTGAGCTCAAGGCAACCATTCCCCAGCCCGCTGCTGCTGTTGTGTCCACCGATCCCACCTTCATCACCTTCCTCAAACTGCGATTGGAGTACGTGGCTGTGGGGTCCTTCGAGGCACCGTCCGCGGGGATTCCCGATGCCCTTGCTGGTGCCGTCTGATGAATCCCAGTTCCCTTCCCGTTCAGCAGCGCATCGCACTACTGGTGCAGGCCCTAGATGGTGCGGAGAAAACCAACAAGGCCTTGGCCACCTGTGCCGACGGGGACGCGATGGTAGACATCCTGCTGGGGGCTTCGGCCAAGCTGGGATTGGGTCTGACCCGTCGGGACCTCACGGAGACGCCGCCGATTCGCGACTGGATCTGGTTCAAGAACAACGACCCCCTGGTCACGGTGGGTGATGCCAAGCCCCGCTACCGCCGGGAAACACCCGAAAAGCCCAAGCCAGATGCGAGCCAACCCAAGGAACGCAAGCGCTTTCTCGGTTTGTTCTGATCTGAATTCCGAAGCTTTGGCGGTGCCTGGCTGAGCATCAGAATTGAAGCATCTCCAGGTTGTTGCTTTGAACCTGCGCAGCCACCGGCATTGGGTGATTGGAGATGTGCATGGCTGCCATCAGCCCCTGTGCCGTCTGCTTGCCACCCTGCCGCCGAACGACCATCTGGTCTTCTGCGGGGATGTGATCAACCGTGGGGAGGCCATACCCGCAACGATGGATCTGGTCTGGGATTTGGTCCAGGCCGGCCGTGCCACGTGGCTGCGAGGGAACCATGAGCAAGACCTCACCGATGCCCTGGAATCCCGGGATGGCTTGAGTCAACACGCCACCTATGCCCAATTGGGCGACAGCAGCGCTCGCCAATGGTTGCCGCGCCTGCAACAGCTTCCGCTCGTCTACCGCGGTGACGGTTGGTGCGCTACCCATGCCGGGTTCGACGCCGCAGGCCATCCGGATCTCTCCATTCGTGATCCCTTCTGGGAGGCCTATGACGGTCGTTTTGGCCAGGTTGTTGTGGGCCATACGCCCCGTCCCCAGGTGGAGCGCCTCGGCGCGATCGTTCTGATCGACACCGGTGCGGTCTATGGCGGTTGTCTGTCGGCCTACTGCCCGGAAACGGATGCGGTCGTTCAGGTGGAAGGCGCTGCAACCGATGCCGTTCTGGCTGGAGTTGGCCCTTGCTGACGGTTTACCGAAGCAACAGGGCTGAATTTCTGGCTCGCTTGCTCTCCCGTCAGTTGATCGAGCAGCAGCCGGGCCCCCTTGAGACGGTGGAGGTGATGGTCAACACTTGGCCCACCAGCCGATGGTTGGGGGAACAGCTGGCCACGGCCAATGGCATCAGTTCCCTGGTGCGGTTCCCCTTCCCGGGCAGTCGCCTGCGGCAGCTGGTGCGCCAGGTGCTGCATCTTCCTGCTCAGGAGGACGATCCCTGGCGGGCGGGCCAGCTGGTGTGGGCGGTGCTCGAGTTGCTGCCGGAGCTGCTGGAGCAGCCCGTCGCCCAGCCGTTGCGGGTTTGGCTCGCCCAGCGTGAAGGAACCGCCTCGGGGTTGACGCGGGATCGGTGGCAGTTGGCCCGTTCCATCGCCGATGCCATGGACGATTACGCCCTTTACCGCCCCGATCAACTCGAGCAGTGGAAACAACCGCGGCCTGATGACGACTGGCAGCCTGTGCTCTGGCGACTGCTGGCCCAACGGCTGCCCCGGGCTCCCTTTGGCCTGCAGGTGCGTGAGGCCGTCGAGTGTCTCCGGCGAGGAGATGTTGATCCGGCCCTGCTGCCGGAGCGGCTGCGGCTCTTCGGCATCAGTGCTCTGGCGCCGGTGCAGGTGGATCTGATTCAGGCCTTGTCCGGTCTGCTGGCGGTGGAGATCTACCTGCTCACCCCGTGTCCGGATCTATGGCAGCGCTGCGGCAGTCGGCGCGCCTCGCTCGGGGATGAATGGCTGATCCCTCCGGATGGGGGATGGTTGGCGGAGGCGCCGCGTTTGGAGGCCGTTCTCGGGCGGATGGGCGCCGAATTTCAACAGTTGCTGGAGGGCTCCGGTGAAGCGCAGCTGGGGGAGCGCCGCGAGGGAGATCTGTTTGCAGGTTCTCTGCAGATCGCCGCGGCGGAAGAGCGTCAGCCCACCTTGCTCGATCAGCTTCAGCAGCAGCTGGTGGATGCCGAGAGCATCGCTGAGCTGAATCGTTCCTCAGACGATCAATCTCTGTTGTTTCAGGCGGCACCGGGGCCTTGGCGGGAGGTGCAACTGGTGCGGGATCGCATCCTGCAGTGGCTGGCGGCCGATCCCGATCTCGAGCCCCGCGACGTGCTGGTGATGACGCCGCAGATCGAGCGCTATGCGCCGCTGCTCAGCTCCGTGTTCAACGACACGGCGGCTTTCGGTGTCGATTTGCCCTGGCGCCTCACCGACCGCAGTCAGCAGAGCAGTCCGGGGTTGTCGATGGCGATGTTCACGCTGCTGGAGCTGGCTGCGACACGCCTCACCGCCACGGGGCTGGAACGTCTGCTGGCCAACCCGGCCTTGCAGGGCCAGCAGGGACTCACGCCGGAAGAGGCGGTGTTGATCACGCAAACACTGCAACGCAGCGGTTTTCGCTGGGGCTTGGACGCCCGTGAGCGGGGCGGTGACGAGGTGCACAGCCTGCGTTGGTGTCTCGACCGTTGGCTGCTGGGTCTGGTGCTGCCGGTGGAGCCGGGTCTGGCTCCGGCAGGGGCGGCACCCTTCCAGCAGGAGCTGGACCCCGATCGCCTGGTGCGTTGGTGGACGCTGCTGGATCGTGTGGCGCGGATGCTTGATCGCCTTAGGGAGCCCCGGCCGTGCCATGGCTGGGTGGAGCTGCTCCAATCCCTGTTGCAGGAGCTGTTCGCTGAGGGCGGGGCCTGGACTGATGAGGCGCAGAGCTGGGCGGCGGCGCTGGAGGAGTGGCGGCTGCGGGCCCATGACTGCCCTCTGGACCTCGACGCTGCCGTGGCCTTGGAGGTGCTGCAGGAGGCCTTGTCGGTGGACAGCGGCCGCTTCGGTCACCGCAGTGGTGCCCTCACCATCAGTGCCCTGGAGCCAATGCGGGCGATTCCGCACAAGGTGGTGATCTTGATGGGCCTCGACAGCGCCGACTTTCCGCGCCCAAGCCGCCGTCCGGGCTTTCATCTCCTCGAGCAGCAACGGCGCCTGGGGGATCCCCGCAGCAGCGACCAGGACCGCTACGTGCTGCTGGAGGCTTTGATGTCGGCACGCCGTCATCTGCTGATCAGCTGGTGCGGGCGGCTGGAGCGCACCGGTGAGCCTCAGCCGCCTGCTGCGCCGGTGGAACAGTGGCTGTCAGTGCTGCAGGAGCAGTTGCAACGGGCCGGTGCCTCCACGGAAGGGTTGTTGGTCACGCCGGCGGCCAATCCCCTCTCCCGTGAGAACTTCCGGCCCGAGGCACCGCTCAGCTGTGATCGGCGTCAGCTGGAGGCCCGGCGCTGCCTGGATGCTGCTCCGGCTTCAGTCCCGAATCCCCAGGGGCTGGCCTGGGCATCGCTCTGGCAGCCGGAGATCAACGATGACGAGGCCGAGGGACGGGATGGAGACGATCTAGCCCTGGACCCTGAAGCTTTGCTGGCCTGGTTGCAGCAGCCCCAGAAGGCCTGGTTGCAGGCCCGGGGGTTGCGGCCTGGGGAAGGCATTGAGGCGGTGGAGGATCTCGAGGCGCTCGAGTTGGAGGGCCTGCAGCGCTATCTGCTGCTCAACCACGAGCTTGAGGAGCAGTTCATTCTTGGATCGGCTCCGGATTGGACGGCGTCGCTGGCGGGGCAGGGTGTGCTGCCGGCGGGGGCTGGGGCGGCCCTTGAGCAGGAGGAACTGCAGCAGCGTTGGCAGGCCCTGCAACGGCAGCTGGCATCACTCGGCCCCTGCCGCAGGGAGGTGCCGGTGCTCGCCGGCCTGCCGATGCCCCTGCTCTACGCCGGTGACACCCAGGTGGTGGTCCAGCCCGGGATGCTCACGGCCGCGGCGGTGATGCGCGGCTGGTTGCAGCACCTGTTGCTTTGCGCTGAGGGATCGGCTCCTGCAGCCGGTTCAGCGGTGGTGGCGCGCAGCACCCGGGTTGCCGGCGCCGAGGTGCACGTGCGCTGGTCGGTTTTGCCGACGGTTGAGGCCGAAGACCAGCTGCAGCAGCTGGCGCGGCTGGCGCGACAGGGGCTGGAGCGGTGCTGGCCGGTCCCTCCCAAGAGCGGCTGGCAGATGGTGGCCAAAGAGCGGCGCAAACCGGGGGAGGGGCAGCAGGACTTCCGCAAGACCTGGCAGGACGAAGGGGCCACCCCATTGATGCAGCTCTGCTTCGGCTCGGACGTCGCTGCGGAGCAATTGATGGATCAGGCCGGATTCCAGCAGGCGTGTCAGCTGTTGTACGGCCCCCTTATGGCGAACCTGCGTTAGTCGAACAGCTCATCGAGCATTTCGCGCATGCGTTCGTTGGAAATCACCATCGGCTCGCCGGCCTGCCGGCGGAAGAAGTAAGCCCGATGTTCCTGGCTGATGCTTTCAACAGCGGCGGCCTTGCGCACCAGCAGCTGGGCCAATTTCTGACGACGTTCGGGGGACACAACAGGCCGTTGGCTTTCACCAAGGTGTTGGCCTGATGGCCCAGTACACACACAAGCCCCTGTTCTCTCAAGGGTTGGGTTGCATCCGTTCACAAGCCCACAAAAAAGCGAGGGTTCTTCAGGCCCCCGCTCAGGTCGTCTTCTGTTCTGGGGTGTGACGACACCCAGTCCAGTTCGCAGCTTTCGCCGGCTGCTTCATGGAAGTTAACACTGGTTTTGAGGCCGGAGTTGAGCAGACTCCATCCATGGCCCAGCGCTTCGATGCCAACACATACCCCCTCGACCCTGGGATTCGCCTGCTGGAGGCCAGCGCTGGCACCGGAAAAACCTTTGCCCTGGCGCATCTCTGCTTGCGGCTGATCACGGAGGCCGACCACCCTCTCGAGGCGTTGTTGGTGGTGACCTTCACCGATGCAGCGGCCGAAGAGCTGCGCTCCCGCATCGGCCAGCGGCTGCAGCAGGCGTTGCAGGGCCTCGAGCAGCTTGACCAGGGGATGAAGGCTTATGCTCCAGACCCCGTCCTGGCGGATTGGCTGGCGGGTTCCGAGCCAGGGGATGCGCGTCAGCGCTGGATTCGGCACCTGCTGGTGGCCTTGGAGCAGTTGGACCGGGCCGACATCACCACCATCCATGGTTTTTGTCGCCGCAGCCTGCGCCGCCTGGCCCTCAGCAACGCTGCAGCGATGGAGCCCCAGCTGGACACCGACGCCACCGCGCTCCAAGCCGAGGTTGTGCAGGACCTCTGGCAACAGGAGCTGCTCAGCCTGCCGCCGGATCAGTTCAAGGCGTTGCGTCAACGCGGCCTCTCGCCCCAGACCCTGCGCAGGGGGTTGGCGCAACTCGATGGCGAACAGCAGCCGCGGTTCAGGGGCGCTGATGGGGCGATCGATCTGGACCAGCCCCTCGCTCCTCAGCTGGAGCACTGGCTGGCGCAGCTCTGGCACGACTTCGTGCCGCTCTGGCAGCGGGACCATGCCGACCTGGATGCCGGGTTCCGTCAGGCGGCCGAGCAGTGGAAAGCTCAGGGCTGTGGAGCCACCAGCCCTTATTCCGCCAAGCCCAAGACCGATCGCTGCGCCCAGATCAACCAGTGGCTGGATGGGCAGACCGCAGTGCCATCGCTGCTGGAGATTGCCGCCCGTGAGAAGCCGCTGAAGGAGTACTTCCACCCCGGCAGTTGGTGCAAGGTCGCGCGCAAGTGCGGTGAGTCCGACCCCAGCCTGGTGATGCCGGCTCTGCAGGCCGCCGTTGCGGCGCTCTGGGATGCACCGATTGAGCGCACCTGGCAGTACCTCCTTGAACGGTGCTTGCAGGAGCTGGACCGCCGCCGTCGCCGCCGTGGGGTGATCACCTTCGGTGGCTTGTTGGCCGCCATGGATCCCGGCGATGGCGCTGTTGCCTGGCTTGCACCGCTGCAACAGCGTTACCGGGCTGTGATGGTGGATGAGTTTCAGGACACCGACCCCGTGCAGTGGCGCCTGTTACAGCGCGCCTTTGGTGCTGGTGAACGCCACCTGCTGCTGATGGTCGGGGATCCCAAGCAGGCGATCTACCGCTTCCGTGGTGGTGATCTGGCGACCTACATGGCAGCGCGGGATCAGGTGGAACGGATCGATCACCTGCTCGACAACTTCCGCACAACGGCACCGCTGATGGAGGGGTTGAACCGCTTGATGGCTCCGGGTCTCCCCCGATCTGAACTGCTGGTGCCCGCGGTGCAGCCCCGCAGCTCCGCCACCCCACCGCAGGATGCCCCGGCGTTGCAACTGCTGCTGCTCTCCACGGAGGCGCCCTCCAGCCGCAGTGCTCTGGAAGCAGATCTGCCCCGACGGCTCGCCGCGATGGTGCTGCAGCAACTGCAGCAACGGGACGACCTCACCCCAGCGGATCTCTGTGTGCTGGTGAGTCGCCATCAACAGGCGGAAGACCTGCGCCGCGCCCTGGGGGCCTGCGGGCTTCCCACCCGCCTGGTGACCCAGGGGGATGTGCTCGACAGTGAAGCCGCATTGCTGTTGCAGTGGTTCCTCGATGCCCTGGTGGAACCGGGCGATGACGCTCGCCTGCGCCTGCTGGCCTGCTCGGGACTGATGAACATCGCGCCCGATGCTCTGGAGCCGGGGCGGTTGGATCAGCTGGCTGTGCAGCTGCGTGGTTGGGCTGAGCTGATGCCGCGGCTGGGCCTGCTCGGGGCTCTGGCCGATCTGCTCAGCGGTGAACAGATGGCGGGGCTGTCGGAACGGGGCCGGATGCTGGGGGATCTGCAGCAGGCGGCGCGGCTGGTGCAGGAGGCGATGCACCGCCAGGGGCTTGATGTGGCCACCGCGGCGGATTGGTTGCGGCGGGAGCGTTTGCACCCCAGCCAGCCGGTGCCGGAGGCCCGTCAGCCCCACAGCGATCAGGCCGACAGTGCCATCGCCGTGGTCACTGTCCACCGCAGCAAGGGGCTGGAATATCCGGTGGTGATCTGCCCCTACCTCTGGCAGTCGCCCCCAGCCGTGTCCGGTCCGCTCTGGCGTGATCCCCGCTCCGGGGAGTGCCTGGCGCGGGTGGATGTTCATTGGGGGGAGGGCTGGCAGGCCGCGCAACAGGCGCAGCAGGACGCTGCGGCGGAGGCCGAGCGGCTGGCCTATGTCGCGGTCACCCGAGCCCAAACCCAGTTGATCCTGATCTGGGCCAGGGCCAACGGCCAGGAGGATTCCCCATTGCCCGCCTGGTTGTTCGGAGCTGAAGCCGCTGGGGATGCGATCGACAGCCTCACCGATGAGCGGCTGCGTCAAGCCCTGGCGGAGCGACAGGTTCCGATCAGCATCGATGGCCTGGTCGAAAGCCTGCCCAGTGGCAAGCGTTGGCGGCCTCCGCTGCAGGCCGAGCCCTTGGCCCTTGGTTCCATCCCCAAGCGGATCGACCGGAGTTGGGGCAGGGCCAGTTACTCGGCCTGGATTGCCTCATCCGACGACGTTCAGCTGCATGAACAGGGTCGCGATCGCGATCCAGGCGCTGAGGAATCGACGTCGGAATCGACGTTGGAACTGATGGCGGCGAGGGCAGAACAGGCATGGTCTAAGACGGGGCCGCTGGCGGCCTTTCCGCGCGGGGCCGGGGCCGGGGACTGTCTGCACCGGATCCTCGAACAGTTCCCCTTTTCTGCGGCGGAGGCCACGGAGCCCCGCCAACGGCACGAGCTGATCGTCGCCGAGTTGCGCCTGGCCGGGCTTGATCCCGATCTGCAAAACGATGTGTTGACAGGGTTAGAGCAGGTGTTGCAGACGCCCCTCGGGGGACCGCTGGGGGCGTTGTCGCTGGATCGGCTGGGGCCGCACCAGCGCCTGCCTGAACTCAGTTTTGATCTGCCGGTGCAGCACGTGCGCACGGCCGATCTGGTGGCCGCCTTCGGCTGTGATGCCGAGGCCCGTTTTGGCCGCTCTTACAGCCCGGCGCTGGCGTCGCTCTCGATCAACAGCCGCGGGTTTCTCACCGGTTCCATCGATCTGGTGTTCCAGGACCCCCAGCACCAACGCTGGTGGGTTCTCGACTGGAAGAGTAATTGGATCGGTGAACGGCGCACCAGTGCTGAGCCGGGACTGTGTGGACCGCATCACTACTCCCAGGCGGCGATGGAGGAGCAGATGCTGCACCACCACTACCCCCTGCAGGCCCACCTCTACCTGGTGGCCCTGCACCGCCATCTGCGTTGGCGGCTGCCGGATTACAACCCGCAGCAGCATCTGGGGGGCTATGTCTACTGCTTCCTGCGGGGGATGCCCGGAGCTGTGAGAGCCTCTCCGGAGCATGCTGTTGGACCGGGGCGCATCGTTGAACCCGTGCCGCTCAATCGCATCGCAGCCCTGGATCGAGCTCTGGGGGAGGTGCCGGCGTGACCGAGTTGCTGCCCCCGGGAACCAGCACGTGGCCCGCCAGCTTCACGGCTGGCCTCCATGTCGCTCTGCGGCGTCGGATCCCGCCCCAAGTGGATGGCCCCCCTTTAGAGGAGCTCAGTCGCGACCTGGTGACGGCCTTGGAGCAGGGGGAGTTGACGGTGGCGCTGACGCCGGAACGGCTGGCCGTTGCCCAAGCCAGTGGCTGGCTTGAGGGGGATGCCTCCCCCCTGCTGCTTCAGGCTGATCGGTTGGGCTGGCGCCGCTGGTTGCAGGCCATGGAGCAGGTGGTGACCGAGCTGGTGGAGCGGGCCCACGCTCCGGTTCCCAAGCCCGTCAAGGCTGTCGATCCCGAGCTGTCGGATCGTCTCAACGCTGAACAGTGCGCTGCCGTGCGCGCCTTGGATCAGGCCTCGGTTGTGCTGCTCAGCGGTGGTCCGGGTACGGGCAAAACCAGCACGGTGGTGGAGATTCTGGCCCGGGCGGAAGCCCGCCATCCCGGCCTGCGCATTGGTTTGGCGGCCCCCACCGGCAAGGCGGCCCGGCGCCTGGGGGATGCGGTGCTGGCGCAACGGGCTCCGTTGCCTTGCAGCACCCTCCACCGCTGGTTGGAGGCCGGCAGCCGTGGCTTTGGCAGGCACCGCCAGCGTCCCTTGGAGCTGGATCTGCTGGTGATCGATGAGATGTCGATGCTGGATCTGGCCTTGACCCAGGTCCTGCTCGAGGCGTTGCCCAGCGGTTGCCGGCTGCTGTTGGTGGGGGATCCAGCCCAACTGCCGCCGGTGGGGAGTGGAGCGGTCTGGCACCGGCTTCAGCAGCCGGACGTTCGCAGTCGCTTCGGTGAAGGGGCGGTGCACCTCGAGCGCACTTATCGCAACCGCGGTGCCCTGGCCCAGGTGGCGCACCAGCTGCGCCAGGGGGATCTGGCCGCGTTCGCTGCGGATTTGGCTGCGTTGCCTGCGCAGGCCAATCTGCAGGTGCATCCCAGCCCCCTGCGTCGTTTTCCAGCCTTGGTGCGCCAGCGCTGGCTTGAGCGCCTCCAGCTGCTGCAGGCGCGGACGGTTGATCTCAACCGCTGCAGCGAAAAGGAGCTGATGGCGGAGTCCCGGCCCTTGTTTGCGCTGCTCGAGCAGGATCTGTTGCTCTGTCCACGCCGCCGGGGGCCGTGGAGTCTTGATGATGTGCACCGCACGCTGCTGGGGGCCAATGCCGCCGGCAAGGTTGAGCGTTGGCCGATCGGCTTGCCGGTGATCTGCGGCAGCAATCAACCGGAACTCGGTTTGGCCAATGGCGATCTCGGGGTTGTGATCGGGGCAGGCTCTGAACGACGCCTGTTGTTCCAGGTGGTGGATCCGGATGGCCAGCTGCAGGTGCGCCGTTTGCATCCAGCTCGTTTGCGGCGTCTGGAGCCGGCGGTGGCGCTCACCATCCATCGGGCTCAGGGCAGTGAGGCGGATCGGGTGATCGTGCTCTGGCCCGATCCCCTCGAGGATGGCCCGGCTGCTGACCATCAACGCCGTTTGCTTTACACAGCGATCACTCGAGCCCGTGCCAGCCTTGATCTGGTGACGCTGATCTGACGCGGGTGGACTGATGCGGGTTGAGCGTCCCTGGGGCTGGTACGAAACGCTGACCCAGGGGGACAACTATTTGGTCAAACGGCTGCTGGTTCATGCCGGGCAGCAGTTGTCCCTTCAGCGGCATCGTCATCGCAGCGAAAGTTGGACCGTGGTGTCGGGTTCGGGGGCTTTGCTCTGCGGTGAGACATGGCACGCGGCCAGCGCGGGCGTCATGCTCTCGATCCCCTGCGGCGCTGTGCATCGCGCCCGTGCAGACAGTTCAGATCTGCTGATTCTGGAAGTTCAGCACGGTGATGATCTGCGGGAAGACGACATCGAACGGCTGCAGGATGATTACGGCCGGGTGATAACTTGAGTGCCAACCTTTGAAGCGTAGGCAACACAACCAGAGGGCAACTCTTACGTTGCAGGGAGGTTGTGAGCCTGATTTCAGAGATCAATCAGGCGAAGCCACCTTTTATGACCGAACAGCAACAGCAGCGCGACGATTCCGCCTGCGCAGTGGATCTTTCTGCATCCGAACTGCCGGAAGCCAACTCCAATGCTGAGGTGTTCACCACCACCATCACATCGGCTGAACCGGAATCCGGTTTTGCCGGTTTTGGTTTCAGCGAGGCCCTGCTCCGCACCCTGGCGGACAAGGGATACAGCGAACCTTCCCCCATTCAGAAGGCGGCCTTCCCCGAGCTGATGCTTGGCCGCGATTTGGTGGGTCAGGCCCAGACCGGCACCGGTAAAACAGCAGCGTTTGCGTTGCCGTTGCTCGAGCGTCTGGAAAGCGGCCAGAAAACACCCCAGGCTCTCGTTCTCGCCCCCACACGGGAGCTGGCGATGCAGGTGGCCGAATCGTTCAAGGCCTATTCCGCCGGCCATCCCCATCTGAAGGTGCTGGCGGTGTACGGCGGCACGGATTTCCGCTCTCAGATCAGTGCTCTCAGGCGCGGTGTGGATGTGGTGGTAGGCACCCCTGGCCGGGTGATGGACCACATGCGTCAGGGCACGCTCGACACCAGTGGTCTGCGCAGCCTGGTGCTCGATGAAGCAGACGAAATGCTCCGCATGGGCTTCATCGACGATGTGGAGTGGATCCTCGATCAGCTTCCTGAGCAGCGTCAGGTGGTTCTGTTCTCCGCGACGATGCCTCCTGAGATCCGTCGTCTGTCCAAGCGTTATCTCAAGGATCCTGCTGAGGTCACGATCCGCACCAAGGATCAGGAAGGCAAGCGGATACGCCAGCGCTCGATCACGGTGCCGATGCCGCACAAGCTCGAAGCCCTGCAACGGGTTCTCGACGCCTGTGGTAGTGAGGGTGTGATCATCTTCGCCCGCACCAAGGCGATCACCCTGACCGTGGCTGAAACCCTTGAAGCCGGCGGCCATCAGGTGGCGGTGCTCAATGGCGATGTTCCCCAGAACCAGCGGGAACGCACCGTGGAGCGGTTGCGCAGTGGATCGGTCGACATCCTTGTGGCCACCGACGTTGCGGCGAGGGGTCTTGATGTGGAGCGCATCGGCCTGGTGATCAACTACGACATGCCGTTCGACAGCGAGGCCTACGTGCACCGCATCGGCCGGACGGGCCGGGCTGGACGCACCGGCGAAGCGGTTCTGTTCGTGACCCCACGGGAAAGGCGCTTCATCCGCAACCTCGAGCGGGCCACGGGGCAGCCGATCGAAGCGATGGAGGTGCCCGGCAACACGGCCATCAACCAGGGACGGCTCGACCGCCTGCGCAAGCGTTTGAGTGATGCAGCCCAATCCCAACGTCCTGATGCCGATGAAGCGGCCTTGCTTCAGGAGTTGATGCAGCGGGTGGCCACGGAACTCGAGCTAAGCCCCGAGCAGCTGGCCATGGCAGCACTGAACCTGGCCATCGGACCCGATGCGCTGCTGCGCAAGGGTGACGACGACTGGATTCAGAACACCCGTCGCAACGACCGCGACCGTGATCGCCATTCAGGAGATCGCCGTGAGCGGCGCGAGCGTCCGGCACGGGCACCTGAGGAGAACATGCAGCGTTACCGCGTTGAGGTGGGTCACCGCGATCGGGTCAAACCCGGCAACCTCGTGGGCGCCATCGCCGGTGAGACCGGACTGCAGGGCCGGATGATCGGTCGGATCCAGATTTTCGACAATCACAGCCTGGTGGATCTCCCCAAGGGCATGCCAGAGGATGTGTTCAACAGCCTTCAACGCCTGCGCGTGATGAACCGCGAACTGCAAATCAGCAAGGCCTCTTGATGCGTGCGCTGCTGGCTGTTGGCCTGCTTTCGGCTCCCCTGGCCGCTTCAGCTTCGGACAACAGCCTGATCACCCAGTTCTGCAGAACAGCTGTGAAGGCCGAGCTGCAAAGGGCAGGGACTGTTCCTCCGGAGGGAATGGTGGACGACACCTGCCGTTGTTTCCTTGCCGAGGTTCAGAACGGGGCGGGGATCCAGACGGCACAGGCCACCTGCAAGGCCAAGGCAGCCGAGACCTACGGCCTCTGATCCCGGGGATCAAGAACGGTCAGAGATTGCTCACCTGAACAGTGGTCTCGGGCCGTAACAGAGCCAATTTCTCCACCACCTGAATCAACTCGATCTGCTCGCTCGGCGTGGCCTGCCGGATCAAGTTGTTGAGCAGCACAAGCTTGTCCACTGGGTCCAGCTCTCCATCGGCGGTCCAGCTCAGAGCCCGGAAACAAAGGCCGTCGAATGTCATCTCTCTCCTGCGTCAGGGTCTTCTGACAATGGAGTGAATAGCTCAGTTTCTGGCGAGTCTTCCCATTTGCTTCTTTTTTTTGTGTCTATTCGTGCGACTGCCCTGTAACGTCATCGGGTTCACGCCTGAGCACTGGCCCTTTCCGAGCTTTCGGAACCGGCTCAAGCGACTGAGCACGTTCAACG
The DNA here is from genome assembly GCF_000012625.1 of Synechococcus sp. CC9605. NCBI lineage: Bacteria > Bacillati > Cyanobacteriota > Cyanophyceae > Synechococcales > Synechococcaceae > Synechococcus > Synechococcus sp. CC9605. Next base: position 1,514,960 of record NC_007516.1, on the reverse strand, counting down.
GTTCCACGGTCCATGACCATCTACATCGGCAATCTTTCGTTCCAGGCGGAGCAGGAGCACCTCTTCGATCTCTTCAGTGAGTACGGCGAGGTCAAGAACTGCAGCCTGCCCCTGGACCGTGAGACCGGCCGCAAACGCGGTTTCGCTTTCGTCGAGATGGTCAACGATGCCGACGAGCAGAAAGCCATCGACGATCTTCAGGACGTGGAGTGGATGGGCCGCATGATCCGCGTCAGCAAAGCCACCCCCCGGGAGCGCTCCGGCGGCCCCCGTGGTGGTGGCGGCGGTTACCGCGGCTGAGCTTCAGGCCTCGGCCTCCGTCAGGTCCATTTCGATTTCACGCAACCTCAGCCGACGCAGCACTTCATTGCTGCTGTCTGCTGGGCTTTGCTGACGATCACGGGCGTCCTGGAACTGGGGCAGGACAGCCCGCAGTCCGCGGCGTTTCTGCCGCGCCAGGTAGCGGTGAAAGCGGTTGAACGACCTTGATCGGCTCATGTCACCTCCTTCAGTTGTGGTTCTGTTGTAGTGAGTCTTCAGGGGTGAAAACCGTGTCGGAACGAACCCTCAGGAAAGCTTCAGCAACGCGCTCCCCCCTGATGCGATTGTTAGGCCATCTGGCGCCCCAAAGCCGCCTGGTGGTTGCAGCGGTGACCTGCTCCCTGCTCAACAAGCTCTTCGATCTGGCGCCGCCGATCTTGATAGGCTTGGCCGTGGATGTGGTGTTGCTCAAAGAGCAGTCCGTGCTGGCGGGTTTCGGGCTGAAGACCGCCGGCCATCAACTGTTGGGTCTGGCCCTGCTCACTTTTGTGATCTGGGCGGCGGAGTCGCTGTTCGAGTACCTCTACGACGTGCTCTGGCGCAACCTGGCGCAAACCACCCAGCACAGCCTGAGGCTCGAGGCCTACGACCATCTGCAGAAGCTGGAGCTGTCCTTTTTCGAGCAGGACAGCACCGGGCGCCTGATGGCGGTGCTCAATGACGACATCAACCAGCTCGAACGGTTTCTGGATCGGGGTGCTAATCAGATCCTGCAGTTGATCACCACCGTGCTGGTGGTGGGCATTGGCATGGCGATGGTGGCGCCGGAGGTGGCGCTGTTCGCTTACCTGCCGATCCCGGTGATTCTTTGGGGATCGCTGCATTTCCAGCGCCAGCTGGCGCCGCGCTACCGGGAGGTGCGCGCCCGGGTGGGCGATCTCTCCTCCCGGCTCGCCAACAACCTGGGGGGGATGCTCACGATCAAGAGCTTCACCGCTGAAGCTCTGGAACTGGAGCGCCTGCGGGCAGAAAGCCTGGCCTACCGCCAGAGCAATGCCGGGGCGATTCGTCTCTCGGCGGCCTTCATCCCCTTGATTCGCTTCGCGATTTTGTTCGCCTTCCTGGCGATCCTGTTGATCGGTGGGTTCAAGGCTCTGGCCGGTGAACTTCCGGTGGCCACCTACAGCGTTCTGGTGTTCATCACCCAGCGGCTGCTCTGGCCGTTAACCGCCATTGGCCGAACTCTGGATGAATACCAGCGCTCGATGGCCTCCACGCAACGGGTGCTTGATCTGATTGACACGCCGGTGTTGATCCAGGGAGGAACGGTGCCGGTGGATCCGCAGCGGCTGCGGGGTGAGATTCGCTTTGAAGCGGTGGATTTCGGCTATGCCGGTCGAGGAACGCTGCTGCAGGGCTTCGATCTCACCGTGCCGGCGGGTTCGACTCTAGGCATCGTCGGGGCAACGGGCTCCGGCAAGAGCACCGTGGTGAAGCTGCTCTTGCGGCTGTACGAGCGTGATGGCGGACGCATCTGCCTGGATGGGGTCTCCATCGACACCCTGCAGCTGCAGGACCTGCGTCGCTGCATCGCCCTGGTGAGCCAGGACGTCTACCTTTTCCACGGCACCGTGGCCGAGAACATCGCCTATGGGGTCGCGGATCCCGATCCGCTGGCGATTGAGCAGGCCGCTCGCCTGGCGGAAGCCGCTGGCTTCATCGACGCCTTGCCCCAGAGGTACGACACCCTGGTGGGGGAGCGGGGGCAGCGCCTCTCGGGCGGACAACGCCAGCGCATCGCCCTGGCCCGCGCCATCCTCAAGGATGCACCGGTGCTGGTGCTTGATGAAGCCACTGCAGCAGTGGACAACGACACCGAAGCCGCGATTCAGCGCTCCTTGGTGCAGATCACCCAGCAGCGCACCACCGTGGTGATCGCCCACCGGCTCAGCACGGTTCGCCATGCCGACTGGATCGTGGTGATGGACCAGGGCCGGATTGTGGAGCAGGGCTGTCACGACAGCCTGGTGGCCCAGGGCGGGATGTACACCAACCTCTGGCAGGTGCAGGCCGGCGAAGGGGTTGTCGCTTCCTGAAGCAGCTGTTTTTGCAGTTAGATCCGGCGACCATGCTGGGTCCGCAAGCCGGCGGTGCAGCCATGGCCATGCAGGCCTCGATCAGCCATGTCATGCATCACCCTCTCGGGGTGTTCTCACTGTTGGTGGCGATCAGTGCGGCGGTGCCGCCGCTGATCCGGCGGCTGGGTCTGCCCGATCTGGTGGGGTTGCTGGCGGCGGGCGTGGTGGTGGGTCCCCACGCTTTGAACTGGGTCGACAGCAGCAGCGAAACGGTGCGGCTCCTCTCCGATCTCGGGGCGGTATATCTGCTGTTCACGATGGGTCTTGAGATTGACCTCGAGGAGTTCAACCGGGTCAAGCGCCGCTCGTTCATCTATGGCCTGCTGATCCTGTTGATCGGCGTGGGCACGGGCGTTTCGATCGGCCTGATGGCGGGCTTCGCCTCGGTGTCGTGCCTGTTGCTCGGTGCCCTGATGGCCACCCACACCCCCTTGGGCTATCCGATCGTGCGCAGTTACGGCGCCCAGAAGGATGAGTCGGTGGTGGTGAGTGTGGGCAGCACGATCTTCACCGACATCGTGGCCCTGCTGCTCCTGGCGGTGGGGCTGGGGTTGGGCCAGGGCAGCCTCAGCGGCCTGGGCCTGGGCCTGTTGCTGCTCAAGATCGGTGGCTTCGCTCTGGTGGTGGTGATCGGCATCCGCTGGCTGGGCCGGCGCCTGGTGTTGCGCGGCATCAGCGATGAAAACCGGATGGTGCTCGCTGTTCTGGTGGCCCTGTTCCTGGCGTCCCTGGGGGCTGAGCTGGCCGGCGTCGAAAAGATTGTCGGCGCCTTTCTGGCTGGTCTGGCGGTGAATTCCGTGCTGCCCGAGGGCCGGGTGAAGGAACAGGTGATTTTTGTGGGTGGGGTGTTGTTCATCCCGATCTTCTTCATCGACCTGGGATTGCTGCTGGATCTGGGCAGCCTTGGCGACAGCCTTGGCAACTTTCAGTTCACCGCGCTGATGCTGGTGGGGGCCATCGGCGGCAAGGGTCTGGCGTCCTGGCTCAGCGGACGGCTTTTCGGTTACCGCCGCGCCCAGATCCTGATGATGTGGTCGCTGACGATGCCCAAGGTGGCGGCGACCCTGGCCACGGCCTTCATCGGCTACCAGGCGGGGCTGCTCAATCAGACCGTGCTCAACAGCGTGCTGGCGGTGATGGTGGTGACGGCCACCCTCGGGCCGATCCTCACCGAGCAATCGGTGACACGGCTCAAGGATCCCAGGCCTGATGCGGTGCCGGTCAGCTTCGGTGAGGAGGCGGCGGTGCTGGATGGCGTCAATGAGGTGGTGCAGCGCCCCCTGCGCATCGTGGTGCCGGTGGCCAACCCCAGCACCGAGAAGGGGTTGTTGAGCATGGCGGCCCGGCTGGTGCAGGGCTCATCGGGGGCTGAAGGGTTGCTGCTTCCCCTGGCGATGGTGAATCCCAGCCTTGAGGAGATGCGTGGTGGTTTGAACCGGGCCGTTGCCGCAGCGCGCGGACGCCTCAGCACAGCGGAGAGCATCGGTGCCCAGTTGGAGGTACCCACCCGCAGCCTGCTGCGGCTGGATGAAGACATCGCCGGTGGCATGAGCCGCACGGCCTTGGAACAGGCTGCGGACCTGTTGCTGGTCGGTGCATCCCGCAGCGATCAACTCCGGGCCTGGCTGATGGGCGACATCGTCGATGGGGTCTGCCGCACGGCCCACTGTCCGGTGGTGGTGGTGAACCTGGGCCGTGAGACCGATAGCGGTCTGGGCCGGATCCTTGTTCCGATCAAAGACCTCTCCGCTAGCGCCCGCGAGCAGTTCGAACTGGCGCTGCGGGTGATCAATTCAGCCCCTGAGGATCAGCGCGTTCGGATCACCCTGCTGCATGTGCACGATCCCCGCTTCAGCGGGCAGGACCGTCATTGGATGGAACAGCAGTTGATCCGCTGGCGCCCGCCGGGCATCCCTGAGGAGCGGTTTCACATCGTGATCGTGCGGGGGCCCGGCATTGATGGGGCCATTCATCGCCTCAGCGGCGAACACGACCTGGTGATCCTGCGCACCCAGCGCAGGCGGGTGGCCGGTCTGCCGATTCCCGGAAGTGATCGCACCAGCAAACTGATCCGCCAGCTCCCCTGCGCCTCGATGGTGATCAGCGACCCCTTGGTTTGACGGAGGGCTTCGCCGCCCTACCCGAGAAGGGACGAGCACGCCAAAATACAGCGTAACGTGTGCCCCATGCCACAAGTCCCCCCTGCTAAGGCGTCCTCCGTGGCCATGAACTGGCCGGTGGCTGCTGCTGTGGTTGCGGGTCTCAGTGGTGGTCTGATTCTCTCGGTTCCCCTGAGCCGGTTGATCACAGCGCCATCCAGCACGGCAGACGAACCCTTCGCGCTGCCTCAACCCGCGCCGCTGGCCAACCCGTTTGCTGGCTGGACCGGCTTCGGGGCCAGGGAGGTGGTGGTGCTGGGCCGGGATCGCCTCGGCAGCAACACCGATGTGATCTTCACGGTGCGGGTGGATGGCACCACCACGTCGATCACCCAGATCCCCCGCGACAGCTACATCGATGCTGAGGGCTTCGGTGGCATCAAGCTCAATGCGTTGATGGCCTACGGCGGTGTGGAGGCGGTGGAGCAGGAGTTGTCGCGCCTGATGAACCGCCCGATCCGCCACCACATCGTGGTGCGTCTGGACGCGCTCGAAACCCTGGCCAACCTGGTGGGGGGAATCGAAGTGGACGTTCCCAAGCGCCTGTATTACGTCGATCGCAGCCAGAACCTGGTGATTGATCTGCAGCCAGGCCCCCAGCTGTTGAAGGGCAAGGATCTGGAGGGTTTTCTGCGTTGGCGCAACGATGGCCGCGGCGATTTCGGCCGGCTGGAACGGCAGCAGCTGGCCTTGAAGGGCCTGTTTGAGCAGATGAAACAACCGCAGAATCTGATCCGCCTGCCGGCTTTGATCACCGCTGCGGGCCAGGCCTTGGAGACGGATCTGGGGCCGATGGAACTGGGTGGATTGATCACCGCCATGGGCACCACCGATCTGCAGGCGTCCAGCCTGAAGGCTGTTCCGTTCAATGCCGATGGCATCAGTTATCTGGACACGGAGTGGCCAGCGAATTCGAGTAACGGTGCCGATTCTGGTGATCCCAACGACCGGCGTTTCCGCTTCATGTTCTGATCAGATCAGCAGGGTGAGTGAGCGCACCACCCTGCCGCAGAGGTCACCAACCTTGTCCCAGCGGTCTTCGTTGACGCTGGTGGCCAGGGTGTAAAGCCGGCCCCGATCCACCACCACAGTCGCCAACTCATGGCGGTCGCGGTCTTCCAGGTGCACGGCGTATTCCAGGTCATAGAAGGTGTGGCCATTCACCTCACGCTCCTGTGCTTCCACCAGCTCAGCGGTGCGGCCGCTGCCGGCGGTCGCGATCACCTCACGGCGCAGGCGCTCTCCAACGGCAACGGCGCTGCCCAGTTCACTCAGCTCGTTGTCTTCGTTCACCTTGTTGATCATCAGGCTCACGGTTTCATCGCTGTGGATCAGGTCGTGAAACACCACCCGTGGGCCGTTGCTCACCTGCACCTCGGTCCAACCGGTGGGATAGAGGAAGGCGAAACGGCCATCCGGGCTTTGGTACGACTGCAGCCCTGCCGTTGGTCCCGCTGCACAGGCCCCCAGCACCAGTGCCAGGACGCCGCAAAGGATCACGCGACTCAGAGACTGGAGGAGCTGCATCAGCGGGGCGATCAATCCATGGGCCATTCTGCCGTTGAGGCCTGATTGTCGTGACCACTGTTGCGGCAGATGATCTCCGCAACTCCTACATTTCCCGCATCGGCGGCAGATCCCTGAGCGGCTTCACCAAACCGTTGGCTCGGCTGATTGATCAGTTCGAGCGTCTGCCCGGCATCGGCCCGCGCACGGCCCAGCGGCTCGCCCTGCACCTGTTGAACCAACCGCAGGAGCAGATCCATCAGTTCGCTGATGCTCTGTTGGCGGCCCGCACTCAGGTGGGCCAGTGCCAGACCTGCTTCCACCTCTCCGCCGATCCAGAATGTGAGATTTGCCGCAATCCCGAGCGCCGCAATGGCGTGATCTGTGTGGTGGCCGATTCCCGCGATCTTTTGGCGCTGGAGCGCACTCGTGAATTTCATGGGCGCTACCACGTGCTCGGCGGACTGATCTCACCCATGGACGGCATCGGCCCGGAGCTGCTGCGCGTCACCGAATTGGTTCAACGCATTTCCAACGAGGAGATCAGTGAGGTGATCCTGGCCCTCACCCCCAGCGTGGAAGGGGACACCACCAGCTTATATCTGGGGCGGTTGCTCAAGCCCTTCTGTTCGGTGAGCCGGATCGCCTATGGCCTGCCGATGGGCAGTGAACTGGAATACGCCGACGAGGTCACCCTCAGCCGCGCCTTGGAGGGGCGCCGGCCGGTATGAGCAAGTACAGCGCCATCCCTCCGGTCGAGCGATTGCCGGACTGGCTGCGGCGACCGATCGGCAATGCCTCGGAGTTGGAGCGGGTGCAGGGGCTGGTGAAGCAGAACCGCCTGCACACCATCTGTGAGGAGGGGCGCTGCCCCAACCGCGGCGAGTGCTACGCCGCCGGAACGGCGACATTTCTCTTGGGTGGCTCGATCTGCACCCGCAGCTGTGCCTTCTGCCAGGTGGACAAGGGCCAGGCCCCGATGCCGGTGGATGCCGCCGAAGCCGAGCGGGTGGCCGATGCGGTGGAGGCGATGCAGCTCCGTTATGTAGTGCTTACGGCGGTGGCCCGCGATGATCTCGCCGATCACGGTGCCTGCCTGTTCACTAGCACCATGGCGGCGATCCGAGCCCGCAATCCGCTGATCGCCTTGGAGGTGCTCACCCCCGATTTCTGGGGGGGTGTGGCGGATCACGCTCAGGCCTTGGCGGCCCAACGGCAGCGGCTGGCCACAGTGCTGGCAGCCCAGCCAGTGTGCTTCAACCACAACCTGGAAACTGTGCAGCGGTTGCAGGGGGAGGTGCGCCGCGGTGCCACCTATGAACGATCCCTGGGTTTACTGGCGGCCGCCCGTGAGTTGGCGCCGGAGATCCCCACCAAAAGTGGCCTGATGCTTGGCCTGGGGGAAAGCCGCGAGGAGGTGATCGCCACCCTCCACGACCTCCGCGCTGTGGATTGCCAACGGATCACCCTGGGGCAGTACCTGCGTCCCTCACTGGAGCACATCCCGGTGGCCCGCTACTGGACGCCGCAGGAGTTCGATGCGCTGGCGGAGGTGGCCCGAGAGCTGGGCTTTGCCCAGGTTCGCAGTGGTCCGCTGGTGCGCAGCAGCTATCACGCTGCCGACTGACGCCAGCCCCGCAGACTGCGCTCCAGCACGGTGGCCAGATCACCACTCATCAGGGCTCCAGCGCCGCCCCAGACCATGCGCAGGGGCAGATCCCAGAGCGCCGCTTCCACATCGCGGGATTTGCTGAAGCCGCGTTGGCGGAAGTAGCGCACCAGCCGTCGGTGCTGCTGCTCGTCGTCGCGGATTGCCAGCAACCGGGCCCGTGAGCAGGGGGTGGCCTCCTGGGCCCAGGCCATGGTGGCCGCCCAGACCAGATCACCCACGCCGGTAGGTGCTTTTGGCATCACCCGCATCGTGTCGAGCTGCAGGCCCGTGGTGGCGGGATAGGCCCATCCCTTCATTTCCCCCAGCAGCAGGTTGCCGCTGGGGGCTTGCCGGGCCACCACCAGCCGCAGGCTCCACAGCCCCAGGGGGCGGCCCACCTGCAATCTCAGCAGCAGTCCCCGGTCGCGGGCTTCGGCTTCCAGCTGCTCAAGCATCGATCGGGATCTGGCCACGGTCATGGTCGTTCAGTCATGCTGCCGCGGGCATGGTGCCGACCGAGCGCACTGCCCTCAGGGGCAGCGGCCCGTAGAGATGGGGGAACAGTTCGCCAGTGGGGATGGCATCGGCCCGCAGCGGGGCGTTCACGGCCGCGGGATCAATCTCCAGCAGCAGCACCTCGTCGGCGTCGGCATAAAAGCGCTCAAAGGTGGCCTGCACCTGCTCCTGCCATGAGCAGTGGATGAAGCCCACCTGCTCCAACGTCATCCCCCGGGTGGAGATGCGGTAGCTGCTGCTGGTCTGGGCGGCCTGCCAGTCGGTTTTGAGGGCCAGGTGAAACAGCGGCTGATCCAGGGGCACCGCCACCGCATCGGCAGGGAAGTGGTGTTGTTGTCCCCCGGCACTCCAGGGGTCGGCCCGCTGCATCAGCCGCTCGAAGCGGGGATCCTCGAGGAAACGCTGGAGCCAGTGGCGCAGAGCTTCCAGGCTGTTGTCGTTGTCGAATCCCTCGGGATCGGCGATGCGCCACTGCCGCACGAACGGCCAGAGGGCGGCATCCGCCAGCGAGGAGTGTGCGCCCAGCAGCCAGCCCTGGTCGGCGATTCTCTGGTTCCAGTTCTGAAGGATGGCCAGGCCAGCGGCGCGTTGCTCGTCTTTGTTGTTGCCGGGGTAGCGGTCGGTGTACTTGAAGCGGTCGAGATGATGTTTGAACGCGCCGTCGTTCTGCTCGATCAGCGCTGAGGCATCGCCGGCGTTGCGCAGCTCGCGAGGGTCCGCTTGATCCAGGGCCCAGTGCATCACCGCCAGGCTTTCCTCGATCACGCTGTCGTCCGGCAGCACCAACACGGGAACCGTGCTCTTGGGGGAAACCGCCAACATCTCTGCCGGTTTGGCCTTCAGTGCGATCTCCCGCCACTGCACCAATAGTCCTGCCTCCAGCAGAGCCCAGCGGGCGCGCATGGCGTAAGGGCAGCGTCGAAAGCTGTAGAGGATCGGCAGCACGGCATCGGGGTGGTCCCTGGCAGGGATTGTCCGATGCGGCCTGACGGCTCAGCCCTGCTGCCGGTTGATCTTGTGTTGTTCGATCTGACGTTGATCGATCTGGCGCTGCCGCATCGCGAAGCGTTCCCGGTCGGCATCGCTGAAGCGATCCACGCAGTGCAGGCACTGCACCCCCTTGATGTAGCTCGGCAGTTCGCGTTGCTGGGCAGACACCGGCAGGCCGCAGGCGTGGCAAAGGCTGTGCTCTCCAGGTTCCAGCTGGTGGTTTAACGCCACCCGTTGATCAAAAACAAAGCACTCCCCTTGCCAGCGGCTTTCGGCTTCCGGCACTTGCTCGAGGTACTTGAGGATGCCGCCGCGCAGGTGGTGCACCTCCCCGAAACCCTGTTGCTGCAAATAGCTGCTGGCTTTTTCGCAGCGGATCCCACCGGTGCAGAACATGGCGATGCGTTTGCTGCTCTTCTGTTCGATCAGGGGCCGCAGCGTGGACTCTGCCCATTGCGGGAAGTCGCGGAAGCTCTCGGTGCTGGGGTCGATGGCCCCCTCGAACGTGCCGATCGCCGTTTCGTAGCTGTTGCGGGTGTCGATCACCAGTGTATCGGGATCATCCACCAGGGCATTCCAGTGTTCGGCTTCCACGTAGGTGCCCACGCTGGTGCTGGGATCCACGCTGGCCACTCCGATGGTCACGATTTCCTTTTTGCGGCGGGCCTTGAAGCGTCGGAACACCGGTTTTTCGGCCCAGCTGCGCTTCACCTCGAGCCGTGCGTAGTGTTCGTCGCCCAGATCAAACGAGGTGCGCAGGTGATCCAGCACCGCATCAACCGCTGATTCCGGTCCACTGATCGTGCCGTTCACCCCTTCATGGGCCACCAACACAGAGCCGAGCACGCTGCCATTGCGGGCCAGGGTCGGCAAGCTGCTCAGCAATGTCTCCCGACGCTCGTCATCCAGGGGCGTGAAGGCATAAAACGCCGCCACCAAGAGTCGGCTGTCGTTCGCCAGCCCAGGCTCCAGGTTGCTCGGGTTCACGCTGTGACGGGTTCAACAGTCCTCCAGCCTGCATCAGGCCGGGTCGTGCCCCCCGCATGATTCGTCGTCAGGCCTTCTTGCTGATCCGCACCGAAGCTGGCTTCAGGGGACAGGCCAGGGCATGGAAGGGCTTGTGTCCCCCTTCAAAGATCAGGCTTCCCATGGGTTGAGCGTTGGCGCTGTCGATCTTCATGGCTGAGCCACAGACCAACATGGTGTAGCTCAACCGGGATGCCACACACAATGAGTGTTTTGTGCAGTGTTCCTGCTCGCTGACAGAGCCTGGTCCGTCAGATTTGCTCCTAGGGACTTCTGCCGATTCCATTTGGACGGTGCTTTTCGATACGCCCAGTGGCGTGCGTTCGATGGCATCACAGAAGAGTGCTTCGCTTCCGTCCATGGCCCTCGCCTTGCTGGCTGTTGTCTTCACAGCAACAGCCATTGAAACGGTGTTTCACGACAAATACTGACTGCACGTCGCGATGGAAATCCTTTTCCTGGCGCTGATCATCACCGCGACAGTGGTGAAGGAAGTTTCAGCCAGATCTCAATGCCGGTGATGGTGGTGACGCTGCCGGTCGTCTTTGACGGTTTCAAGGATCACGGAAAGAACAAACAGTCCCAGCAGTGATGGAAGGACGATTGGATCAATCACGGCGCCTCATGGAAGGGCTGGTGCTGGCCTTGCCCTGCAGTCAAAAGATCTTCACAAGGGCTGCTTTGGGGTGGTATCGATCCCCCATTCGGGGGAAAGACGATGGTTCAGCAATCCCTCAGTTGAGGGAGGTTGTGTCAGGTGCGTAGCCCTAGACCACCTGGAGACGAAGTCAAACCAGCGATGGTGGTTGTCTTGGCGGCGAACCTGATTGGTGTCTATGCCAATGCCATTCGGATCATTCATTCCGATGACCCATGACCGTTCATCTCTCGTCAGATGGGACGACGCTTTTGATCAAGTGAAGTGATCATTTATTGCATCGGGATCATGTTCGGAAGGCCTTCAACACTGGCAAAGGTCACCAGCGCCTCTGCCGGTTCAGGGCCTTTGTTGGTCACATAGTGCGGTTCATCCGGATGGCCCTCGAGGAAGCCATCGCCAGGCCGCACCACGCTCACAACCTCGTTGCCGTCCACAAGGCGCACGTTGGTCATCGCACCCTTGGTCACCACAACAACCACGGGTGATGGATGGGTGTGGAGCGGAATCGTTGCTCCCACCGGCAGGCCAACGCGAACCACCCGCATCTCCGGTGTTCCTTGCGGATAGGCCACCATCCGACCGCCGGGGGTACGACTCGCCTTGAACAACTCCTGAATCTCAGGCTGAGGAGCAGCCTGCATGCTGCTGGCCAGGAGCATCAGACCAGCGGCCCAGCCAAGTTGTTTGAGTTGCATTGTTTCGGAGCGATGCACCGTCTTAATCGATTTGTTGAAGCTTGCCCTGTGCTGATCAGCGGGGCGAGCAGTTGACCGGCGCCGCCGTCTCCTCCTGCCAATTGGCGGTCACCCCCGCATCGGAGAGCAGTTGGCGGTCAGCCTCCACATCCGGGTTGCCGGTGGTGAGCAGAACATCGCCGTAGAAGATCGAATCGGCCCCCGCCTGCAGGCAGAGGATCTGTGCTTCCCGGCTCATCGATTCGCGGCCGGCGCTCAACCGCACCCGGGCGTGGGGCATCAGGATCCTCGCGGTCGCCACCATCCGCACCAGCTCAAGCGGTTCAAAGGGAGCCTGATCTTCCAGAGGGGTGCCTTCCACCGCCACCAGCCCGTTCACAGGAACGCTTTCGGGATGGGGGTTCATGCTGGCCAGCACCTGCAGCATTGAGGCGCGGTCCCGCAGGGTTTCACCCATGCCGATGATGCCGCCGCAGCAAAGGGTGACGCCGGCCTTGCGCACCCGTTCCAGGGTTTCCAATCGTTCCTGATAGGTGCGGGTGGAGATGATCCGGTCGTAGTGCTCGGGGCTGGTGTCGAGGTTGTGGTTGTAGGCGGTGAGGCCGGCTTCGGCCAACCGTTCCGCCTGCTGATCCGTGAGCATTCCCGCGGTCACGCAGGCCTCCATCCCCATGCCACGCACCCCGCGCACCATCTCGAGCATCGCCTCAAAGGGAGCGCCATCTCGGATCTCGCGCCAGGCCCAGCCCATGCAGAAGCGGTCGGCACCGGCCTCCTTGGCGGCCCGGGCCCGCTGAAGCACCGGCTCCACCTGCATCTGGGCCTCAAAGGCCGTCACGTCACTGCTGTTATGGATCGATTGGGAGCAGTAGGCACAGTCTTCTTCGCAGCCCCCCGTTTTCACGCTCAGCAGTGAGGCCAGCTGCACTCGGTAGCCCGGGTTGGCTTTCCGATGCACGGTTTGGGCCTCCCAAAGCAGCTCCATCAAAGGAAGTTCCAGCAGGGTCTGGATCTCTTCGGTGGTCCAGTCGTGGCGGATGCTGAGGGTCATGGGCGGATCGGATCAAGACCGCCGAAGCGGCGGTGGCGACGTTGGAAATCGAGCAGGGCGGCTTTCAAGGCATCGGCATTGAAGTCAGGCCAGAGCACATCGGTGACATGAATTTCGGCATAGGCCAGCTGCCAAAGCAGGAAATTGCTGATGCGGTGTTCCCCGCTGGTGCGGATCAACAGATCGGGATCCTGTTCGCCAGCTGTGAACAGTTCGGCGGCGATGCTGTTCTCGTCGATGCTGTCGGGGTCCAGCTCTCCGGCAGCAGCGCGTTGGGCCAGCCGCTGAGCGGCCTGCACCAGCTCCCGTCGTCCGCCGTAGTTGGTGCACACGTTGAAGTGAATGCCGTTGTTGCCCGCCGTGCGGGCCGTGGCATCGGCAATCAGCTCCTGCAGTTTCTGGGGCAGGGCCTTCAGATCGCCGAGAAAGCGGATCCGCACCTGTTCGGCCTCCAGGGCCTGCAGTTCGGCCTGCAACACCCGTTCGAACAGGGTCATCAGGAAATTCACCTCCTCCCCCGGGCGCGACCAGTTCTCCGTGGAGAAGGCGTAGGCCGTGAGGGCATGGATGCCCCAGTCGCTGCACAGCCGCAGGGTGGACTTCAGCGCTTCAACGCCGGCACGATGGCCCATCACGCGCGGTAAACCCTGTGATTTCGCCCAGCGACCGTTGCCATCCATGATCAGGGCCACGTGTTGCGGGAGCCGACCTGGGTCGAGGTCCGCAGGCAGAAGCGAACGATCGGCCGTGTCAGTGCTGGTGGCCGGAGGGCGGCTCAAGACAGCGATTCGGACGGAGCGCTACCCACCGTACGCCGTGCCGGCGGCATCGATTCGGCCGTACTGAACAGCTCCTTGAGCAGTTCCTGGAGGCGGGAACTGGTGATCGGTCGTTCCAGCTTGCCCTGGTTCGCCAGCGACAACGTTCCGGTTTCTTCCGACACCACGATGCAGATGCAGCGATCGAAGCGTTCAGTGATGCCGAGGGCCGCCAGATGACGGGTGCCAAAACGGCTCACGCTGTGCCTCGACAGAGGAAGAATCACCCCCGCCGACTCGATTCGATTGCCCCGCACCAGCACTGCACCGTCGTGGAGGGGGGTGTCGGCGGCGAACAGGTTGAGCATCAGCTCGCGACTCAGCACGGCACCAATGGGAATGCCGGGATTGAGAAAGTCCTCAGGCCTGAGGTCGCTTCCCAGGTCCACCACGATCAAGGCCCCACGTCGCAGCTGTGACAGCCGGCCTGCGGCCTCGGTGATCTGGTTGACGGTGCCCGCCGAAGCGCTGAACTCTTTCTGGGGATTGCCCAGCAACACGGCCAGACGACCGGTGCCCAGCAACTCCATCAAGCGACGCAGCTCCCCTTGCCAAAGGATGGCCAGGGATAGCGAACAGGCCATAACCAGCGCGTCCACCAGCTTGGTGGTGAGGGGCAGGTTGGCGAAGCGCTGGACGAACCAGGCCATCGCCACCAGAAACAACCAGCCACGAAGCAGCCAAAGGGTGCGCTGCTCGTTGACGCGGGAAAAAAGCAGAAAGCCGATGGAAGAGGCAAAGAGAACGTCGAGCACTAGGCGCGGATCCACCACCGCCAACACGTTCACTCCGCCTTTCTCGCTACTGCAATCAACGTAACGCGTTGAATCGTTCTGGCAAAACGTCGTAGCGCAGCAGGTCATCCGGCTGCTCCCGCTTTTGCACCAGTTCGGCTGACCCGTCGTGCACCAGAACGGCAGCGGGCCTCGGAATCCGGTTGTAGTTCGAACTCATAGAGGCGTTGTAAGCACCGGTTGCGAACACGGCGACGATGTCACCGCTCTCGGTGGTGGGCAGGGAGAGGTCTTTTAGCAGCACATCGCCGGATTCGCAGTGCTTGCCCACCAGGTTCACGCTTTCGTCTGGCTTGGCCAGGGGGCGATCGGCCAGGCAGCAGGTGTAGAGCGACTGGTAGGTGATCGGGCGAGGGTTGTCGCTCATACCGCCGTCGATGGCCACGTAGGTGCGCACGTTCGGGATTGTTTTGCGTGAGCCCACCGAATACAGGGTCACGCCAGCGGTCGCCACCAGGGAGCGACCCGGTTCGCACATCAACCGCGGCAGCTCGAGTCCCCGCTCCTGGCATGCGCTGGTGACAGCCTCGGCCACCACCTTGATCCACTGCTCAATGCTCGGGGGGTCGTCCGACTCCACGTAGCGGATGCCCAGGCCACCGCCCACGTTGAGGTCGGTCACGGGATGGCCCAGGTCACGGGCCAGCTTCAACTTGTCGGCCATCACCGCCGCCAGATCCCGGTGGGGCTCGAGTTCAAAAATCTGGGATCCGATGTGGGCATGCAGCCCGGTGAGCTGGGCCCAGGGTTGTCCCACCAGGCTGCGCAGCACAGGTTCCACCTGGTCGGGATCGAAGCCGAACTTGCTGTCCAGGTGACCGGTGCGAATGTATTCGTGCGTGTGGCACTCGATGCCGGGGGTGAACCGCAGCATCAGGCGAGCCGGTTCCGATCCCGCAGGAACCAGTTCAGCGAGGCGGTCGAGGTCGTGCTGGTTGTCCACCACGATCGTCACCTTGTTTGCGTAGGCGAGCAGCAGCTCTTCGTCGGATTTGTTGTTGCCGTGCAGCACCATGCGATCCCCGGGCATACCCCCCCGCAGGGCCGTCAGCAATTCACCGGCGGACACGGCATCCAGCCCCAGCCCCTCGGAGGCCGCCAGGCTGCTCATCACCAGGGAGCTGTTGGCCTTGGAGGCGTAGATCGGCAGGGACGGCCCGGCGTAATGCTTGTTCAGAGCCTCGCGGTAGGCGCGGCAGGTGGCCCGAACGGTGGCTTCATCCAGCACATACAAAGGTGTGCAGTACCGCTCGGCTAGATCGCTGAGACGACACCCCCCAACCACAAGACGGTCGGTGCCGTCGAGTTCTGTGGTGATCGGGGTCAGGTTGCGATTGGGGCTCTCCGCATCCCGGTTGGCCTCGAAGGGCCGTTGACTGGTGATGGTTTGGGTCACGGAGTGGCGGCGTCGAAGGGCAATCTAGGAATCGACCCTGCAGGGGGCGAACCGACTGCGCAGATCCTGCGTCTTGACCCGTCCTGGCAGCAAGCCTGTCTGGCACTGGATCAACGGGCGCTTAACGGCCTCTGGACCCAAGAGCAGTGGCGGCGGGAGCTGGACGACCCCCGGCGCCTCTGCATCGGTCTTGTGCGGCCCGACGCCCTGATGGGGGTGGCCTGCGGCTGGCTGGTGGCCGATGAGCTGCAAATCACAGCGGTGGCTGTTGATCCCGACAGGCGTCGCAGCGGCCATGGAGGTTTGCTTTTGCAAGCACTGTTGCAACGGGCACGACAGCACGGCGCCGTGCACGCCACCCTCGAGGTGGCCAGCGACAACGTTGCCGCTCTGGCGCTTTACGCCAAAGCCGGTTTCCGCACCGCAGGCACCCGTTCCGGGTACTACTCCGATGGTCGCGATGCCCTCATTCAGTGGTGTCGCATCCCATTAGCCCCGATTCCCACGTCGGCGGTTTGAAGTTCGGTTTCCCGTCCCTGGGAGACAAAAAAAGCGGTGAATCTTGTTGGATTCATTATTATTTTTTGTGCGCTTCAGGCCAGTCTCAGACTGGAAAGTGACCGAACAAACCGAACACTCGCAGCGGTCCCACAACCCTGATAGCTTGGTGACATCACTGCATTGGCCCAGCGATGTTTGAACGCTTCACCGAGAAGGCCATCAAAGTGATCATGCTGGCCCAGGAAGAGGCCCGCAGACTTGGTCACAACTTCGTTGGTACTGAGCAAATTCTCCTCGGCCTGATCGGCGAGGGAACGGGTGTTGCTGCCAAGGTCCTCAAGTCGATGGGGGTCAACCTCAAGGATGCCCGGGTTGAAGTTGAGAAGATCATCGGCCGTGGATCCGGCTTCGTTGCCGTTGAGATCCCCTTCACTCCCCGCGCCAAACGAGTGTTGGAGCTGTCTCTTGAAGAGGCTCGTCAGCTTGGTCACAACTACATCGGCACCGAGCACCTTCTGCTTGGTCTGATCCGTGAGGGCGAAGGTGTAGCCGCTCGGGTGCTGGAGAACCTCGGTGTTGATCTCGCCAAGGTGCGCACCCAGGTGATTCGCATGCTGGGTGAAACCGCTGAAGTCTCCGCCGGTGGCGGTGGCGGCGGTGCCAAGGGATCCACCAAAACCCCCACCCTCGACGAGTTTGGCAATAACCTCACTCAGCTCGCCACCGAAGCGAAGCTCGACCCGGTGGTGGGTCGTCACAACGAAATCGATCGAGTCATACAGATCCTGGGCCGCCGCACCAAAAACAACCCTGTGTTGATCGGCGAGCCCGGTGTCGGTAAGACCGCCATCGCTGAAGGTCTGGCCCAGCGCATTCAGCAGGGCGACATCCCCGACATCCTCGAAGACAAGCGCGTCCTGACCCTCGATATCGGTCTGTTGGTGGCTGGCACCAAATACCGGGGTGAATTTGAAGAGCGCCTCAAGAAGATCATGGAAGAGATCAAGTCGGCCGGGAACGTCATCCTTGTGATCGACGAGGTGCACACCCTGATTGGTGCCGGCGCTGCTGAGGGAGCAATCGACGCAGCCAATATCCTCAAGCCGGCCCTCGCCCGAGGTGAGCTCCAGTGCATCGGTGCCACCACCCTTGATGAGTATCGCAAGCACATCGAGCGGGACGCCGCACTTGAGCGCCGTTTCCAGCCGGTGAATGTGGGTGAGCCGTCCATCGACGACACCATCGAAATCCTGCGCGGCCTGCGCGAGCGTTACGAGCAGCACCACCGCCTCAAGATCACCGACGACGCCCTTGTGGCGGCTGCAACCCTCGGCGATCGCTACATCTCTGATCGCTTCCTGCCCGACAAGGCCATCGATTTGATCGATGAAGCAGGCTCTCGGGTGCGTTTGCTCAACTCGAAGCTGCCCCCCGCGGCCAAGGAGGTGGACAAAGAACTGCGTTCCGTCCAGAAGGACAAGGAGGATGCCGTTCGCGATCAGGACTTCACCAAGGCTGGTGAACTGCGCGAGAAGGAAGTGGAACTGCGTGAGCAGATCCGTTCTCTGCTGCAGGCCAACAAGGATGAGGCCAAGGCTGACACCACTGCTGAATCCGGAGAAACAGCTTTCACCGAGGCGGCTGCTTCAGACAGCTCACCGATGGTGAACGAGGAGGACATCGCTCAGATAGTTGCCTCCTGGACCGGTGTTCCGGTGCAGAAGCTCACCGAGAGCGAGTCGGTCAAGCTGCTCAACATGGAGGAAACCCTCCACAAGCGTCTGATTGGCCAGGACGAAGCCGTCAAGGCAGTGTCCAAGGCCATCCGCCGGGCCCGGGTCGGCTTGAAGAACCCCAACCGTCCGATCGCTAGCTTCATCTTCTCCGGCCCCACCGGTGTGGGTAAAACCGAGCTCACCAAAGCTCTGGCCACCTACTTCTTCGGCAGCGAGGAGGCGATGATCCGCCTCGACATGTCGGAATTCATGGAGCGCCACACGGTCAGCAAGCTGATCGGTTCGCCTCCGGGCTACGTAGGCTTCAACGAGGGCGGTCAGCTCACCGAAGCAGTGCGTCGCCGGCCTTACACCGTGGTGCTCTTCGATGAAATCGAGAAGGCGCACCCCGACGTGTTCAACCTGCTGCTGCAGCTTCTGGAAGACGGTCGTCTGACCGATTCCAAGGGCCGCACGGTCGACTTCAAGAACACCCTGATCATCATGACCTCGAACATCGGTTCGAAGGTGATCGAGAAGGGTGGCGGCGGCCTCGGCTTCGAATTCTCCGGTGAGAGCGCTGAGGAGTCTCAGTACACCCGGATCCGTTCCCTGGTGAATGAGGAGCTAAAGCAGTACTTCCGCCCTGAATTCCTCAACCGTCTCGACGAGATTATCGTCTTCCGTCAGCTCAACCGCGACGAGGTCAAGGAGATCGCCGAGATTATGCTCAAGGAGGTCTTTGGCCGCATGGGCGATAAGGGCATCACCCTGACCGTGTCCGATGCGTTTAAGGAGCGCCTGGTGGAGGAGGGCTACAACCCTGCCTATGGCGCACGTCCCTTGCGTCGGGCCGTCATGCGTCTTCTCGAGGATTCCCTCGCCGAAGAGGTGCTGTCTGGTCGGATCAAGGACGGCGAACACGCCGAAGTTGATGTCGACGAGAACAAGAAGGTGGTGGTCCGCCACAAAGGTCAGGTGGACACGGCACCGCAACTTGCCGGTGCCAGCGTCTGATGGTTCGATCCATCTCGTCCCATTCCATTGCCCCCGCCAGCGTCTTGCGGGGGGATGGAGTCTGGGATGAGGCCTTGCCTCAGATCAAATCCCTCTGTTCACGTCCGTTGGTGCTCGGTCGCAGTGCTTCCACTGCGGATCAGCGTCAGCTTTTGGTGTCGGATCTCCAGGCCCAGGGGCTCAATCCCCTTCAGGCTCAGCTCCAGTTCGATTGCTGTGAGCAGGATCTGCAGAGAGTGGCTGCGGAAGCCAAGGTCTGTGACGCCGTTCTGGCTGCAGGCGGTGGAAAAGTGCTGGACGCCGGCAAGCTGCTGGCCCATCGCCTCTCTCTTCCCTGCGTCACCGTTCCGCTGAGTGCCTCCACCTGTGCTGGCTGGACGGCTCTCTCCAACATCTATTCCCCTCAGGGTGCTTTTGAAGGGGATGTGGCCCTGGATCGTTGCCCAGATCTACTTGTCTTTGACCATGGCCTGGTGCGCCAGGCGCCTCCGCGCACCTTGGCCAGTGGCGTCGCTGACGCCCTGGCCAAGTGGTACGAAGCCTCAGTGAGCAGCGGCGACAGCAGCGATGGTCTGGTGCAGCAGGCCGTGCAGATGGCACGGGTGCTGCGGGATCAACTGCTGCTCGACAGCCCAGCTGCGCTGCGGGACCCAGACAGTGCCGCCTGGGTGCGCACCGCTGAAGCCTGTGCCCTTACCGCCGGGGTGATGGGGGGACTCGGCGGCGCCCGTTGCCGCACTGTTGCGGCCCACGCCGTTCACAACGGCCTCACCCAGCTTGAGGCTTGCCACCACGTTCTCCATGGCGAGAAGGTGGGTTTCGGCATCCTTGTGCAGCTCCGCCTGGAGGAGCGTCTGGGTGGTAACCGGCTTGCAGGCCATGCGCACCGCCAGCTGTTGCCGCTGCTTCGGCAGCTCGGCTTGCCCGTCAGTCTTGATGATCTGGGTTTGGCACAGGCCAGCCTCAGTCAGTTGCAGGAGGTGTGTCGCTTCGCCTGCCGCGAGGGTTCCGATCTGCATCATTTGCCCTTCGCTGTGACGCCTGGTGCTTTGCTGGAGGCCCTTGTGGGTGCTGCGGAACTAAGCCCCAGCAGCCTTTGAAGACGCTCCTGGATCAATTGCGGCCGGCTCTGCTTGACCCGCAGGCCGAGTCTCTCGCTGCTCAGGTGCAGTGGTGGAATTTGCCTGGCCTGGGTGTTGATGATCCCTTCCCGGTGGCGGTGCTTGGCCAAGGCTTTCCGTTGTTGCTGCTGCATGGTTTCGACAGCAGTTTTCTCGAATACAGGCGCCTGGCTCCCCTCCTGGATGAACGGTTTCAGCTGTTCATCCCCGATCTGTTCGGTTTTGGTTTCTCGCCCCGTCCCCTGGGCCTCAACTACGGACCGGAACCTGTTTTGCGGCATCTCGATGCCCTGCTGAAGCGGCTTCCCACCGAGGCTCCGGTGGGTCTGATCGGGGCCTCAATGGGAGGGTCCGTGGCCGTGGAATTGGCCCGGCGTCATCCCGAGCGTGTGGCTTCTCTGCTGCTGCTGGCTCCAGCCGGTCTAACGGGGCGGCCGATGCCTGTGCCGCCCCTGTTGGATCGAGTTGGTGCCTGGTTCCTGGGTCGTCCCGGCGTGCGTCGGGGGCTGTGTCGCCAAGCTTTCGCCGATCCCGATGCGGATGTGGGAGCTCCTGAAGAGCAGATCGCCTCGTTGCACCTGCAATGCCCCGGCTGGGCTGAGGCCTTGGCGGCCTTCGCCCGCAGCGGTGGTTTCGCTGGCTCTGGCGATCCCCTGCCCTCCCAGTCACTGCACGTGATCTGGGGTGATAACGATCGGATTCTTCGTGCTCCGCAGAAACAGGCGCTTCAGGCCCTGCTCGATCAGCCCGTGGAGACCTTCCCCTCCTGCGGCCACCTCCCCCATATCGATCAGCCCCGCAAGGTGGCTGAGCGTTGTCATGCCCTGTTGACCCATGGCTGATCCCGTTCTCAATGTGCTGGCAGGGGCCCTGCGCCTCTGGATTCGCAGCCAGTGCGACAGCCTCGGCAGCCTCGAACTGGCCTTGAACGGTTCCACCTGGTCGTTGCTGCGGGGGCGTCTGGATGGGGTGACCCTCAAGGCGAGGGATGCCTGTTTCCAGGGCCTGCCCTTGCAGAGCGTGGAGTTGTGCAGCGGTCCGATTGCAGTGGACATGAAGCTGCTGAGTCCCGGTCAGATGCTGGCCCTGCAGCAGCCGTTCCAGGTGGAGGGAGAGGTGCGCTTCAACGGCCGTCAGCTCAACAGTGCTTTGTTGGCTGAATCCTGGCGTTGGCTTGGGGATTGGATGGCTGAGCAGCTGATGGGCCTCAGCCCATTGGGAGCTTTGCGCATTGATTCGGATCTGCTCGAGTTGCAGGTGCCCGTCGCTGCCCATCAGGATCCCGCTCGCCGTCGCTTCCGCCTCAATGCCGAGCAGGGAACGCTGTGCTTCCGGCCCGAGACCGCTGATGAACCGCACACCTTGCTTCCGATGGATCCCGCCATTCGGATCGAGCAGGTGCAGCTGGCGAGTGGTCAGTTGGCCCTCAAAGGTCAGGCCAGCGTCACCCCTTAGCGCTGGTTACGACGCCAACAGTGGTTGGCAAAGAGCAATCGCGTAGAAGACCACCGCTGGGGTGAACAGATAACTGTCGATCCGGTCCAGGATCCCGCCATGGCCGGGAAGAACATCACCGGAATCCTTCACGCCTGCATCGCGTTTCATCATCGATTCGGTCAGGTCTCCCACCAGGGCGAACAGAGCGATCAGTGCCCCCAGCAGCAGGCCCGGTAGGCCATGCAGGGCCCAGACCATCAGCTTGCCGCAGACCAGGCCGACCAGCATGGCCGACATGAATCCACCGATCGCCCCTTCGATGGTTTTCCCGGGGGAGATCGGTGAGAGGGGCCGTCGCCCGTAGCGCCGTCCCACGGCCCAGGAGCCGATGTCGGTGGCGACGATCATCAGGCAGGCCGACAGGGTGATCTCCAGGCCGTTGTCCAAACCGCGCAGACTCAGCCAGTGGCTGGGCAGAAAGCCGAGGTAGAACAACCCGAAGATCGATGCCGCAATGTCGGCGATGGAACCCGTCACCGGTTGCAGCAGCAGCCAACCGCAGATGGCGGCTCCGGAGAGCGGCAGAACGGCATGGGCCACATCAGCCGGCAGCCCGCCCTGAATCGCCCACTGGGTGGTGAACAGCAGCAGTTGGCAAGCCACCAAGGTGGTTTTTGTGGCGGGGCGAATTCCCTTGAATTGCGCCATCCGGAAGAACTCGAGCAGGCCGAGGTGCACCATTCCCCCCAGCGCGGCGGTGAACCACCACCCGCCCAGGCTCACCACCAGCAGGCCAAAGCCGCCCACACCCAGGCCACTGATCAATCGCTTGCGCAGCGCTGCTCGGGCCGCTGGCGCTTGGCTCTGCTCGAGGACAACCTCACGGATCACGCTGATTGGAGGAGTCCTGTGGTCACACTATCAATCGCCCTTGGCGAGGATCTCCAGCTTCACTGGCACCTCCCCCGCCTGCATCATCTGGAGTTGTGAGGCAGCGCCATGGGCCAGATCGATCACCCGGTGGTGCTTGAACGGTCCGCGGTCATTGATCCGCACCACAACGCTGCGGCCGTTGCTCAGATTGGTGACGCGCACCTTGGTGCCGAAGGGCAGGGTTCGATGGGCTGCTGTCAGCGTGCCCTTGCTGAAGCGCTCACCATTGGCCGTGGTGCGGCCGTAGAACCCTGGTCCGTACCAGCTTGCAGCGCCCTGCACCACCTCGATCAGCTTGCTGGCAGGTAGAGGCCTGACAGGGGCAACCGTCCTGACGTCCTGGATGGTGATGGCCTCTCTGATCTCCGTGATGTCTTCGACCAGAAATTCCTCGCCACTAGGGCTGGCCCCAACGGACGGGCCAAGAAACAGCGCCATCAGCAGCAAGGTCAGAGGTTTCATCCACCGCAGCCGATTGCATGGATTGAAGCGGCATTGGGTCTGAATTTCATCCCCCGCTCACCACAGACAGCCTGTCCGGGATCTGGTCTCTCCAGAACAGCTGCTGGCGCTCGAGCCAGCACTGTCGCTGGCGGTCCAGCCGTTCGCCGGGAATCAGCAGGGGGATGCCCGGTGGGTAAGGGCACAGCAGCTCAGCCGCGATGCATCCCTCCGCGTCCTTCAACGCCACCTGGTGATGCGCCGCTGTCCACGCCTGGCTTGGCGGCTGCGCTGTGGTGGTGACCAGCGGCAGCGGTGGGGCTTCGAACGCTGGCAAGGGAGCCCGATCGGGGAAGCTCCGCAGCAGGTTCTGCCAGTGATGCCGCATCTGCCGACCCAGCCCTCGGTGGCGTGCCAGCCCCAGGCAGAAGGTGAGGCTGGCTGGTTCCGGCAATTCGCCCACCAACCCGCGGGGCAGAAACCAATCGTCAGCATCCAGGCCGGTGATTCCCGCTTGGCCCGTGTGCAGGAGCAGGCGCAGCGGATCCTGGTTGTTCAGCAGAGGCACGCCGCTGTTGCGCAGGTCCTCGGCGAGGGCTGCAGCCTCCTGCAGACGCCGCAGCAATTGCCGGCGTCCCTTGCGCCGCTGCCAGTGTTGAAGGGCTTCTTCGCAGGAGGCCAGCAGCAGCGCACTGGGGCTGGTGGTCTGCAGCAGGCCCAGGCTGCGTTCCACCCGCACGGGATCCAGACGCTCCCCCTGCAGCCAGAGCACTGCCGTTTGCGCCAGTGCTGCAGCAGATTTCTGCAGGGAATGCACCACCAGATCAGCGCCGCAGTGCAGGGCGCTGGGGGGAAGGGGGTGATCCACCCCAGTGGCGAAATGACAGCCGTGGGCTTCATCCACCAGCACGCAACAGCCCTGTTGCTGCAGCCGCTGAATCACCGCCGTCGGGTCATTGGCATAGCCCTGGTAGGTGGGATGCACCAGAACCGCGGCACGGATCGGTGCGCCATCGCGGGGCAGGGCCTCCAGAACCCGCTTGATCCAGGCCGAATCCGCTGGTGCAGGCTGGCCACGGTCGCTTTGAAAGGGTAGATCGAACAGCACCGGCCGCAGGTCCCCAAGAACGCAGGCCTGAATCAGGCTGCGATGGACGTTGCGGGGCAGCAGCACCCGCTCTCCTGGCCGGACCATGGCCAGCAGTGCGGCCTGCAGCAACCCCGTGGCCCCGTTCACCCCGTACCAGCAGCGCGCCACCCCCATCTGTGCCGCGGCGGAGCGTTGGCTGTCTGCGATGGCGCCGTCCGCTTCCAGCGGACCGCCAAGGGCTGGCAGTTCCGGCAGGTCCCAGACGCCAGCGCGGCGTCGCAGCAATTGACGCAGTCCATCCGGAAGGGCAGCCCCCCGTCCGTGGGCAGGCAGAAACAGGGGCTGACCGAGGCGACGGGTGAGCTGGGGCAGAAGCGCCATCAAATCCGCCTGATCTCCTTAAAGTCTCCCTCTCCACTCAGCGCGATATGATGCGTTACGACCCCGGGCGGGATCTCGGCTGGCTGCTGCTGCGTCCCTGGGTCGCCATCCCGCGGCTGATCTATGTGCTGTGGTCCTTGGCGGGGCTGGTGCTGGTGTTGTTGCTGCGTGGAGGCAGCAGCGACCCCGCCGTTCAGCAGGGGCTAGCGCGTCGCATTCTCAACACCCTGACGGGTCTGGGGCCCTGCTTCATCAAGCTGGGACAGGCCCTCTCCACTCGTCCGGATCTGGTGCGTCGGGACTGGCTGGAGGAACTGACGCGCCTGCAGGACGATCTGCCGGCCTTCCCCCATGCCACCGCTCTGGCATGCATCCGTGAGGAACTTGGCGCTCCGGCGGAGGAGTTGTTTGAGGAGTTCCCCGATACGCCGATCGCCGCTGCCAGCCTTGGCCAGGTGTACAAGGCCCGTCTGCAGGGCCAGCACTGGGTTGCTGTGAAGGTGCAGCGCCCCAATCTCACCTTCATCCTGCGGCGGGATCTGGTGCTGATCCGGGCTTTGGGGGTGATGACGGCGCCGCTGCTACCGCTCAACCTGGGTTTCGGGCTGGGCGGAATCATTGATGAGTTCGGCCGCAGCCTGTTTGAGGAGATTGATTACGGCCTGGAAGCGGCCAATGCCGAGCGTTTTTCGGCGCTTTTTGCGGAGAACGACGCGGTCTACATCCCGAAGGTGGAGCGAATGCTCAGCTCCACCCGGGTGTTGACCACCACCTGGATCGATGGCGCCAAGATGCGCAACAGCGAAGAGCTGCGTTCCCAGCGTCTTGACCCAACGGCGTTGATCCGCACGGGCGTGATCTGCGGCCTGCAGCAACTGCTGGAGTTCGGTTATTTCCATGCCGACCCTCACCCCGGCAACCTCTTCGCCTTGCCAGGCCGCACCGGCGATCTCGGCCATGTGGGGTATGTCGACTTCGGGATGATGGATTCCATCAGCGACAGCGACCGGCTCACCCTCACCGGCGCTGTGGTGCACCTGATCAACCGTGATTTCTCTGGGTTGGCCAAGGACTTCCAATCCCTGGGTTTTCTCAGCCCCACGGCCGATCTCACGCTGATCATTCCTGCTCTGGAAGAGGTGCTCGGCGGCAGCCTTGGCGACTCGGTTGGATCGTTCAACTTCAAGGCGATCACCGATCGCTTTTCCGAGCTGATGTTCGATTACCCCTTCCGGGTGCCGGCGCGCTTCGCCCTGATCATCCGGGCCGTCGTCAGTCAGGAGGGGCTTGCCTTGCGGCTGGATCCGAACTTCCGGATCATTGCTGTGGCCTATCCCTACGTGGCTCGTCGACTGCTGGCGGGAGACACCAGCGAAATGCGCGAGAAGCTGCTCGAGGTGATCTTTGATGAATCAGGCCGCCTGCGCCTGGACCGGCTGGAGAGTTTGCTGGATGTGGTGGGTCAGGACGCTCCCGCTCCTGGCAAGGAACTGATCCCTGTGGCCGGAGCCGGCCTGCGGCTGCTGCTCGGCCGCGATGGTGCTGACCTGCGCAAGCGTCTGCTGATGACGCTGATCCGTGACGATCGTCTGCACACCGATGACGTGCGTGCCCTGGTCGGCCTGCTCGGACGCACCTTTGGCCCAGGACGTCTGGCCGGCGGGCTGTTGCAGCGTCTTAATCCACTGGCGGCAGCCTGATCCAGAAATCACAACTCCAGCGAGAGTGTCGAACCCACCGCTAAGGTCTCAGCTCTTTGAGATCGGCGTCGATGCCTGAGGAGATCAGCGCCCAGGAGCTTGAGCAGCTGCTCCAGATGATGACCCTGCCCCAGCCCCCCTACCTGCTGGCGGGCATCGGTCTGTTGATGGGTGTGCTCTGCGGCCTCACCTTTGGCCGTCAGGTGCAGAACAAGCTGGATGGCTGGAAACAGGATCGGCTCCCCTTGATGCCCCTGGGGACTGCGGAGATCAACCTCAGCTACGCCGGCACCCTCATCGGGGTGACGTTGTTCATCGGCTGCTGCCTTCAGATCTTCGGATTTGCCTCAGGCGCTGCTTTGCTGGTGGCCCTTCTGCTCTCGCTGCTGACCGGTGGAGCCTTGTTTTCTCAGCTGGAGCGCCTGATGCAGCAAGTGGAAGCGGGCAAGTTCAAAGCGGTTGATTTCGACAACTTCGACGAATTCTTCTGAGCCCTTAAGCGAAGCCGCCGTTCTGCTCCGTCGGGATGCGCCTCCGGGCAGAATGGGCCTGTCCTTGCCATGTGGACGTGACAACCCTGTCTGCGTCTGTCTCCACCCGTCGACTTCTCGTGGTGGAGGACGACGACAGCATTCGCGAAACAGTTGGAGAGGCCCTGCGCGCTGAAGGCTTTGAGGTGCACACCTGTGCCGATGGCGCCTCAGCCCTCACTCTGATCACAGCCGGCAGTTCAGATCCGGTGGATTTGATCGTGCTCGATTTGATGCTTCCGGGTTTGGGCGGGCTCGACCTTTGCCGAGAGCTCCGTCGCCTCAACAACACCACACCGATCCTGGTGATCAGCGCCCGCGACAGTGAGACCGATCGGGTGCTGGGGCTGGAGGTGGGCGCCGACGATTACCTGGTCAAACCCTTTGGTCTTCGGGAGCTGGTGGCCCGCTGCAGGGCTTTGCTGAGGCGGTCCAGTCAATCGGAAACGTCGCCTTCCCAACCGCATTCCTTCACTCACGCCAACCTTTGCCTTTTCCCCAGTGAATGCAGGGTCACCCGGGATGGCACGGATCTGACCCTTTCTCCCAAGGAATACAAGATCCTCGAGCTGTTCATTCAGAACCCCAAACGCGTCTGGAGCCGCGATCAGTTGCTGGAGAAAATCTGGGGTGTCGACTTCATCGGTGACACTAAAACCGTGGATGTTCACATCCGCTGGCTGCGGGAAAAGGTGGAGCAGGAGCCCTCATCGCCTCAGTTGATCCGTACGGTCCGCGGCTTCGGGTATCGCTTCGGCTGAGGGCGCTGTGGTGATCTCTGCCGCACTCGGCTTTGCAGCTGGTATCGGGATCACGCTTCTGCTGCAGCGTCGCCGCCGTGCCCTGGCCTCCAAGCGAACGCCCAAGGAGCGCTCCATCGTCTTGAACGCTCCCCAGCTGTTGGCCTGGATTGATGCGGCCACCCAGGGCTGGATGATCCTGGCCCAGGATCACTCGATCGCCTACATCAACGACCGGGCCGAACGCCTTCTTCACATCCCCTCCAATCGCCTGGTTCGTGGCATGAAGCTCCGGGATGTCCTCGACATTCCTGCCTTGGAGGAGTTGATTTTCAGCAGCCGCTATCAGCTGCGTTCACAGCGTGGTGAATGGGATCAACAGGGGACCCCGCTCGAGGCCGTTGTTCTGCCGGGCAGCGACGAATGCTGGCTGGTGCTGATCCAGAGCCGTCAGTCCCTCGAAGCCCAGCAACAGCAGCAGGAACGCTGGGTGAGTGATGTGGCCCATGAGCTCAAGACCCCCCTCACCGCCCTGATGCTGGTGAGCGATCGGCTGGAGCTGGCCGTCAAGGAGGACGACGCGGCTCTGGTGCAGCGGCTGCAGAAGGAACTCCGGCGTCTTCAGCTGCTGGTGGAGGACCTGCTGGAGCTGTCACGGTTGGAGAACAGCCTGCCTCAGGACGACAGCGAGCATGTGCCCCTCACCCTGGAGGAGCTGGTGGACAGCGCTTGGGGATCGATTCGCCCGATCGCGGAGGAACGTCGGGTAACGCTGCAGCTGGACCGCAGCGAATCCGGCCCCCTGCGTGGTGATCAGCGCCGTTTGCACCGTGCGGTGCTCAACCTGCTCGACAATGCCCTGCGCTATTCCCCTGATGAGAGCAGCATCGACGTGTCCGTCCGTCAGAGCGGCGGCTGGTGGTTGCTCAGCATTCGTGACCATGGCCCTGGCTTGAGTGAGGCCGATCTCAGGCGCATGTTTCAACGCTTTTATCGGGGGGATCCCTCCCGTACCCGCTCCAATCGCAGCGGCAGTGGCCTGGGACTGGCCATCGTGCAGCAGATCGCCGTCAACCATGGCGGCCGTATCGAAGCCCGCAACCATCCCGCTGGTGGAGCCTGCATGGATCTGCTCCTGCCTCGGGAGCCCCAGGGATGACGCGGCAGCGCCTGCAGAAACTGATCGCTGCTGCCGGCCTCTGCTCCAGGCGCCGGGCTGAGGAATGGTTGCAGGCCGGCCGCGTGACGGTGGATGGTCAGGTCGCCCGCGTTGGCGACCAGGCCGATCCGCAGCAGCAGACGATTCATGTGGATGGTCAGCCGTTGCCGTCCCCCGGAATGGCACGGGTGCTGCTGATGAACAAGCCGGTGGGCGTGATCTGTAGCTGCGATGACCCGCAGGGTCGCCGCACGGTGCTTGACCTGCTGCCTCCGGAGCATCGGGCGGGACTTCACCCCGTTGGCCGCTTGGATGCCGATAGCCATGGCGCGCTTCTGCTCACCGATCTGGGCGAACTCACCTTGAAACTCACCCACCCGCGTTACAGCCACGCCAAGACCTACCGGGTTTGGGTGCAGGGTGTGCCATCAGAGCCGGTTCTGGATCGCTGGCGTCGGGGTGTGCCCCTGGATGGGCGCTTGACCCGCCCCGCTCGGGTGCGCCAGTTGCGGACTTGGGGTGACCGCTCGCTTCTGGAGATTGAGCTGCGGGAAGGGCGCAACCGACAGATCCGTCGGATGGCGGAAGCTCTTGGCTATCCGGTTGTGGACCTGCAGCGCACGGCGATTGCTGGGTTGCCGCTCGGTGATCTGGCCGAGGGGTGCTGGATCTGGTTGTGCGAGGGAGAATGGAAGCCCCTGCTCGAGCGGGCTGGTTCGATGGATCTGCCCAACAGCCCATGCGACTGAAGCGTCCAGGAATCTGGTGGCGACGCCCCCGCAAGGGTTCCAGCCCTGATGCCGGCACGGTGGAGGCCCAGGAGCAACAGCGCCAGGATCTGGGGCTGATGCTGCGGCGGCGTCGTGAGGAACTGGGCCTCTCGCTTCGTGATCTCGCCAACGAGACCCGCATCACCACCCCCGTGATCGAAGCTCTGGAGCGGGGCTGGCGAGATCGCCTGCCCGAGCGGGCCTATCTCGCCTCGATGCTTCCGCAGATCGAGCGTCGTCTGGCCCTTCCCGGTGGCTGCCTCAACCCACTGCTCCCCCCGCCGGTGTTGCTCCGCCGCGGATCCGCCAAACCGGGACTGGGTCGCTTCACCCTGGGCAACATCGATGTGTTCACCACCTGGCAGGGAACGGTCGTTTATGCGGCGGTGATCGCTTTAAGCCTGCTGGCCATCAATCGCCAACAACAGGATCTGGCCCTGCGCAACAGCCTCAGCCTTGAGCCCGTGCGCGCCGATGTTGAGGCGATCAGCCGTGGTCCGAACCTGGCGGGTTCAGACGAAGGCATCGCGGCCCTGCGTCCCCTGGAACAGGTCCAGCAACGCACGCCTCAGCAGTGGTTTGAGCTGGTGCGGGACGCCCTGCCGCAGTCCCAGGGGGTGCTTGAGGTTGTGGTGGCTGAGCCGAGAGCGCTCAAGCTCTCCAGCGGTGGGGGAGACCGGGTTCAATTTATGGCCAGTGCCGGCAGGTTGACCCTGCAGTTGCAGGCCCCGATTGAGGTCCGTCTGGATCCCCCAGCTGGTGCTGAGGATCAGGTGCTTTGGAACGGAGAGCCTCTGACTGTGGATCAAGAACGGCCGGGGGTTTATCGGGTCAACAAACTGCCTGCTCCCGCAAGCGACCGTCCCCAGACGGCTCCCCTGCTTCCATAGCCGTTCAGTGCATTCCCCAGCGCTGCATCAAAGCTTTGAAGCCTCCAGCTCCAGTTGCCTTCGCTGGTGCCGGGAGTGTTGAACCTGGCCCGGTCGTCCAGGTGCATCAGGTCCTGCAGTGGGGCGATCACCAGGCCTGCGGTCGTGGCAAAGGCCATGTCGAGCAGATGCCAGGCTGGAGCTGTGATCTCACCATTCACCCGCGTCGCGATGCGGTTCCGGCTGTCGGCATCCAAAGCGTTCCACCATCCCAGGGTTGTGGGGTTGTCGTGGGTGCCGGTGTAGACGACCCATCGATGCCCATTGGTGTTTTCCGGCAGATAAGGGTTGTCGCGCTCGCCATCGAACGCGAACTGCAGCACTTTCATGCCAGGCAACCGGAACGCATCGCGGAGCTCCTCCACATCCGGTGTGATCACGCCGAGATCCTCGGCAATCAAGGGAAGAGCACCACCGGCATCTCTGCGCAGCTTGCGCAGCAGGGCATGGCCTGGGGAGGGCTGCCATTGACCGTTCTCCGCGGTGCTGTCGGCACCGGGGACGGCCCAGAAGGCCGCTAGGGCACGGAAGTGATCCAGGCGCAGCAGGTCCACAAACTCTCTCTGCCGCGCGATTCTTCGCCGCCACCAGTGGAACCGCGTGATCCGATGCTGTCCCCAGCGGTACACCGGTGAGCCCCACAGCTGTCCGGTTTCCGAGAAGTAATCGGGCGGCACGCCGCTCTGGGTGGTGAGCTGGCCGTTCTCCTTGACGGTGAAGAGCGAACGGTTGCTCCAGACATCGGCGCTGTCACTGCTCACATAGAAGGGCAGGTCGCCAAACAGCTGGATGCCCAGCTCTGCCGCTTGGCGGCGGATTGCCTGCCACTGCCGATCGAGATGCCACTGGGTCAGTTGTTCCCGTAGCAGCGCGCCGTGGTGTTGCTCAGCCCAGGCCCGCAGGGCCTTGTTGTCA
Organism: Synechococcus sp. CC9605; assembly: GCF_000012625.1. Lineage (NCBI taxonomy): Bacteria > Bacillati > Cyanobacteriota > Cyanophyceae > Synechococcales > Synechococcaceae > Synechococcus > Synechococcus sp. CC9605. The sequence goes on along the minus strand of NC_007516.1, from coordinate 1,483,919 downwards.
TGCCGGGCCAGGGGGAGCGGCCACTCCCACCAGGGTTTGTGGTTTTGATCGTGCAGGACGCGAAAACGGGCGTGGTCGTCCAGCCAGGAGCGCTGCTGGTGCGTCCAGCGCTTGAAGTCGGCATGTCGCACTGGATCCTGCTCAGGCCAGGCATCAAGCAAGGCATCGCCGAGGGCAGCGGACCGTTGCCTGGCGAGGCTGAAGTCCACATGCTCCGCTCCCTCGAGCGGTGCATCAGCTCCGGGAGTAGCCCTGAGGGCGTCACCGCTGATGAATCCCTCATTGGCCAGGTCCTGGCCGTCCAGGAACCAGGGGTTCAGCGCATTGCAGGAGGGAGAGCTGTAGGGCGAGCCGGTGGGATCCGGCGGAGCCAGCGGCAGCATCTGCCAGACGCCGATGTCATGGTCGGCCAGCAGCTGGAGCCAACGGCGACAAGGCTCTCCAAAGCTGCCGCAGACGGGACTACCCGGCAGGGCGGTGGGATGCAGCAGCACCCCGGTGCTGCGCCCAGGTTCAGCCTTGGACAGGTCAACAGTGGACTGATCCATGGGGGCCTCTTCGTCTCCCAAGGATGGCTGCTTCAGAAAAGTGCGGCATCCCCCAGGTCCTGCCCGGCCATGCCCTCCCGTGCCACACGCTCGAAGAACTGCTCCAGCGTGTCGGTTCCATAGGACGGCGTTGCGTCCGCGTCGTAGCACTGCCTCTGCTCGTCCCAGACGAGCATCGATTCGCTGGCGTAGTAGCGGCCGATGCGTCCAAACTCCGCAGTGTCGTTGATGCCTGGGAACAGCCGAGACAGAGCGTTCAGCAGAGCGATCGGCCCATCCATCAAGGCAATCGGCACCGACAGCATGCGCTCTGGCTTGTTCAATGCACGGAAGAGCATCTCTCCCTGCTCCCGGGCGCTCAGTGCTGGACCCGGTCCCCCGATGGGCAGCACCTGGTTGCGTTTGGACTCGTCATGGATGCAGTCCGCCATGAACCGGGCCAGATCGGCTTCGCTGATCGGCTTGCAGCTGGCCAGGGTTCCGCCTCCGAACATCACGTAGGGGCCGCCCTTGCGGCAGCTTTCCACCTGTCCACCGAGGCTTTTGAAGAAGGCGGTGGGGCGAACGATGGAGTGGGTCACCTCCTCATCCGCCTGCAACACGGCTTCGAAGGCCAGCTTCGCTTTCTGAAATTCCAGCAGTGGTTTCTGCACGCAGATGGCTGAAAGCAGCACGAAATGGGCTGCTCCTGCAGCGCGACCCTGCTCGTAGGTGTTCAGGGTCGCTGCGTGGTCAATCGCCCAGGAATCCTTGCGGCCGCCGGTGCGGGAGGCCAGGCAACTCACCACCACATCCGTGGGTTGATCGAAGGCCTCGGCTGCGATCGAGGCTGGATCGGTGACATCCCCGAAGCGCAACTCAGCCCCGGGTAAATCCGCGATGACTTCGTCCCTGCTCTGGCGACCACCGACGCCGCTGCGCTCGCGGGCGAAGGCGATCACCTGGTAGCCCCGCTCCACCAGTTCTTTCACCACAAAGCGGCCGATGTAGCCCGTGGCTCCGAACACCACCACGCGCACCTGTTCGGGTGGTCGGCTGCGGTAGTCGTGGCGGAGGGACATCGATGACGGCTTCACGGGGCCCAGGCTAGGAACTGGAGATCTGGGCGAAACTAAGCGCCATTGCGGTTCGCCCAGCGAAATGAACTGGTTGTCGCCACCCCGTGTTCGCGGTGCGCTGTGTGTCGGTGCCGCCGTGCTGGGGATTGGTGTGACCGGGTGGTTGCTGGCGACCCTCTGGCCGAAACCCGATCGAGTTGCCGCGGACGCTCCGCTGAGTTCGGATCAATCTGTAACTCTGGCCCCTTTTCCTGAAGCCCCCGTCACCGTGTTGGTGATCGGTGTGGATGGGGATCGTCTGGGTGCGGCCTCCAATCAGGCCGCACCCCAGGGGCCCGCCAATGCCGATGCACTGCTGCTGCTCCGCATTGCTGCCCAGGAGCCGCTTCAGGTGCTCCAGATTCCCACCGAGCTCGGCGTTCAGCTTCCTGGTGAAGAGAATCCGGGTCGCTTGGCTCAGTTGTGGCGACAGGGTGGCGTCAGTCTTCTCAGCGATGCCATCCGCGACATTGTTGGTCTTCAGGAGGGTGATCCAAAGCGCTACGTGGTTGTGCCCCGCGCTGCCTTACGCCGCCTGGTGGATGGTCTGGGCGAGGTTGAGGTGGTGCTGAGCGAGTCCTACAAGCGCCAAGACAAGACGCAGGACTACACCGTCCTGCTCCAGGCCGGGCGACAACGTCTGAACGGAGCCCAGGCGGAACAGCTGGTGCGCCACCTGCCTGACCCCAAGGCTGTCTCCCAGCGTCGCCAGCGTCAAAACATCCTTGTGGAGGGTCTGATCGAACAGGTCAAGGACCCCAGTGGCATTGGGATGATTCCTGGGCTGGTGAACCAACTGAACCTTGAGCTGGAGACCAACCTCAGTCGTTCGGAGCAGCTGAGCCTGGCCGCGGCGCTCATCGCCAGCCCTGAACCCGCACGGATCAGCCGCCTGCCCCTGGCCGAGCGGGCCGGTGAACGGACCTTGCGCCAGATCGAAGCCAGTGCCAGCCGCCCTCTCTGGCCCCAGCCTTAAGCAGGGCTGCGGAGTTGCAGCCTCCGGGCGAGGGCGTCGACGCATTCGGCCTGTTCCGGATGCTGTTCATCGGGAATCCAGCCCAGCCAGCTGAGGCCGTCACGGCGTCGCGCTGGGCCGATCCAGGGGCCCTGGAGCTGCACCAGGCCGAGCAGCGGCACCTGCAGCTCCCGGCAGAGGGCGGCATAGGCCGCGGCTGCGCCAGAGATCGAACCGTCCTGATCTGCATTGGTCAGCAGCAGCACCGGCTGACGCCAGTCGGCCAGGGCCTGCAGCCAGCTGGCATCTCCCTCCGGGGTCGGCCTGGCCGCGTCACCGCTGAGCCGCACCAGCCCTGTTGCCGCCGGGTTGGTCTGCAGGACTTCAGCCGGTGATGCACCACTGGCCACGGTGGTGAGAGGGCAGCCGCAAGCCCGGGCCAGGGCTTCGCAGGCCTGGCGCATTTTGAGTTCAGGAAGGGGGCCCGCACCCACCAACAGTGGGAAACCTGTGGACATGGGGGCACTGCTCACCTCTACCATCGGATTACAGCAGAATTCGTTCCGCGGGCGCCGTGACCAGTTTCCTGACAGCTGCCCGTGCCGAACAGGAGCAGCTGGCCCCTGACAGCCGCCGACTGCGTCTGTTCAGCGGCACTTCGAACCCTGCTCTAGCCAAGGAGATCTCCGCTTACCTCGGGGTTCCCGATGGTCCCCGCGTCTGCAAGCGTTTTGCCGATGGTGAGCTCTACGTGCAGATCCAGGAGTCGATCCGCGGCTGTGATGTGTTCTTGATCCAGCCCACCTGCGCGCCGGTGAATGACCACCTGATGGAGCTGCTGATCATGGTGGATGCCTGCAGACGGGCCTCGGCACGGCAGATCACCGCCGTGGTGCCCTACTACGGCTATGCCCGAGCGGACCGCAAGACTGCCGGTCGTGAATCAATCACGGCCAAGCTCACGGCCAACCTGCTGGTGACGTCGGGTGTTGACCGCGTCCTGGCGATGGACCTGCACTCCGCTCAGATCCAGGGCTACTTCGATATCCCCTGCGATCACATCTACGGATCCCCGGTGTTGGTGGACTACCTCTCCACACAGGATCTCGGAGATGTGGTGGTGGTGTCTCCTGACGTTGGGGGCGTGGCTCGGGCCCGGGCGTTTGCCAAGCAGATGAACGATGCTCCGCTGGCGATCATCGACAAGCGCCGCACTGGCCACAACATGGCCGAGAGCCTCACGGTGATTGGTGATGTGGCGGGGCGGACGGCGATCCTGATCGACGACATGATCGACACCGGCGGCACGATCTGCGCGGGGGCACGGTTGCTGCGGGAGCAAGGGGCCAAGCGGGTGCTGGCCTGCGCCACCCACGCCGTGTTCTCTCCCCCCGCCAGCGAACGCCTGTCCGCTGAGGGCCTGTTTGAGCAGGTGGTTGTGACCAACAGCATTCCGATCCCACAGGATCGGGTCTTCCCTCAGCTGAAGGTGCTCTCCGTGGCCAACATGCTGGGGGAAGCCATCTGGCGCATCCATGAAGAGAGCTCCGTGAGCTCGATGTTCCGCTGATCGTTGGCTCGGGGCCATGGACTGTTGAACGAGCGGGCTTGGTTCGGCTTGGTCAGGATTGATTCGGGCCATCCTTGATGCCCGGTGCTTCAACGGCGTTGGCTCAACGGTGGAGGCCATTGATTGGTGTTGCCCTGGCCAGCCTGATGGCGGGGCTTCCGGCCCCTGTGATGGCCGAGTCTCGACTGGACCGGCTGCTCCGAAACCGCAGCACCATGGGGGTGTGGCTGACCAACAGCCCCAGCAAGCTCTATTACGACCGGAAGCGCATCAGCGCTGCGATGCAGCAGCTGCAGCATGCGGGCTTCAATCGCGTGGTGCCAAACGTTTGGAGTCGAGGCACCACCTTTCATCGCAGCCGCTTCGCTCCGGTGGAGCCACCGCTGCAGAAGGCTGGGGTCGGACTTGATCCCATCTGCACCCTGGCGGCGGAAGGTCGGCGCCGCGGCATCAAGGTGATGCCCTGGTTTGAGTACGGCCTGATGGAACCGGCTGATTCAGCTGTTGTTCATGAGAACCCCAGCTGGGTCTTGGCCAAAGCCAATGGCCAACGTTGGATGGCCATGCATGGCAACCATCGGATGGCTTGGCTCAATCCAGCCCATCCGGAGGTTCGTGCCCGATTCATTGGTTTGGTGGTGGAAACCCTCAAGCGCTGTCCGATGGACGGCCTGCAACTGGACGATCACTTCGCCTGGCCCGTTCATTTCGGTTATGACCCCACCACCCTGGCGCTCTACCGGCAGGAGACGGGACTGGCGCCTCCTGGGGATCACAGCAATCGATATTGGATGAAATGGCGCCGCAATCAACTCACCTCGCTGCTGCGTGAATTGCGGCAACGTCTCAAGCAGGAAGGCCTCTCCACCCGGATCAGCTTGTCTCCAGGCCCCTTTCGTTCGGCCTACAACCTCTGGTTGCAGGACTGGGAGCTCTGGGCTTTGGGCGGGCTGATTGAAGAGTTGGTGGTGCAGAACTATGCCTATTCGGTTCGAGGATTTGCCAAAGACCTGGATCAGCCGGCTCTGCGCAAAGCCCGCGACTGGGGTATTCCTTCGCAGATTGGCGTGTTGGCGGGATTTGGCAAGCGCACCACTTCGATGGCTGTTCTGGAGCAAAAAGTTCGACTGGCCCGCCAGCGCGGTCATGGCGTGATCTTTTTCTACTGGGAAGGGTTATGGGGCAAGCATGTGGCGGAGCGGTATCGAGATCCACGTCGCGCAGCGTTCACCAGACTTGGGTCTCATTGACCAGCAGGTCTTGTTTGTCACTACTTTTTTCGCTGCATGAAACACTTCACTGAAACCAGTTCCGAACCCTATGACCGACACCACTACCGCGTCTGGTTGCGTGATGGATCGTTCAAGGATGTGGAGAGCTATGAAGAAGCGCAACGTATTTGGTACTCCAGTAAGACAAGGCCAAAGACGATTGAAGTGATGCAACCGAAGCGACGCGGCAGTGCCAAAGGTTTTTAGGGATTTTGATGAACTTGCTAGTGATCAATCGAGTTTGGGATTACTTGAAATGACAGCAGTGAGCTTTCTTTTCTTGAAGGGCCACGTAACGAGTTCGGTCTCGCTAAAGTAATCAACCAGAAATTTTTGGATTGGCTCTGTTAAAAGATGGTTAATCTTTTCAGAATTGATTCAATCGGAACGGGAATTCAATGTTCATGGTTGCGAAGTTGTGAGATTTTCGAATGATGAATCAGTTTGAACTTAATCAGATCCGTTCTAAGCTTCGTCGGCTCGATCTCGATGATCAATTCATCGAGCGGTATCTCGAAAAGCTGATCAAAGACAAAGAACCGTTTGTGACGGCATCTAAGGCCATTGATCGTTGGGAAAAAAAAGACTCAGGCCAATTTGTGCTTCAAGCCCTCGCCTGTGGTTTGATTGCAGCCCTGGCTGGTGGTTGGTTCGCCTTTGTTCAGTAGCGGAGTGAATGGAGTCATGAACGATGCAAGCTTGATCGCCCTGTTCAGCGTAGGGATGGCCTCAACGTTGACTGTGTTATTCCTGGCCTTTCAGCGCACCTTCCGCCAGGAGCAAGAACGCACATTGATGCGGCGAATGCGGCGCCGCCTTGATCGGATGTTGCGTCTGTCGCAGCAGTGATTACGGCCTTCTCACGATGAGTAGAGCCATGCAAAGAACCCCGATCAGCGGTCCTGGGGGTAAATCCCAGAGAACCGCCAGCATCATCCCTCCCCCGCAGAGCAGCAATCCTGTGCCCGCTGATTTCAGCATCAGACTTTTCAGGCTGGTGCTGCGTTCCACATGAATGAGCACAGGAGCGCACAACAGACCAATCACCAGCACAATCCCCACAGCGGTGATGGCGCTGATCACCACCAGCGCGGTTACCACGATGGCGATAAATCGGATCTGTCGCACGGGGCGCTTTGCAGCGAGAGCCCCTTCCGGATCAACACCGATGAAGACCAGATCCTGGTACTGACCGATCAGCAGTAGGACCAAGGCAACGGCCGAGATGGTGGTGCGAATCAGATCAGGGGTGCCGGAGGCAAGGATGTCTCCAAACAGGATTGATTCCAGGTCGACACGGGCTTGCAATAGCGGCACAAGCAGAACACCGAGGGCGGTGAAGCCGGCCAGAACGGTGTTCATGGCTCCTTCTTCCCTTCCACGGAACCGTTGGGTCAGTTGTTCAGCGATTAATGCACCGATTAGACCACTGATTAAACCGCCGAGGCTGGGGTCCAGTTCAAATGCGAGGGCCAGCACGAGACCCGGCAGAACCGAGTGCGCCATCAAGTTGGCCAGGAGGATTCGCCGCTGCGTGATTAACAGGGATCCGGCTGCTGGGCAGAGGCTTCCGACCAACAGCGAAATCAGCAGGGGTAATCCCCACCAGAAATCAAGATCAGGCACAGCAATCCCCCATCATTCCGTCCATATCCGTGATCGTGCTTCGTACCTCTGAGGGGGTGCCGTCGGCCACCAGTTGTTTGTTGATCACCAGAACTCGGTCGTAGCTGTCGAGGGCTTTGCCCCAGTCATGGCTGCTGACCAGAAGGGTCTGACCTCGGTCGGCCTGTTGGCGCATGACCTGCAGTAGGTGGGCCCGTGTTGGTGGATCGATCGCGCTGCAGGGCTCATCCAGCAATAGAACACTGGCGTTCTGCATCAGAGCGCGGGCCAGCAACACCCTCTGTTGTTGCCCTCCTGACAGCTGGTTCAGGCGTCTTGATCCCATTCCGTTCATACCCACCTGCTTCAGGAGGGAGTCCACGCATTGGCTGGACGCTGATGCCTGGCGCGACGGCTGGCCCAGTTTCACCATTTGCTCAACAGTGATTGGAAAACTCCAGTCAATGGCTGCTTTCTGAGGCATGAGCGCGATTGAGCCATTGCAATGCACAGCACCACTGGACTGGCGCAATCGACCCTGCAGGAGATAGAGGAGCGTGGACTTGCCTGCGCCATTGGGCCCAACCAAGGCCGTCAGTGTTCCGTTGCTCAGTGCAAACGAAACTCCATCAATGGCCATTTGCTCTCCGTATCGATAGCGGAGTTGTTCGGCACACAGGGCCGAGGACTGATCAGGCAAGGAGGACGTCACCAGGCTGAGGTGGTCGGTTCAAGGACTGGGTTTTCAAGTGGAGACAGGAGCCCTGGCCTCATCAAGATGAGAATGATTCTCACTGATGATGATGCGAGTTCCGGCATGGTGCACAAAAAGCGCACTGTCTGCTCTTTTCATCCTGGGGCTAACCCAAGTCTCTGCCAACGCTTCTCAGGTCAACATCGTTGCCGTTGACGGAACGCTGTGTGATCTCACCACGACTCTTGTTGGTGATGTGGCACGAGTGACTTGCCTGATTCCACCCGGTGGTAATCCGCATGCCTATCAGTTGAAGCCCAGTGATCGTCAGACGCTGGCTGGAGCCGCTCTGGTCGTTCACAACGGGTTCAATCTCACGCCATCTGTACGAAAGATTTCTTCTTCGGGTCCGGTTGTTGCTGTAGGAGAGGTTGCTTTGCCTGGATACAGCGGTTCTGACCCTCATGTGTGGCACGACCCCCAAGCTTCAGCCGGCATGATCCGCGCGATCTCCAGCGAATTGAAGAAGGCCCTGCCGACTGAAACCCATGATGGTGTGTCACGCCGAACCAGCCAAGCGGTGGTTGTATTTGACGGCCTCAGTTCATGGGGAGCCGCTCAGTTCGCTGATCTTCCCGAAAGCCGTCGCGTCATCGCGACCGATCACAGAACGTATTCCCACATGGCGGATCGTTTTGGCTTCCGTGAGATTGCAATGTTGGATAGTCACACCACAGGAGGTGTGCTGAGGCCGTCGAGTCTTAATGCAATCACCAAAGAGATCAAAGCCTCCGATGTACTGGTGATTTTCAAGCCATCGTGGGATGCAACAAAAACCCTCAAGCGCATCAGCAAGCGCAGTGGTGTTCCCATCAGTTCAACACCTTTGAATGGAGAAGGTGTTGCTTCAGGTGAGACTGCTGTTTCCACCGCTGTGAACAACATCTGCACGATGGTTAATGGCCAGGGTGGTCAGTGTGACCAGGTTGAGGCTGCGCGTTTGGTCAAAAGCTGGTCTGCGATCCGCTGACCGGCTGTTGAAATCAATGGACATCCATTGATTTCCCGTGATGTAACTCGACCAACCTTCCATCTTGGTTTCAGTGGGGAACAGCCGCTGAAGGAAACGGGGAAAGAGCGGCGAAAATCCGTCACTGTCCCGCAGCTGTAAAGCTCACCCAAAGAGCAAGTCAGAACGCCCGCCAAGTTTTCAACCCTTCCGACGAGGATCGTCTCCCATGGCATCTCATTTCCGTTCAAAGCTTCTGCTTCTCGGCTTGCTAGCCCTTCCGTTTACAGCGGGTTCTGCGGCTTTCGCCCACGGCTCCCATGGTGGTGGCGGAGAGGCTCTTGAAGCTGGCGAGTTTGACTTCACGCCAATCATCACCATCGAGGGTCATGGTGGTTTTGACATCAACCTTGATGGTGAACCCAAGCATTACGCCATTGATGGCATGTTTGGTGGCGTTTTTGAGTGGGGCCTCGGCAATGGCGGCTCTTTCGCGATCGAAGCTGCCGTTGGCCCTGCTCTGGTTTGGGGAGAGGCTGAACACTTTTACGGAAAAGTGCATGTCCATGATCACGACGATGATCATGACGACCACGACGATCATGACGACCACGACGATCATGATGACCACGATGATCATGACGACCATGATCACGATGATCACGACCATGACGACCACGATGATCATGACGACCACGACGATCATGATGACCACGATGATCATGACGACCATGATCACGATGATCACGACCATGATGATCACGACCATGATGATCATGGTCATGAGCACGATACCGATTTCAAACGCACCGATATCAGAGGCTTTCTGCAGGCCCGCTATGCACCCAATGACCGTTTAAGCATTGCTCTTTCCTGGAACCCTTATTACGTCACACAAGATCAGGGTGAGGACATTCAGGGCTTGAAGAACGAGCTCGGTGCAAAGGTGACTTGGGCTCTTGGTGATGGAGATGTGAACTTTGCCCTTGGCGATGGCATCGAAGATCTGGTGAATGGTGTTTATCTGTCAGTGGATCACCGTCAGGGCTGGGAATCCGATGGCATGTATGTGGGCAACTACACCGACCCTCGTGTGGGCTTGGGCTTCACATTTGGTGGTGATGAAATCTCCTTGATGATTGAAGCTGGACCTCGTTTCTATGTTCCCGGTAGCTACGCAGGACTGGATCCCCGTACAGATTTGGCCGGTGAAATTGAACTTTCGGTTCCCATCGGTGATGCAACGCTGTTCCTGCACTGGCAGCAGACCTACAGCTGGGAAGATGCACCGGGCTGGGGTGAAGGTTGGCAGCACCATGTCGGCACTGGTGTGACGTTCAGCTTCTAAGTCTCAACAATCGCTCGAATTTTGTTTGAACAGGAGGGCAGTTTTGCCCTCCTTTTTTGTTGTTCAGCTTTTGCTGATCAGCCTGCATTCAGCCACTGGGCTTCGCTGATGGGTGTGTTGATCACCTTGATGAGCTTCAAGCTGTCGCCATCGATCAGGCCGGCACGGGCATGGGTTTGCTTTGGTCGGGTCAGCGTCATCAGCAATTGATTCGTCACAGGGTTCCACTGGATAGGGCTGCCCGCCTTGAGCGTCCATGGTTCCAGGGCCCTGCTTTGTGTCACTTCTCCCGCGTCGCTGATCAGCACCAGTTCGTGATTGCCCCGTTGCTGCTCCCAGCGCCCCAGCACAGCCCAGATCCGTTTGCCGCGGTTGTCGCAGGCCACCCCCAGCACCGCCTGATCACCGAGGTGCAGTTGCTTTGGTGCTTGCCCGGGAACCACCAGCTCGATCGAGCGCCTGTAATCCGGCCAGTGCCGGATCAACACGGCCCGTCCTGAAGCACCGCAGAAGGCCCCCAGCTCCCGGCTGCCCGGCAGCATCTGCGGCTTTTGCTCGCTTGCCTGCAGGGGCCGGAGGCTCAGCCCGTTGCTGCTGGGCATCACCACCCCCCCTCCAGCCGGAAGCAACTGCATCGGCCCGGAGGGCTTCAGAGCCAGAGCTTTGCGTTTGCCATCGGCCTGCAGCAACAGGGCTTGGTCGCTGCCCGGCTGGAAGCCACCGCTCTGAACCAGCAGATCACCATTGAGATTGCTGCTGAGATGGGCGAAGAGCACCTCCCCTTTCAACAGGGGTTCTGTGCGACTCAGCGTTGGCGGCCCCAAGGCCGCCAGACGGTTGGCGGTGCTGCGGGGCGTCAGCTGGTCCCACCACACCTGTTCGGTGCCGTTCTGATCGCGTCCCACCAGCGCAATGCCTCGACCATTTCCGAGGGGGACGACGCTGGGGATGGCGGGCCAGACCCCACTGATCGGCATCCACGCTCCCGATCGCGTCTGCAGTTGAACCTGCTCGCCTTCCGGCACAGGTCGCGTCGCGATCAGCCAGGGTCTTGGGTCCCACCACCATTGCTGCTGTTCCAGCTGCAGCCCGCGTTGGTCGTCCCCTGCGATCGATAGTTCGAGCGGAGCCCTGGGCACGACATCCGCATCGATCACCATCCGCAGTGATGTCGTCTCCCCCAGCCACTGCTGGGGCACGGCCGGAGTGATTCGGGTGGCCTCGCTGACCCGGGGCCGATCCATCGGGCGACTGAACTGCAGATCCAGAGCTGCGCTGCCGCTTTGCACCTGCTGGGGCACCAAGCGCAGCAGACGTGGAGGCTGTCGCAACAGCAGCTGTTGCTGCCCCAGAACAGCGGCGCAGGCCATCAGCATCAGCAGCAAGGGCCGACGCGTCATGGTTCCAGGGGCCGCTCGGGCCTGGCAATCGGTGTGATGTTTTCAGGAATCACGACGGGGATGCGCCGTTCGTTCCGGATTTGCACGCTCATCGTTCCCTCGATGGCCAACCATTGGTTGGTTTGGGGGCTGAACGACTCCGGCCACTCCACCGCCAGGCCAGCGGGCGTGGCGTCGGCCAGGCAACACCGCACCGTGAGTCGGGCGATCAGCGGCGGGCCCTGGGGTTGCCTCCAGACAAAACCGCTGATGCGCACAGGATTGCCTTCCACAAGATCAGGGTCAGATTGGCTGCGAAGCAAGCGCACCCATTCCGTGAGGCTGCGTTGTTCGGGGGGAAGAACAAAGGCCAATTCCGGTGGATCGGGTAGGCCCTGGGGGCGGTTGCTGGCCAGATCGCTGAAGGAGGGGCTGGGCGGAAGGATCAGCACCAGCGCAGCCATCACACCGCTGAGCAGCCAGGGCCAGCGCCAGCGTTCGTCTTGCTTCTCTCTTTTCAGCAGAACGGCCACGCCCAGCATCAGCAAGACAAGGCCGGTGACCCCCACCAGGCCGTGAAAAACCCCGCGAAGCAGCAGATCGAGGCGTCCGCTGTGGAAGCTCCACAACAGCGTTAGGCCCCAGAGCAGCAGCAGGGTTGCGCGCTTCAACTCGACCGGCCCCTTACAGCAGCCACAGGTTGATCCACTGACCGATCAGCAGCACGCCAAGACTGGCACCGATCGCCGTGATCAGGATCGCCCTTGGCCGCATCAGCACGGTGAACAGGCCCGCGAGTTTGAGATCCACAACGGGCCCCAGCAAAAGGAAGGCCAGCAGGGCTCCTGGGGTGATTTGAGCGGCAAACCCCAGGGCAAGAAAGGCATCCACGCTGGAGCAGACCGACACCACCACGGCCAGCAGCATCAAGGCCAGGATCGATGCTGTCGGCGCGCCCCCCACGGCTAACAGCCAACTGCGCGGCAGCCAGGTCTGCACCAGGGCCGCAATTACGCACCCCAGCACCAGCAGAGCCAGCAGATCGAGAAATTCGCGGCAGCTCTGGTCCAGCACCTGCCAGGCCTTGAGGCGGCTGCCGTTCATGGATCGGGGAGGACTGGGTGATCCGCCGATTACGCCACTGCTGCGCTGCAGCAGCCCCAGGTTGCTGAGGGGCTGGCTGATGCGGCGTTCCTCCAGCAACGCCGTTGCCAGGAGCTGCGTCTCGGGCAGTTGCACCAGCAACAAACTCAGCAGGATCGCCAGCAGAAAGGCTCCCAATGGCCGGGCCACCAGCAGCCAGGGCTGATCAGGAAACGCCGCCCAGGTGCTGGCCAGCACTATGGGATTCAGCACCGGAGCTGCAAACAGAAAGCCGAAGGCCGTGCCCATCGGTGCACCGCTGGCCAGCAGACGGTGGGCGACAGGAACGTTGCCGCATTCGCAGGCCGGGAGGGCAAAACCCATCAAGGCCCCGATTATCGGAGCTAGCACAGGGTTCTTGGGGAGCCGCTCGATCCAGGCACCCGGTGGCACGGCCCATCGGGCCAGCCCTGCGATGGCAACGCCGAGCAGGAGAAACGGAACGGCTTCCAGCAGTAACCCCTGAAAGATCGCCCAGGCCGTGGCGAGCTTGTCCAAGCGTTCGGGCGGCAGTTGCCTCTCAACGTTCTCAGTTCAGCTCGCCCATCGGGGGGCGTCGACATGGTTTGTTGATCGGCCTGCGCGGCAGGCTGGGACGACGTTGGCCAGGGCCTGAGATGGGGTGGTGCTTCTGGATTGATCGCGGTGGCACTTTTACCGATCTGATCGGTCGCGATCCAGAAGGCCAGCTGCATGTGCGCAAGGTGCTCTCGGAGCAGGCCGGTCATGGAGACCCTGCGGTGTCGGCCATGAAGGCGATGTTGGCGTTGGCTTCACCGCCCGTGGATCTGGCGGACGTCGACGACGTGCGTCTCGGTACCACCGTGGCCACCAATGCGCTGCTTGAGGGGGTTGGTGCTCCTTTGCTGCTGCTCACCAATGCCGGGCTGAGGGATCAGCTGTGGATCGGCGATCAACATCGCGACGATCTGTTCGCGCTCGAGCAGCCCCAGCGCCCCTTCCTTGCGCAAATGGTGCTGGAGCTGGCCGGTCGGCTTGATGCCGGGGGTGAGGAGGTGGAGCCCCTCGTGCTGGATCAGCCGCTGCGGCGGCGTCTTGAGGAGCAGCGCAGTTCCGGCCTGGACGTCGCCGTGGTGGCGTTGTTGCATGCCCAGCGCAACCCAGCCCATGAGCAGCGCTGCGCCGCATTGCTGCGCGAACTTGGCTTTCGCACCGTGGTCTGCTCCCACCAGGTGAGTGTGATGCCCCGGCTGGTGCCGCGGGGGCAGACGGCCTTGGTGGAGGGAGCCGTGCATCCGGTGCTGGATGGCTACCTGCAGCAGGTGCAAGGGGCGCTGGGCGCTGCCACGCCACTGCGGGTGATGACCTCCAGCGGAGCGTTGCAGGCTCCAGACCGGCTGCAAGCGAAAGACACCATTCTTTCGGGGCCCGCGGCCGGCATGGTCGGGGCGATCGCTGCGGCGCGGATGGCCGGTTTTGAAGGAGTGCCGGTGCTGGGCTTCGACATGGGGGGCACGTCGACGGATGTGTTCTGTGTGGCTTGCGCCGATGCGCAGGCTTTGCGGCAAGTGAAGGAGCAGACCGAGATCGCCGGCCTGCAGTTGCTGGCCCCACGCCTGCCGATTGAAACCGTGGCGGCCGGAGGCGGATCGGTGCTGGAGTTCCAGGGGGAGCGGCTGCGGGTGGGGCCCCGCTCCGCCGGAGCGCAACCTGGCCCGGCCTGCTATCGCGCCGGCGGACCGCTCACCATCACTGACGCCAACCTGTTGCTGGGGAGGCTTCAGGTGGACCGCTTCCCGGCGGTGTTCGGCCCGTCCGGGGATCTACCACCGGATGTGCAGGTGGTGCGGCATCGCTTCGCGGAGCTAGCGGCAGCGCTGGGGCAGACCCCGGAGCGGGTGGCATCCGGTGCGTTGCAATTGGCGGTGGAAACCATGGCCGCTGCGATCCGCCGGGTGTCGCTGCATCGCGGTGAGGACATTCGCGGCGGGGTCTTGGTGGCCTATGGGGGGGCTGGTGGTCAGCACGCCTGTCGCCTGGCGGATGAACTGGGGCTGAACACGGTGCTGTTGCATCCCATGGCCGGCGTTCTCTCCGCCTTCGGCATGGGTCAGGCCCGTCAGCGCTGCCGGCGGCAGGTGCATCTCGGCGCTGCTCTCTCGCCTGAACTGTTGGCGGCCCTGCCGGATCAGGTGGAGCGGCTCATGGCTGAAGCGCAGGAGACCTTGCGTCGCCAGGGAGATGGCGCTGATGCCGATGCGGGGCTGCCGGAGGTCTGGGTCAGCCTGGACCTGCGTTATCCCTCTGCCGAGCAGACCCTGGTGCTCATCTGGTCCGCAGAGCAAGGCGTTGATGCCGTGATCTCGGCCTTCCAGGCGAGCCATCAGCAACGCTACGGCTACTGCATTGATGCCGATCAGGCCCTGATTGTCGAACAGCTCAATGTTGAGATCACAGCACCCCAACAGTTTGATGCCACAGCCACAGTCACAGCCACAGCTGAGGTGGCCGAACCAACGCCAGAGGCGGAGCTATCGCCGCAGGTGTCGATGCACTTGGAGTCGAGCGGTTGGACGCAGGTGCCGTTGCTGAACCGCAGTGCCCTGCGGCTGAATCAGCGGATTGCCGGCCCAGCCCTGATCGCTGAAGCCACGGGCTGCACGGTGCTGGAGCCGGGCTGGCAGGCCCGGGTGCTGGAGGGTGGCACGCTGTTGCTGGAGCGCTCGCATCCTGCAGACGAATCATCGGAGCTGGCACAGGCCGGTGCCCACGACCCGTTGCAGGGGGAACTGTTTCGCCATCGCTTCATGGCGATCGCCGAACAGATGGGGGAACAGCTGCGCCAGAGCAGTCGTTCCGTGAATATCCGCGAGCGCCTGGATTTCTCCTGCGCGTTGTTCGATGCCACGGGTTCCCTGGTGGCCAATGCCCCCCACATTCCGGTGCACCTGGGATCGATGGGCGACAGCGTGCGCGACCTGTTGGTCCAGGTGGCGACCGGTGATGTCGCACCGTTGCAGCCCGGCGACACGCTGCTCAGCAACGATCCTTTCCATGGCGGCACCCACCTGCCCGACATCACCGCCATCTCGCCGGTGTTCTGCAACGGGGATCAGCCCAGCTTCTTTGTGGCCAGCCGTGGCCATCACGCCGATGTCGGTGGCATCGCTCCTGGATCAATGCCGTCCTTCAGTCGCACCATCTCTGATGAGGGCCTGCTACTGCGCAACCAGCTGTTCGTGCGCCAGGGCCGGGTTCTCGCCGCTGATTTGGAAGCGGTGTGCAGCGGCATGGCGACGCCGCCCCGCAACCTTCCGGAACTGCTGGCCGATCTGCAGGCGCAGGTGGCGGCCAATCAGGCGGGGATTGTGGCGCTTCAATCCCTCGTGGAGCGGGAGGGGCACACCCTGGTGCAACAGCAGATGACCCTGCTGCAGCAGGACGCAGCCCGCAGCGTTCAGCGGCTGCTGTTGCGCCTGACGGATGCCCGGCATCAGTTGGCCCTCGATGACGGCTCCTGCCTGGTGGTGCAGGTGTGCCTTGATCCCAACCGCCAACGGTTGCGTTTGGATTTCAGCGGAACATCGCCCCAACGGCCAGGCAATTTCAATGCCCCTCTGGCGGTGACGCGGGCGACTGTGCTGTACGTGATCCGTTGTCTCCTCGAGAGCGACATCCCCTTGAACGAGGGCTGTTTCGCGCCGCTTGATCTGGTGGTCCCTGAGGGCTGTCTGTTGAATCCGCGGCCCCCCGCCGCTGTGGTGGCCGGCAATGTGGAGGTGTCTCAGGCCCTCTGCAATCTGCTGTTTGCGGCCTTCGACGCCCAGGCGGCCGGCCAGGGAACGATGAACAACGTCAGCTTCGGCAATGGCCGCTGCCAGTACTACGAAACGGTGGCCGGTGGTGGCGGCGCTGGTGAGGGCTATGCCGGATCGGTGGGGCTGCAGTCCCACATGACCAATTCGCGGCTGACGGATCCCGAGGTGCTGGAGAGTCGTTATCCGGTGCGCTTGGAATCCTTCGCGGTGCGCTCCGGCAGTGGCGGCCAGGGCCGGTGGCCCGGGGGCGACGGCTTGGAACGCACGATACGTTTCCTCGAGCCGATGAGTGTGTCGCTGATCAGTGGCTCGCGGCAGGTGGCCCCGTTCGGTCTTAACGGGGGGGGCAGTGGTGCCTGTGGCGAGAACCTGCGGCTGGACTGTGAGGGGGTGGCTCATCCCCTGCCTGGTGCCGTGCAGCTGGAGCTCCAGGCGGGCGAGGCCATTCGCATGCTCACCCCAGGGGGAGGCGGCATGGGACGTTGAGGGGGGATGCCTTCTGGTGGTGCGATGCCGATGCGATCACAGGGTTGGTGGTTGGCGCTGCTGCTGGGCTGCAGCCTCAGCGGGGCTGCCCACGCCAGAAGCCTCGACCAGCATGTGTTCCAGTTGCAGCTGGTGATGGATCAGATCCGTCTGGCGCGGTCCAGGGGGGATAGTGTCGGCGTTTGTGTGGAATCCCGCCGGGCCAACAATCTTGTGCTCGATCTTCTTCCGGCCCTGCAATTGCATCGTCCAGGCCTCAATCACGCTGACTTGCAGGACAGGATCCTGTTGGGATTTGATGCTTGTTGAATGCTCTTTAAGCGATGTTGGGATGGATCAACCTGACCCCAATGTTCAAGTTTTCCCCTTGCGAAGATAAAAAGTCTGATTCAGACAATTGCTCCACTGGGCTTCTGCAGAAGTTTCAGGGCCGATGAGAATAGGGTCATATCGAAGAGTGTTCCCAGAGCCCAGACGCTGTCACTGGGCCACTTGAGCACCAACAGCAGGCCGATGCCTGCGGAGAGCAAGCCATCGAGCAGCACAAGTCCGGCCATCGGCGCTTTTGAAGTGGCCCCCGCCGCCAGTTCCATGATTCCCTCCACCAACACCACAACCCCGGCGAAGAGGGTCAGGCTGATTTCTCCTTTGATGGGGTCAATCAGGATGAACAGCGCCCCGCCGATGTAAAGCAGGGCGGAAAGCAGACGAAACAACTTGCCACCGGCCTGGTCTTGGCCGAGTCGCAGCAGTTGACTCACCCCTGCGGAGAAGGCAATCCCACCAAGCGCAAGGGTGAGAAGCGTCGCTGAAATGAACGGCAGAAGGATCGCAGCTACGGCACCCAATATCAGCAGGCCTGCTGCAACTTGCCTCTGACGCTCAGGGGGCATCACGGCAAGGCATCTAAATCGAACTTAGGCCCGTTTTTTGAGAATCAGCATGAGGACCCATTGTCGATCGGCATCTGCGGATTCAATCTGAATGCAGCAAAGCTGATGGCATGGGCTTGCTCCAAACGATCCAGGGACGGTTGCTTCAGTACGACTCACCGTCGCGGCAGTTGCAACCGGCCCATTTCGACGCAGCCCGACGTCTGGCCCAGGCTCAATTTCAGCTGGCTGATGCCGAATTAAGCCAACGCCTCTGGCAGGACGTGGCTGATCGTGATCTCGATGTGGATCGGATCCTGAATCTTCTTTATGGCTGCTGGTTCCAGGATGATCCTGCGGCGCTGCGTGCTGCCGACGCTGAGTTTCAGTCGCGCCGCGAGCGGGAGTTGATCCCCGGGGTGTTCGAACACTGCTGAGGATTGTGGGCCGCGGGGATTGTTGTGCTGAACTGACGGATCTGTTGGCGACGGCGTGGTGTTGCTCCCAGAGATCCAGCCATGAATATCGTTGTTCTGAACCGTTCGGATTGGCTGGATGAACGGAAAGTTCGTCTTGTGGATCGGCGGGCGGATCACATCCGTTCGGTGCTTCGGGCTGCGGTGGGCGACAGCATCCTGGTTGGTGAGCTAGGTGGCGATCTCGGCCAGGGCCGCATCTGCGCGCTCGATGCAGATGCAGTGGTGCTGGAGGTGGAGCTCAACCAGCCACCGCCGCCCCGCCATCGGTTCGACATTGTTCTGGCTCTGCCAAGGCCCAAGGTGCTGCGACGTCTGTTCCGCACCGTGGCCGAATTCGGGGTGGCAAACCTTCACCTGATCAACTGCGCTCGGGTTGAAAAGAGCTATTGGCAATCGCCTTTGCTCGCACCAGAGAAGGTGAACGATGCGCTGCTTGCTGGGATGGAGCGCGCCAGCGACACGGTGGCGCCCCGGGTGCATCAGCACAGGCGCTTTCGCCCCTTCGTCGAAGACCAGCTCAAGGATCTTTGTGCTGGACGGCCCTGCTGGATGGCCCAGATGGGGGCATCCCTTCCCTTGCGCGACACCCCAAGGGGGACGGCCGTGGTGATGGTGGGGCCCGAGGGCGGTTTTGTTCCGTTTGAACTGGAATTGGCCCAGGAGGTGATCGCGCAGCCCGTGCATCTGGGATCGCGCACCTTGAGCGTGGACACGGCCCTCACCGCCGCTCTGGCCCAGGGATGATGGTGTTGCGTGTGTTGCTTCAACGGCGAAGGCAATGAACGATCTGGCTGGCTTGCAAGCTCTTGTGGAGGACGTTGGGTCCGGCAACGTCATCGATGCCGAACTGCTCGATGGGTGTCCGGTGGAAGCCCACGAACTCGATGACATGGATGCGTCCCAGGCCGCCCAGGTCGCGGCCCATTGCTTCGGGCTGCTCTTCGATCACAAGGTGGAGCAGCTGGAGGGGATCGAGGCCGATCTCGATACAGGCCTGTGGACCGGCACCGTTGATGGCTTCGGTTTCCAGATCAGCCGGGATGACGTCGGCGATCTGGTGCTCGATTTCTCGAGCCAGCCGGCGTGACGGTTGAAGAGCTGCGCAGCGACCTGACGGCCCGGCTTGGTGAACAGGTGGAGCAGGTGTTCACCCGGGATGGAGCCCCTGTTGACGACATTACCGAGCTCTATCAGCCCTCTCCGGCGGGTTTTGGCGGCCAGCTGCGACTGAAACGGAGCGGCCGCCGCCTGGCCTGGGAGCTCTGGCTGGAAGACGGTGATCGCTGGAATTTCCACACCACCGACCTTGCCGATGCACCGCCACAGGCCGAATGATTGTTGGTCAGGCGGGACGGCCAGGCGCCGGTAGGGTGGGGTGCTGGTTTCAGCGGGGAACAGCCGCTGAAGGAAACGGGGAAAGAGCAGTGAAAATCTGCCGCTGTCCCGCAGCTGTGAAACGTCGGCCCTCCGCCCACGTCAGTCAGAACGCCCGCCAGATCAAACCGACGAGGATCGACTTTTGAATTCTTTGCCACTGGCCCTGCGCAGGCCGCTGCGGATCGCCGGCCCTTCGCTTCTGGCGGTTCTTCTCCTAGCCAGTCCGGCTTTCGCCCACCACCCCTTTGGCATGGGCGACAGCGCTGCCCTCACCCCCCTGCAGGGATTACTCAGTGGCGTTGGTCACCCGCTGCTGGGTCCCGACCATCTCCTGTTTCTGCTGGCCATCGCCTTCATCGGCCTGCAACGTCCCCGCGCCTGGGTGATTCCTCTGCTGGCTGCTGGCCTGGGCGGCAGTGTTCTGTCGCAGTTCATTCCCCTGCCGGATGCCGTGGCTCCCTGGGCGGAGGCCATGGTCTCCCTCAGCCTGGTGGTGGAGGGTTTGATGGCTCTCACCGTGGCCTCCTCCCGTTGGTTGCTGCCGCTGGTGGCCCTGCACGGTTTTCTGCTCGGTAGCACCATCGTTGGAGCGGAACCCACCCCGCTGTTCACCTATTTCCTGGGCTTGTTGATTGGCCAAGGCGCACTGCTGCTGGTGGTGAGCAACTGGTCCAAGACCCTGGTTGAGCGCCTCGGCTCCCAGGGGCAACGGCTTGGTGCCGGCATCTGGATGGGCATCGGTATGGCCTTCGCCTGGGTTGCCCTGATCGACTGAAACCTCTTGTTGCGTCTTGCCCAGATGGCTTGACGCCTAGAGACGGATGTTGCGTCATGGGCAAATCGCCCTCGACCCATGACGCTTGTTTGGCAACTGCTGGTGGCTCCTGCTGCCCTTGGCCTTCTGGCCCCTTTGGCTGTTGTCAACAGCCCAGCAGCCAATGCCGCCGAGCTGAACATCAACGACGTTTCTGATTACGCGGCTACTGCCAGTGGCAACAGCCTTGATCAGGTCACCAGCGTTACCCAATTCTCTGACGTTTACCCCACCGACTGGGCCTATCAGGCTCTGGCCAACCTGGTGGAGACCTACGGCTGCGTCGCCGGCTACCCCAACGGCACCTTCCGTGGCAACCGGGCGATGACCCGCTACGAAGCGGCTGCCCTGCTTAACGCCTGCCTCGACCGGATCACCGAAGTGACCGACGAGCTGCGTCGTCTGCTCAAGGAATTCGAAACCGAGCTGGCCATCCTCAAGGGTCGCGTTGACGGCCTCGAGGCCCGCGTCGGCGAACTGGAAGCCACCCAGTTCTCAACCACCACCAAACTCAATGGACAAGCCACCTGGGTGTTCGGAGCCAGCTGCTTTAAGGGATCCGCGTCCCGGCTGCGTTCCCAGAGCAATGAAGCGTTGGGCGGCACCACGTTCAACTACGACCTTCAGCTGGGGTTGGCCACCTCCTTCACCGGCAAGGATCAATTGACCACGGTGTTGCGTGGCGGCAACTTCGACGGAGACGGCAACGTCTTCGGCAGTGGAGGGCCGTCGGGCCTCGCCATCTTGGAAACTGCTTTTCAGGAGGGTGATCGCCCCAATCTGGTGGCGATCGACAAACTCTTCTATACCTTCCCGTTGGGAGATGAGATCACCATCACCACCGGCCCGATTGTTGGCCAGGAGGACATGCTCGCGATCTGGCCCAGCGTCTATCCCAGTGATCCGATCCTTGATGTGCTCACGGTGAATGGAGCTCCGGGGGCCTACAACAAAAACAAAGGTGCGGGCGTGGGCATCAGCTGGGCCGCGGAAAGTGGAGCTCGCGCGTCGGCCAACTATGTGGCGGCCAATGGTGCATTAAGCGACACCCGTTCCGGTGGTTTCGCCACCGACGATGCGGGAGGGACCGGCACCCTGCAGCTGGGTTGGGAGGGTGAGAACTGGGGTGTTGCTGCCCTGTATTCAAAGGTTCAGAACGGTCAAGACCTGATCGTGTATGCCACACCCTTCGCCAGTGATCGCTTCAGTGATCGGGGCGAGACCCACGCCTATGGCCTCGGTGGTTTCTGGCAGCCGTTGGAGAGCGGTTGGCTTCCTTCGCTGTCGCTCGGTTGGGGCATCAATCAATCCGACACCCAGCGCAAGGGCCAGGTCAGCACCAGTCAGTCCTGGAGGGCTGGACTGGAATGGAGCGATATGTTGATGGCAGGGAACAACGCCGGAATGGCTGTGGGCCAGCCTGTTTTTGCGACGGATCTGCGTGGTGGCGACACGGCTGCCGATGGCCAGTTCATCTGGGAGTGGTGGTATCAGTTCCAAGTGACCGACAACATCAGCGTCACCCCGGCGCTGTTCTATCTGTCGCGACCGATGGGTGAGCTCACACCGAATGGTTCAACCTTCCAGCAACTGGGCGGTCTGATCAAGACGACATTTGTGTTCTGAGCCAAGGGTCCTTTCATTGGATTCGAGGTCAATCGAGGCTGACCGCTGCTAAAGGCTTCTTTGTCTGCGCTCCCTTGCCGTTTTTCATGTACTGGGGCTGCTGTAGTGGATATTTGCCTGAATGGCAAAAAATAAAGAAACCCCCCATCTCAATGAGATGAGGGGTGCATCAGCAAAGGCAGATCAATCAGGCACTGACCTTGGAATTTCCCATGTTGTCAAGCGCCTCAGAAACGCGCTTAAAGTTAAAGCCCATGCCGCGCAAGGCATGCCAAAAATGTCCTTGCAGGAAAAAGAATGCAAGGTAAAAGTGCGTATTGGCCAGCCAAGCTCGGGCTGAGTGGGCACCACCCTCAAGAGCAGTTGCGTCGCTGAAATAGGGAGAGAAAGCGAAATTCAATTTCAACGGATCGCCATACAACTCAACGGGGTAAATTGTTGTGTTTTGAGCACACCAAATGGCGGTCACAAATCCCATCAGAGCTACACTGGCAAGCGAGTAAGACAGGATCGATTCGCCGTTGTAGATCAAGACCTTTTTGAAGGGTCCGAAAGGCCTAGAGATGATATGCCAAACACCACCAATCGTGAGAATGAAGGCCAAAACAGCATGGCCACCCACCACGTCTTCAAGACTGCTGATGGAAAGAAAATTAGCCTGATAACTCCACACCATACCGAGGTCAATATTTGGTTCAACCCGTCGAACAGCTCCGATGGCGCTGTCGTAAATTCCATGTCGTTTTGCCCATTCAACGAAGGCAATGGCACCCAGGCCGAGAAAAATCAGGTGATGCCCCAGGATGAACGTGAGCTTTTTGTCATCACTCCATTCAAAATGAAACTTTTGGGCGCGGCCTTCAGCCTCTGAAAGGTCCCTGGGAGCTCGAAGTGTATGCCAGATTCCAGCTGCTCCAAGAACAGCAGACGAAACCAGATGGAATGCTGCGATCGCGATGAGGGGTTGTTGGTCAACGATTACAGAGCTTTCCCCTACGCCGAAGCCAAGGCCGGCGAGATGTGGAATCAAAATCAGCCCTTGTTCTCCCATTGGCAGTGTTCCGTCATAACGGGCCAACTCAAACAAGGTGAATGCACCTGCCCAAAACATGATTAAACCTGCATGGGCAGCGTGGGCTGCAATGAAAGAACCGCTGCGCTTCGCGACTCCTGCATTTCCAGCCCACCAGTCATAAGTGACTGATGAACTTCCGTAAGACTGCATTTTCAGAAAGATGCGGCATAAAAAACATAATGAGTGTTGTCTGTCGAATAAATCTGCTTTTACATAGCTTTGCAGGGGTAAGTCATATTTAACCGGTCAAAGAGTCATTTGATTCGAGTACTTTGTTTTTAATCTAATGATGTGGATCATTTGATCATCTGGATTGAATTCTTTGAGCTGCCCAATGAAATTATTTTGCTTTGACAAGAGAGTTAATCTGGCATCTGATTGCAGCCAATTGATGGCAGGAATTGTATCAAATATACCCGCGCACAGAATGCAGTACTCTCTGTATTGTACTTGGGTCTGCATGATTTGCAGCTTCGTACAAACCATGCTTCAGCCACACATGGTTTATTTATTAAAGATCTATTGAAAAAATCTACCTCCCGGAATTGCCTACGAGAGATAGATCGCTTTGAATTTGCCGAAACCCGTCCAAGGTCGACACGGTAATTATCCTACTCTGCGATGCCTTGAATGTTGGCAACGCATCAATCGAGTGTTAGATCCTAAACATCTATCAAGTCAAATGATCAAGGATCAGAGTGGCTGTCTTGCTCAGAGTGTTGCCCACTCAGACGGCAACACACTATCGATGATCTTGAAGCTTTTTCCCCCATCGGGCTGAAGGATGTATGCGATTCCTTGCGGTTCAGGATAAATTCCTGTCACGGCTTCAAAAGGATCATCATGTCCGATAATGACTTTGTTGGTTCCTGGTAGAGGTGGGCGCGTTAATAAAGGCATGACATTCTTTTTCATCAGTTCAACATTACTTTTGGTGTAATCCTCATAAGGTAAAAAGTTTAAACGGGAATCTTTTTGGGTCCATTCTCCAAATGCAAGGTTTGCTGTTTTCCAGGACCGGCAATACTCACTAACAATAATTTCACCGACTGGGATCTCCTTTGCAGCAAATGCCATGCCAATTTCGTAGGATTCCTTGATGCCCTGAGTGCTCAGCTTTCGCTGTGAACTGCAATCATTAAGGCTCATCAGAGGATCAGCTTGGTCTGCGTAATCCTTCACCGTCGTTGCATGACGAAAATAAATGACATATCCTCCATCCTTGAGTGAAGCCAGCAACACTGATTTCCCAATACTCGGTTCTGAACTCAGACCAATGCTTGGTGTTTTGGTATTTTGGTCCGCTGTGGTTTTAGCATCACCATCATTAGAGGAGACACCCGATTCACTATTGAGTCCGCATGCACTCAAAAGCAATGCAGTGAACAATGGAATAAAAATTTTAGACATGAGATTGTTGGTTGAAGTGCTTACTTTGCTTTCAGTAAAGCCAGGGTTTTGTTGTTCCTTGTTTAGGAGTTGAAGGCGCTGCTTTGGCTGTCACTCCTTCTTTAGATTTGCTCATGCCCATTTGTTTTTCGCCAAATGCTTTGTAGAGAAACAGAACCAAGCTGCTTGTTAGTGCAATTGATGTGATTCA
Source organism: Synechococcus sp. CC9605 (assembly GCF_000012625.1). Classification (NCBI taxonomy): domain Bacteria; kingdom Bacillati; phylum Cyanobacteriota; class Cyanophyceae; order Synechococcales; family Synechococcaceae; genus Synechococcus; species Synechococcus sp. CC9605. The sequence goes on along the minus strand of NC_007516.1, from coordinate 1,459,192 downwards.
ACCTACAGAAATTTCGAATCCTGATAAGGACATGGGAAAACTAAAATAATCTCAAAAATAAACGTTTTATTTATGATCGTGTGGGTCCGTTGACCTTAAAACGCGTTGACGCTCAATGACATTTTCAACTGTGGTTCGATGGGCTTCTGCAATTGCATCAACAAGGCCTATTGGCCATTCCGTTCCGCAGCGCATTTGCGCTTCTAATACCGATGCATCAAGTTTGAAAAACCGGGATGTTTTTTGAGACATTGTGTTGATGGTGAGAAGTAGAAAACATCAACGCCAGTTATCGATGGGCAAAGACAAGACCAATCAATTGTTCTGGTTTGGTTGAAGCGACACTCTGGCTCTTGAACCTGGAGGGAAGAAGAGCCAGATGGCGCCCAATGAGACTGACATGATCAGAATCATTGTTTGAACAGCTCAGGCTGGAGTGAACTGCCCAATCTCATTTTCGTGTTGTGAATAGGACCATGTCGCTCAGATGTCGTAGTACTACGTTTGAAATGATGCACTCCCGTGTAAGTGATGCTAATTAAAAAAAGCCTGAGGTTTGTAATTATATTGAGGGGGATTGATCTGCAAGCATTATGCTACCTTGATTGCCTGATATAAGTGTATTTTTTGAGTATTATTTTTTGTTTATAAATCGGCGCGATTCTAAATATCTTGGTCTTGACTATTTTCTGCTAAAATGATAATAATTGGTGCTAGTCATTCTGCAATTATGTGCAGCCTTGCTCTTTTGTTTTGAGTGTTTGATTCGCGAGCCGCTCCTCTACCAATTGTCTAAAATCACAATAATCTATATCTTCCTTGTTTTTGTCGAGCATGATTTCCTGCGCTTCTCTCATTAAATACTCATAAGTGGCCGTGTCAGTCGTTCTGTTAGCGAGGTCAATGATGTGTGCGAAGGCTTCAATGTTAGTCAAGAATAGATCGCTGCTTTGCGTAAAGTAGCTGCTGCTGAATTAGGCTGTGTCCTAAATTCTACTGATCGATGTTTGTATTGATTGATTAGTGTTGATCAGTGATGACTCAGTGATGTGTTTCATGCGTTGGCCAATATGCGGTTGTCGTTGTTGGTTTTTTGCACAAAATGAATTGCTCAAGGCATGCGCTCGCCCGTGCTTTGGTAAAAACAATGATAGCCAAAGTTTATTTGAGACGAGATTATTTGGTGTGTGCTGTTTTGCAAGCATTATATTTTTCTTCTATTTTATTTCGCGATGAAGAGTCATTCTGTTGAGTTGTGGGCAGAATTTCATCAGTTCGAGCCTTTCAAGATTGTTTCTTCGGTTTTTAGTTGTTGTATAGCGAGAGACTCCAGGACTGCGTTTTTCAGCAGCAGTTGCTGTTCTGCATTCGGTGCATTCGAGTGTGACAATGATGCGAACGCCTTTGCTTTTGGCCATAATAATTCAGTGTATTTCTGGGAGTAAGCAACTGGACTGACTCCCCTGGTTGAGTAGAGGAGCCAGTTGTAACCCCAGCGCGATGACCCGGATCAGCCATCGGATGAAGGTGCCTTGCGAGAACCTTCAAATGCATATTGGCTGGTTTTTCTCAGAGTGCGAGTACAAACTATCTAATCTCATCTGTCAAATGAATCTATAACTGGTTTTCTTCTCCTCTGTGCCTTTGGTCTCTCCCCCTGTCTACTCATTGGGGAGGAGTTAGTGGTGTGACCAGCTTGAATTGGGCCTGAATACAACCCTTCAAGCAGATGTTACGCGTGGCTTTCTTTGACTAGCTTCAATCCATTTCATTTGCACGCCAGATGATCTCAGTGGGCTCGTCAAATTAGCTTTGGCATTTTTGCAATGCAATTACGCTGATCTGACTCCCCGTATTGTCAGAAGGGAGTCAGTGGTGTTATCAGAGCCCAATGGTGATTGCCCCCACCATTGGTTGGAGGTTTCCTGCGACGGAACATCCGTGATTACAATGAATGGGTATATGGATGTTGCTGCTCCAGATGATGCTGATCGGTGAATCAAATGAGCCTTGGGAAGGTTGTAGGGCAAAACGCTGAACCGACTTCTTCCCTTCAAAAGATATGTCAGCCGGTGGCTCTCTGCCTAGGCGTTGTAAAGGCTGTTCTTGCCTTCTCTGTGAGAAAAGAAGTTAGCTGACACTTAGGCCAATGGTGATGCAGGGGCCATTGGATGGAAGTGGGCTTCCAAAGTGAGAATCTCACCTTCTATGGCTTTTGCCTGTTCCTATAAGCAGATGGCAGTGATGAATTAAGTCGCGCCAACGTCCGTAGCTGATCACCTAAATACCGGGCCAGCTGCGTTCTCAGGTTGAGCAGGAGGTGCTGGAGCTTTAATCCTGTTGTCTATTCGCAAAGGTGAAAACAGCAAAAGATTTCCGGCAACCAGACCTGCTGTGATAACAATCGCAGCAACTACTTCAAGCATCTCAGTGGTTTTGTTTTGCGAGGTCAAGTCACCCGTCAAACGCTGAACTGACTCCCCGTCCGCCAAGAAAGGGAGTCAGCTTTTCTGGACAGCGCCCAATGGTCCCTACAAAAAACATTGGATGGAGGTCTTGTGGACTCCTAAGACAGAATCACCGCGTCGGGTGCACACCGCGATACAGATGAGGCGATAGCAGTTGCCAAATGAGTCGTCACAATGTTTTGGGAAGTCAAAACGCTGAACTGACTTCCCGGTTGCGAAAGGGAGAGTCAGTACGGTTTTCAGCGCCCAATGTTCATTGGAGAAACCATTGGATGGAAGTCCCCAGCAACGGAACTCCCAAAGACACGATCGGTGCTGTCGTGGGCTGCGCTTTGTCAGATGAGGCTATTGCAACGACCAAATGAGACGGAGTCCTAGATCACGGTGGTCTTAGCTGCAGCGGATGATGCGCCACAATGCCATTGAGGCTATGGAGACGATACGGACACGGGCTGGAGATGTTGCACACCACCACTCAGATAACGCTGATCCGATTCCCCTCTTAGGATGTAGAAGAGAGTTAGTTGTGTTATCAGCGCCCAATGGTCATTACTTCATTGTAATTAGGCTGTTCTGCGTTCCATTCATACTATCTCCTCGGAAGGTATTGAGCGCCCTTCCAATGGTGCGAAAGCGACGTCCAAAAGATTCGCTGAATGTTTCAACGACTGAAACCGCTGTGCTGACTCCCCCGGTTGAGGAGAGGAGTCAGGCCGTCACTTGCTATGTCAACGCCGGACTGGATTAGCGTAGACACACACAGCGTCCAATGGAAATTGCCCCTCCATTGGATGGAAGATCCATGTGACTGAACTTCCGCAGTCACTTTCACTTCTGCTGGGGGTTCAGTGCAATTCAGATGAGCCAGTGGCAGTGACTAAATGAGGCGCACCAATGTTGTGGCAAGCCATAACTCTGAACCGCCTCCCCTGAAAAAGAGGAGCCAGTGCTTCTTGCCAGTTCCCAACGCTTGCAGTTACCCGTTTCGGCAAGCCAGTGATGGTTATGGGTTGGTTCGTCGATGGGATTGACCAATGTGCTGTTCATACACCTTATAACTCTCGAATAGCCAAGTGGTGGTTCTCCTTCGTGGACCCCAGCAGCATCAGCCGTTCTTTCACTGGCTTGTATCTTTACCGCTCAAATGGTGAGCCTTCTCCCATTGCAGCACAGGGGGGCTGATCACAACAAAAGCTGCGTTCCTTGTGTTTTGACAAGGAAATACAGCGCAAACGCTCAATAAGAACGCCTCAGCGTTGTAAGCGATCCATCGGTCACTCAGTGAGCGAGGTGTACTGGGCCATAACCACATCAAGCCGATGCTTCGAATTCAGGGCGATGCGCAGCTGCTCCGCTCACTTCTTCTGAGTACGGAGGGAGTTGGCCTGCAGCGTATTGAGAAAGAATCTCAATCTGAGGGCCTTATTGAGAATGACTTGCAATATCGACAAGGAGTCTGTACTCTTGCGATTAATTCTCAATCGCGATAGTTCGTGACGACCTCTTCCTACCGGTTCTTGCCGGATGATCCTGCGGCTCCTTTGTCGATGCCAAGGCTTCAGACCGTTCTGCTGGATCCTGCCGGTCGCGATCAGGCCACCGTTCTTGAGGTGTTGGAAGGTGTTTGCCGGGTGTATTGCCCTTGTGAGGAAACCGAGGGAATGACTTTGGCGTTTTTGCAGTCAGGCGACAGGCTTCGCACCGATCGCATGTGCAGTGACGGGGCTTGTGTCGAGGCACTTACGGCCCTGAAGTTTCGTCGTGACTCCGTCTCCGCGGACGAATTCGGAATCGACGCAGTCAATGAGTGGACCTTGCAGCTCCTAAGAGTCCGTCATCTGGGTCAGGCGGAACAGCGGCTTCACGCTCTTCTGGCGCTCTTGGTTAACCGGCTTGGACTTCGTTGCAGCGATGCTTATCAGCTTCCCTTCCGTCTAACTCATGATCGTTTTGGTGAGTTAATCGGTGCTACCCGGGTGACCACAACCCGCCTTCTATCGAAATGGCGTCAAGCCGATATGATCGCCATGTCGTCTGGTGATGTCTCCATGCGCATTGCACCTGACCTCATTAATTCTTCACCACTCCAATTTTGAAGATCGTGAATTCCTTTGGTGTTCTTGGCGATCTCTGCAGAGAGGCTGAATGGATGCGGCGGCGACTTCAATGTGCTAGTCGTTCAATACAGCATTGTCAGCATCCCAAGCTTAAAAATCGGCTCGTTGCGGAAATATCTTTTTACCATGTCAGATGTTTGGCCATAAAAGAATCTATGACTGTGATTAGTCAATCTCTTGATTCTCAATCAATGCAGAAATGTTTGTTAGAAGAATTGCTGTCTCGTTGCCTGTCAGCAGCAAAGCTGTCATATCACCTTTCTTGAACTGGTTTTACGATTTTTTGTCTAGCTTGACGTTTGCCTATTTAATTATATTTTACTTTAATATATTTTGTTTTAAAAGTGTTGCTGCTTTAGCCATTTGGTTGCCTTCTTGATTTTATAAACTTATTGCGCTTGGCTTTAAATATAAATCGAATGAAATTCTCTTGATGGATTTTGTCAGGAAGTCATTCTTTTTTTCTTATTTGCTCTTATTAAGTATAGCTTAAGATCGAATCAAAAGAATCATTTGACTGACCGCCGTTCATAGAATTATTTAAAGTCTGGCATGGTTCTTAGAGTTTGACATGCTTGTTGGATCAGCCATACTCGAAGAATTCATTGACCACATTGAACAGGATGACTTGGTTCGTCTCCGTTGGCTCAAACGTATCCGTGAGACAGGATTTGATCAAGCATTGTCGGAGTATCGTGAGTCTTTGAATCGTCTTAGACAGTCTTAGATAAGAATTTGTCTGGCAGAATGAGGTGGATGAGGTGTCTGGATGTAACTGATTTCACCTCCAGTTGAAACAAGCGTTAATTCGGGAGAGCGATGACTTGCGATTCTTGATTGGTGATTTCTTTTGCATGACTTTCACTATTTTCTTTGCCACATCTACTGGTAAAACTGAGGATGTGGCTGATCGACTCAAGGAGCTTCTTCCTGGAACAGAAGCGAAGGATGTTGACAACATCGATTCAATTGATGAGTTGGTTGCAGCTGAGTCGTTAATTTGTTGTGTTCCAACCTGGAATACAGGCGCTGATGAAGCACGGTCAGGAACAGCCTGGGATGATCTGGTTCAGGAAATTCCTGACAAGGATTTTGCCGGTAAATCAGTCGCAATCGTAGGTCTTGGTGACTCCTCCGGTTATTCGGATTTTTTCTGTGATGCCATGGAGGAACTGTATACGGCTTTTCTTCAATCTGGTGCCAAGTTGATTGGTAAGGTTTCCACAGAAGGGTATACCTATGATGACTCAAAGAGCATTATTGATGGTAAGTTCTGCGGACTTGCAATCGATGAAGACAATGAGTCGGAATTGACAGATCATCGTTTGCAGGCCTGGGTTCAGCAAATAAACGCTGAGGCCTGAACGTAATTTATTACTGAACTGTAGGCGCCCGAGAGGGCGCTTTTTTTATCGATGCACCCAATCCACCCGGACGTCCTTCCGTTTATTCAAATACTTGTCAATTGCCATCGCTGCAATGCATCCGTCAGAGCAAGCAACAACAGCCTGTTTAAAGGGTGTATTGCGGATATCGCCGATTGCCCAGACTCCTTCGAGATTTGTCATCATGTCGCTGTTTACTCGAACTCCACCATTTGGGTTGACCGGTACCTGTTCTTGTAGATAATCGGTGATGGGCAGAGAACCTGTGGAGTAGACGAAAGCACCTTGAACTTGGATCATCTGCTCTTCACGACCACCAGATAATTGAACTTTGACAGCATTTACTCCCTGGTCATCTCCTTGTATGGAGGTGAGCCTAGTTCGCTTCCAGTGCTTCACATTTTTAGAATTGAGAAGGATTTCTACTGCTGGAGAATTTCCGTTTGGTTTATTATTGGTAATCCAATGTACTGTTGATGCAAATTTTGTGAGTACAAGTGCCTCATCAATTGCTTCATGATTTGATCCATAGACAGCTACTTCTTGGTTTTTATAAAAAGCTCCGTCACAAGTTGCACAATAACTAACCCCTTTACCAAGAAATTCGTTCTCACCGGGAAGTGTTGATTCTCTTCCCATTGCACCTGTTGCAAGAACCAATGTTTTGCCTACAAATGTTCCCTCTGGTGTATATACAGTCTTCTCTGAATCAGTCATGTTGATTCCATAAACTTGAGCCTGCTTGTATTCCGCTCCATAGTTAAATGCTTGAACTCTCATTGTTTTTAATAATGCCTCACCTGATGTGTCTCCTTCCACACCCGGATAGTTTGCAATTTTGTGAGTGATAGCAAGTGCACCAACAGCTGGATTTTTGTCCAGGATAATTGTCGATAGATTTGACCTTGCTGTATACAATGCACAAGAACAACCCGCTGGTCCTCCACCAATGATGATGACGTCGAAGGTATTCATTTGATTCATGAGTTGGTTTTACTAATACTCAGATTTTTGCAGCTATTAGGGACTTGGTTCTGATGTTGCTCAGGTACCATCCTGACAAATGATTCTATCAATTTTGCAGTTTTATTCCACTCTGTAAATGGGAAGAAATGGCGTCCGTCAGAAATTTTTTGGTAGCAGTCTCCAGGTTTTAGGCAGTGTCTCCATCTGATTTCACTCTGCTCATCAACAACAAAGTCTTTTTCACCATTAATCACCAGTATTGGAACCTCAGCTTTGTTTAGATTTGTGATTGGTTGGCTATTGACAATAGATCCATACACTAAATCATTATCTAAACATTTTGCTAACAGCCTCGCCATAATATTGACAACTTTTTCAGTTTTTCTATCTACCAATAGTCGGCTTAGATGGCTTAAAATATGAAATCTTGAGCAGGGTAATTGGCTCCGCATACTCTGATAATGACTAGTCCATTGATTTGTCGAGTTAGTATCCACTGATAGCACGGAAACTGATGATATGTTGTTGGGATATTTTTGAGCAAATAAATATGCAATAGTACCGCTTATTCCGTGGCCTATAAGATGAACTGGATTTGAAGAGTTTTCTATCGTGTGTCTCATTAGGCTGTGGACGACTTCAACATCACATGATTCATCAAGATCATGTTCGAATGACCATCTTTTGACTTCAAAGTTTTGACCCAAGCTTTGCGCTGTTCGCTTGAAAAGGCAATACAGTGATGGCTGGAGATCAATCCAAAGTATCTGACTGGTGCTCATTTGATTTTATTTTTCTTATTTTCTGATGCTTTTGATTATGTTTTCTCTCAGAGAAGACGACTGGCTGTATTCTTTATCACATCCAGGCTGATCAAGCTTTCACCTTTGATTCAGAAGAAAGCATGACCTTTCCGTGCCTTACTTGTTCTTTGATCCTTTTAATCAATTTTTTTTCGATTGGATCGGCCTTTGATTCGTAACTCAGCATGTTCTGATAGGTTGTATTGCTTATTTTGTTGAAGCAGGATGCATTTAGATACTGATCCACCAAATTAATTTCCCTTCCTCTTTGCGCTTTCATTTTGAGACGTTTCTTTCTTTTTACTATTTTCACCAAAGCTCTTCTTCGCAGTCAGTCTTTACGATCAAATTTGATGTTGCATAAGCTACGCATAGAAGTGTGTAGTCGTCTTCCATTTGTTCATCATCGAGAAAACTTTGATCAGATTGATCAACTGTTCCTTCGATGATCTTCCCTACACAAGTGCTGCATGCTCCTGCTCTGCATGAATAACTCATATCAATTCCAGCCTGCTCTGCTGCCTCTAGAACGTATTCATCATCAGGACATACGAAGTGTTTGACTCCATCAGGCATTCTTAATTCCACCTTGAATGAGGACATCACTCCAATTAAAATCATACAATAACTTCAATTAGTCTCCTCTGCTCGTATATGTATCTCGCTTGAGCGTCATTGGCTACGTTCTAGATTGATGTTAGCTATACACCAGTCTTGCTTATATGATGTTGGCAGGCAACATTCAATTGTTGTTTAATCGATTCGCGTGCTTTAATTTATATTATCTCTCAAATAAAGGGCTTATGTCATGAATTCATGCTCAACATCAAGAGTTTCGCATTATTTAGGGTCTCCTAATGGTTGGCGTAAAAAACGACTGAAGATTGCAATGGCATTAAGAAGCCAAGGCTGGTCGCATCGGCTTATTTCTGAATACCTGGAAGTATCGCCTAAATCGTTAATGCGGGATATAAAATGTTTCGTAATCGATCCACAAGGGCTAAATATGTGACATCAGAAAGTTGATGTGTGTTAATCAATTTTCTGGCCGTGAGTGAATTAACCCTGAAGAGATGCAGGTTTGTTATTTCCTTGGTCTAGCTCGTTGTCGATGAGCAATAAAGCCGCTGCTTGATTATCTGCAAACTTCACCCGTCCAAGAAGGTGCGCAAATTCGTGTTCTGACTGAGTTTGCATTTCCACCATCGGGTCGAGAAACACCGTGGTACGCGTATCGCTCACTCTTTCTGCCATTGAATACAGCTGTTGCAACGAAGCTGTGACGTCAACCTCCATTTGAAATGCGGTTGCCATTACGTCTGCAGGGGATGCCCAGTTCTGCAAGGGAGCATCGACAACTTGTAGTGCAACGCTTTGCCCTCGAGCAATGATGTATTCCGCGAATTTTGCAGCATGCTCATGCTCGCTGTTGGATTCGTCTCGGAAGAATCGTGAAAATCCCCTCAACTCTCGTTCAGCAAACCAGATTGCTGCAGCGAAATAAGAGGCATGGGCTTGCCTCTCCATGTTGAGGTGGGCTTGGATCGCGCTTAGAAGATCAGAGTCAATCGCTTCTGCAATTGCACGACCTGATGGTCCGCAAGCGATAGATGAAGCGGAGATCGAATTGGTTGTGCTCAGCATTTTTTACTTGTTGATGTTCAAATGATACGCACATGCAAGTCGAATTGCTCGCAAGGTGTGTTATTTGCACCAAGTTAAATGAGAGTCATTATCAAAAGCATCTGAAATCTTGATTTTTTTCAGTCGATTGTTGAGTTCTTTAGTTCAACGCCAGCCAGCATCTGCCATCACTTTGATTGCGGTTTTCTGAGTTGCGCCTAAAGCACTAATAGAAATATTATCTGGGGTAAATTTTCCAAAGTCTTTCAATTCTTTCGATGTACCAAGATTTTTTAGTGGATATTCGAAGGTTGGGCCTGCAATGAGTCGACTTCCTTTTGGTGACGAAATAAACTCAATAAATTGAATTGCTTCTGCTTTGTTTTTTGCGGACTTAGCAACTCCTGCGGCACTGATGTTCACATGGGCTGGATTTGGCATGACTAATTCAATATTGGACGTCACTTTCTGATCGTTTTTACCACTTGCTCCTGCCTGCATTCGTGCAAGATAGTAATGATTAACAAGTCCAACCCCGCATTTACCTTGTCCGACTGCACGAATCAGTGATACATCACCACCAAAGTAAGGCTGGCTTACATTCTTGACCATTCCTTTGACCCAAACAGAAGCAGCATTTTTACCCTTCAATATGATTTGATCTGCCACCAGTGATTGGTTGTAGACGTTTTTTCTTTTACGCAAACAGAGTTTTTCTTTGAGTGCTGGATTTGCAAGATCGGAATAGGTCTTAATCGTCTTTGGATCGACGACATTAGGATTCACGATAATTGCTCTAACGCGCCTCGTGAAACCAAACCATCGATTTGATGGATCACGATAGCGTGAAGGAACATTCGACTGGAGTTCACTCGAGGACACTGGCTGCAGAAGACCTGCTTCTGCAGCGTTGTTAATCCTCGCTGCATCCACCAACAGAATCACATCGGCGTTTGAATTTTCTCCCTCTCGTTTAAGCCGCTCAACCAGTGATATCCCTGTGGCCTCGATTAGTCTTACTTTGATTCCAGTTTCGTCGCTGAATTGTTTGTAAGCGGCACGATCAGTGTTGTAATGCCGGCCTGAGTACACCCTTACTTCCTTTGCTTCCACTGAAGGTAGGGCAGCAAATGATGCCACCAGACCAAGCGCTGCAAAGAACCTACGCATGCTTCAAGACATAGTTTCATCTATGCTAGGACAGTGATTTCAGTTTTCAGCTGTTTTTGACGCTCCGTTTCGTAGCATTTGTCAATTGCTTTTATTCCTGAGATTCTCTGAACGATGGAATTCCTGACGCATTCTCTTTTGCCTCTTCATGAAGTTTGTGCCCTTCAGCAGCGCCTCAGTGCTCCCAACCTTCCCTGGCGAGATGGCCGATTGACTGCAGGGGACCAGGCTGCATTGGTGAAGAAAAACTACCAGCTCGATCCGAATGCTGAGCTTTCACTTGCGATTAGCAATTGCATTTCTACAGCATTAACGAGTGACCCTCTTGTTAAAAGTTTTTCACTTGTTCGTAAGGTCCATAGTTTGTTGGTTTCTAGATCAAGTGCTGGAGAATCTTATGGATGGCATGTTGATAATCCTTTCTCCCGCAATGGTCGTCGGGATTTGTCTTTCACCTGCTTTCTCAGTGATGAAGATTCCTATGAGGGCGGATCCTTAATGATCCAAACTGGTGGTGAGGACACGAAGGAATTTCGCTTGCCACCTGGCCAAGTTGTTCTCTATCCGTCATCCACGCTTCATTGTGTTACACCGGTTTTGAGCGGTGATCGTTATGTATGTGTCGGCTGGATTGAGAGTTATGTCAAGGCAGCTGACGACCGCTCAATGTTATTCAATATCGATGCTGGTGCACGGGGTTTGTTAGCTCGCCATGGACGATCGGATGAACTTGATCTGATCTTTCAAAGCTATACGAACGCTGTCCGACGCTTGTCGAGTTGATTTGTAGCTTTTGATAGCTTCGGCGTGATTATTGTTGTGTAGCTCTTGTTTACAATTAGATTAGTTGAGCTATCCCAATGCCAAAGCCCTCTGCTATCTCAGTTTTCGTCGCTGCCACGTCTCTTCTTGTTGCATCGGCCCCTTTTGTTCACGCACAGAGTGCTGGCGGTCTTAAGGAATGGAATACTGATCAAGATGTGAATGAGGAAAGTGTGTTGGATTCCGATGCTGCTGCTCTAAAGAAAAAGGCAGAGCAAGAAGATATTTGTGTTCCTATTGGAGAGGGCGAGAACTGCTGGTGACACCATTCTGATTTCTTCCAAGGGGGCAAATGCCCCCTTTTTTTATGCCAATAAAAAAGCGCCCCGAGGGGCGCCATTTCTTTTGATCTTTATGATCAGAATTTGAAGGTTGTCTTGACAAGACCGCCAAGCTTGTTGGCGCCATCAATTTGATCCTTACCCTTGGCATCATCAACCCAGAACACTGCGGGAGTGATGGTGATGTTGTCGGTTACAGCGAAGTCGTAGTAAGCCTCGATGGCGAAGTTTTGGTCGCCGCCATCGGGCCGGTCACGAATTTCGGTCGCGTAGCTGGAATAGGAACCGAAGCCCAGTCCCAGTTTGTTGCCCTCCATGAAGGCATCATTCCAGTTCAGGCCAACCATCCAGCCTGTCACGGCCTCTGCATTGCCGTAGTACTCACTATCAGCCCAGCCGAAGTCCAGACCCGCACTGATGGTGGGAATGAAGCCGCTGTCTTCTGGTGACCAGTAGCCGCGCAGGCCGACGGCGTGCAGGGGGTGAGCCAAGTTCTTAGCAGTGGGGGTTGAGTAACCCATTGCTGCTTTAGCGGTCGATGAGCCATCAGGCTGGCGTGCATTCTTCAGGGCATAAAGCGCTGAGAGATACCACTTACGGTTGCCATATCCAACTTGGCTCAGCAGGTAAGCATCGGTGTCTTCACCGAACATCTGCTTTTTAGAGGTGCTTTTTGCACCGTCACCACCGTCGGCAACGTAGTTGACCGCAATGTTGAAGGCTGCATCACCAGGGTCAACATCCTGACGCCACTGCACACCAAAGCCCTGACCGGTGCTAGCACCCAGGACTGCACCGTATCCACCCAGTTTGAAGGCCTTGAGGATCGGCTTGTAACGGGTGGGAGTTTCGATCATGTAGTAGTTCTCGATCAACGGACCAACCGTGACCTTGAACTCATCCCCAATTGGGAAGCTGTACCAAAGCTTGTCCACCTTGAGGGTGTTATCACCGCTCTTAGCGTCGGACAAATAGGAGTCCGATTCAGTCCAGACGTTCTTCATGTTGCCCGAACGAAGTCGGGTGTAGAGGAGATCCTTACCGGTGAAGGAGGTGTCCAGATTCAGGGTGTAGCGGTAAGAGAAGTTGAATCCGTCGCTTTCGCAAGCTCCGGCTACTTCCTCGTTGCACTCATCACGATCGTCGTATTTAACGGCGCCCATAAAGAAGTCTGCTTGACCACGCAGCTTGGTGGTGGTGGAGAACTGGGTTGCTTCCAGTTCGCCGACGCGGGCCTCGAGGCCGTCAACGCGACCCTTGAGGATGGCCAGCTCGGTTTCGAATTCCTTGAGCAGGCGACGCAGCTCGTCGGTCACTTCAGTGATCCGGTCGAGGCAGGCGTTCAGCAGGGCAGCCGCTTCGTAGCGGGTCATCGCCCGGTTGCCACGGAAAGTGCCGTTGGGGTAGCCGGCGACGCAGCCGTAGGTCTCCACCAGGTTGGCCAGAGCCTGATAGGCCCAGTCGGTGGGGTAAACGTCAGAGAATTGGGTGACGCTGGTGACCTGATCAGCGGAAGCCGCGTAATCAGAAACGCCGTTGATGTTCAGCTCGGCGGCATTGGCGCCGGTGGCCAGAAGGCCAAGGGCGGCGGGAGCCACCAGCAGTTGCTGGAAAAGCTTCATTGAATTCCTCACACAGGAAGGCCCGATTTGGGCAAACACATATTGCTGCTCTGCTGTGTCGCCTGCTACTCGATTACTTCAATTAAAAGTAGCTTTCTATACAGCCTTAGGTTTATTTGATACGCGTATTGCCTGTTTCCTCAATGGAAGCAAGCGCTCTTAGGCCTTGGGTATGCCTTGACTCGGATCAGATGACTCGCGATTTTGTGCTTTTTGTCACTCCCCGTGTCTAGATCCATTTCCGCTAGTGACGGTATTGTTGAAGAATACATTTTCTAGGGTCTTGGCCGAGTCTTCCGAAAACCGACTTGCAGTAAATAAGAAAAAGGGTTGCAAGAAATCCAAGTGCTCTAAGTGGAAGGGTGGAACATGTCGTTGTGGGCGTTAGTTAATCCACAGGTAAAATAATCTGTTCCTTTAGTTCATCAATATAAATTTGTTGTGACTTCCTAAGATTGCTAATCGTTCTTGATACGGTTGATCTCGTGGATCCAATTATTTCAGCAATACGTGCATGGGGCAGTGTGTGCTCGAGCAGTAGCCCTTCTGATGTTCTTTTCCCTAGTCTTGTTATCAGTAATCTAAAAAATTTCATCAGTCTGTTTTCTAGATTTGTCTCGTTCCTCACTATATGCAGTTGAATGATCCATTCCATAATTGCATCGCTTGTGTCGGATCCTTTTTTGCCTATTGATTCAACTATGTAAGTTGTGTCTGTTATGGCTTCTATTGTGATTTCTAGGTCTTCTGGATAATGGAATTTGAAAGCATCTGCTCTGCATGCAAAAGCTAAAGTTATGTCTTTTGCATTGTTCGATTGGTTGCCCGCAATCCTTATAACTCCACTCTTTACTGTTATTTCTATATTTTCTCCAGCTTGAGGTCTTTTTAGGCGGACTGTTTCGTACGAATTTAAGGATATGGGCCTCCCTCCCTTTTTTCGATGCTGGTGCTCAGTGTTCATTGAGGTACTGACTTGTGCTTTTTGCTACACCGGGTTGTGCTTAATTTTCCTGATGGAATCTTTTTGCTATTTATGAACGGGTATTCCGAGATTTCGTGCGTATTTAATGTCTCTTATAGCACGATGTGGCTTCTTGGTTTTGTCTCTTCTTGTGATATTTGCTTTCCTTGAGGTCAGGTACGACACAATTCGTCGGCGCGATAAAAGTGTTGTTTCAGTTAATTTTCAACCCAGAGTAAGTTTTCGGGGTTGACGTTCTGGAGTAACTCCATGTGTTCTTCGGTCAGGGCTTGTGCCGCCTTGTCGTGACCTGTGATTGAAAGGTGGGAAGCGCGTTTGTAGCACCATGCAGTGATTTCGCGCAGCGTCTTGCTTCTCAATTGGCTATTTTTGTTCATTTGCTTTGAGTTGCTGCTCTCGTTATTTTTCTACTTCCTGATTGCGTTGCGGCGGATTTAATTGCTTCCCCTTGTGCTATTTGGTTTGTTGCGCTGTGATTGTTGGCCTTTTTTTGTGACTCTTCTTTTTTGTTGTTTTTGCTGTAAGTGGCTCTTCGCTTGTCGATCGCTATGAAATGTGAGAATTATTATCAATCTTTCCGCGTGAATTGTGTGGAAATGGTGTGTTTGTTCTGTGGTCATCTTTTTTAGGCCCATACAACAGTTTGTTGATTTGTTGTGATGGCTCCTGCTAATCCCTGTGCTTGTCCGCGTTGCACCTGTGAGGTGCAGGCATCCCAGGTTGTTGTTCGCGATGGCCAGAGTTTCTGTTCAGAGGCCTGTGCCACCGGTCATCCAAACCACGAGCCCTGCCATGGCAGTGGCTCCTGCGGCTGCACTTGCGCGGAGTAGGCGGTCGGGGTGATATCAACTCCCTGTCGTACGGGCTGGCCTGAGCATCATTGTCAGCCCAGACACGGTCACAACAATGGTGAGAGCTCCCAGCAGGATTGGGTACACG
The DNA here is from genome assembly GCF_000012625.1 of Synechococcus sp. CC9605. Classification (NCBI taxonomy): domain Bacteria; kingdom Bacillati; phylum Cyanobacteriota; class Cyanophyceae; order Synechococcales; family Synechococcaceae; genus Synechococcus; species Synechococcus sp. CC9605. The sequence continues at coordinate 1,444,011 of NC_007516.1, read as the reverse complement.
GGCTGAAGATTGAACCAGCCGAACTGTCCTGTGTGCAGCTTGAGCAGCCAGAAGGCATCAATGTTCTGCTCCAGCAGCAGGCTGTAGAGGGAGCCGGTTCCTGCGGTGATCAGCAGTGGTGCTGCTGCGATCGGCACCAGCCAGCGATGGATTCGCCGCGCCTGCCGGCTGGTTGTTCTGGAGGCTTTCATTGCTTTCGCAGCTGTTGGTGGAGTTCCCGTTCATCAGTGCAAGGCATCCAACGTCCGTTGTTCTCATGAATGCTGCTGCAACCGATTTCAGCTGCCCGCTGCCTGGCTTCGGCTTCGGTGCCATAGAGCCCCTTGCCGTGGGCCATTCCTGGCGTTGTGTTCACCAACAGGGCCAAAACCCCGAAGCTGAAAGCCAATAACGGTTGGATGGCGGTCATCGGTTTAGAAGCCTTCGCAATGTTCGACGGCTTTGAGGTAATTCATCTTGCCGGCAGCCGTGCCTCCCTTGGGATTGATGCTGGCCCGCAGGGCGATCTGTACGTCGATGCAGCGGTTGTAGCGATGGGTTTTGACGGCTTGCGGGATCAGCAGAACCGTGATGCTGAGCAAGCTGAGACTGCTGAGGGCTGCCAGTACGGGGTAGGCGTGGGCCCGCACCATCTCGCGAGCCGTGAGCTTTTGTTGGTTGTGGTCGACCATGCGTCGCTTGTGATTGGTTTCAACGTATGGACAGCCTTGCGCGTCGATTGACCTTGAGCAACGTTGCTGATCTGACGATGCAGCAGAAGAACGTGGAAGCTTTGGTTAGCTCGCTTCGCCATCTCGACCTCATAACAAAAAAATGGTCGCTCTGGGTGTTGAGCAAAGGCGATTCCGTTGTCACGCGACCTACGAGAACCAGCGTCAAGACGGAACAACCACAACTCGAGTTATGTCGTGGGTGCGGTGTCCTTTGACTCAATGCGCCACACAGGCCTGGAGTTGTTCCCGCAGGGTGGTGTGGTCGATATCGCGGCCGATCAGCACCAATTGATTCTTGCGATCACCGGTCCAGTCGGTGTCGTCGATGGAAAAGCGTTTGCCCGCCAGATGGAACACATGGCGGCGTTCGCTTTCGTTGAACCACAAGACTCCCTTGGCCCGAAACACCTCCTGTGGCATCTGGTTGTCGAGGAAGTTCTGGAACTTGCGCAGGGAGAAGGGGCCATCACTTTGGAAGGACACGGAGGTGAATCCCTCGATGTCCTGATGGTCACCGTGGTTGTGGCTGTGGTGATGGTGGCCATGGTCATGACCGTCCCCATGGCTGTGGTCATGCCCATGGCTGTGATCGTGCCCTTGGCTGTGATCGTGTCCGCGGTCATGACCGTGATCGTGGTCATGGCTGCAGTGGCCATGGTCGTGGTCGCAGTCGCTGTGATCCAGGCTCGGATCGTCGGCAGGGGAACTCACCTTGTCGGATTCGAACAGTCCAACGCTGAGCAGTAGGGGCAAGGGCACGTCTCCTTTCACCGACCGCAGGATCCGCGCATCGTTCTTGACGTCTCTGAGTTGCTGGTCGACAGCCTCGAGCCGCTCCTCGGAGACGAGGTCGCACTTGTTCAGCAGCAGGATGTCGCCGTAAATCACCTGGGCCCGGCCAACTTCCGTGTCCAGAACGACGTCGTCGAAGTTTTCTGCATCGATCAACGTGATGATCGAATCCAGGCGGGTTTGGTCCCGCAGCTCACTGCCAAGGAAGGTCATGGCCACCGGAAGGGGATCGGCCAGACCGGTGGTTTCCACGACGATGTAATCGAGTGGCTCGGGCCGTTCAATCACCCGTTCCACCGCCTCCATCAGCTCGTCGTTGATCGAGCAGCAGATGCAACCGTTGCTCAGCTCCACCATGTCTTCATCGGTGGTGACGATCAGATCGTTGTCGATGCCGATTTCACCGAACTCGTTCACCAGCACCGCGGTCTTCACCCCCTGCTGATTGCTCAGGATGTGATTCAGCAGCGTGGTTTTTCCCGCTCCTAGGAAGCCGCTGAGAATGGTGACGGGGATGTTGGCGGTGGCTGGTGCGGTGGTCATTGGGTCTGAAAAACAGAGGTGATCTTTGGGATCAAAGGTTGTGAAACGACGTTGTTGTGTTCAGGCGAGCAACTCGCTCAGCAGTTGCTGCGAAACAACATCTCGAGACGTAGCAGTCAGCCAAAGCCCATCCCCGAAGCGTTGGAAGGCCCTCCCGCAATTCGAAATTCGATGTGATCTGTGGCGGGGTCGTAGAGGGTGTAGTGCCTCCCCCCACCAATGCCGATCACGCTTCGTTTGGGCACAGCCTGTTCGCTCTGCTGTTCACCGGCATGGTCTTTGACGTGGGATTGGATGGATCCACCGGAAAGCTCCAGTCGAAACTGACGCCTACACCGCGCCGTAAACAGCCGGTTCACATCCAGCCGTGTCAGCCGATCCAGTAGTACCAGGGCTGAGGTGTTTTCCGTCAGCCGGTCGCCGACGTCAGCGGAGCTGCCATGAATCAAAGCGCAGTCGAGTTCGATGAACCCGAACTGCAGCGATGCAAGCCAGTTGAGATGGTCGGCGTCTACCGCAGCGAGAAGTTCTCCAACCGCCGCTTCGCCCTGCTCGGCTCTGAGGCCTTCAGCCTTGCCTTCGCCGCGGTAGCCACACTCCGCAAGTAGCTGTTCTTCCCACCAGCCATAGATGCAGTCGGGCGGAAGATCAGCGCGCTTCGGCTGCCTCAGCCGCTCGAGCAGTGCATTGCACTTGCGTTGTGATCCGATCAGATCACCGAGAACGAAGAGATTGGCAACACCCCGTTGTTGCTTCAACTCCTTCTGAATCTGCTCGTATAGATCCAGGTCTCCTTGGAGACCGCTCACCAGGGCCCAGCGTTCCATCAGCGCTCACACACGTGGCTGGCGTCTTCAGCTCGCTCGGCGTATTCGAAGCCGTGGCTGAGCCTCCAGGCAAACACCTCAGGTAAGCCCGCATCAACGATCGCTCGACAGGTTTTGGCGACGTCGTAGTCGACCTCTCGAATCGTCACCTCTCCGGTGTTGTCGTTATGGATCACATAGGTGGCTTTGGTGCTGCCATGACGCGGTTCCCCCACAGAACCAGCGTTCACGATCCGCCGCATTGGCAGTTCCAGCTCTTGTTCTGCTGGTGCGCCTTGGTCGCGTTGTTGCACCTTCACCCGAATGGACCCCTGCCGTAGTTCGCGCACATAGGGCTGGTGGGTGTGGCCGCAGAACAAGGTTTCCGCTCCTGCTGTTTCCACCCGTTCAAGGGCAGCAAAAGCGTTCATGTCAGGCAACAGATATTCGTGCTGACTGTTCGGACTGCCATGCACAAATAGCAGCTTGTCGCGCCGCAGTGTCATCGGAAGTTCAGCCAGAAAGGCCTTGTTCTCCTCCGTCAGCAGATCGGCTGTCCAGTGATGGGCGCGATGGCCTCGTCGTTCCGCCAGTTGGGAGGGATAGCTGCATTCACAGGCATTCAGACCGTCAATGATGTCCTCGTCCCAGCACCCCTGGCAGCTGGGAATCTCGCGCTCGCGCACCAGTTCCACCACTTCATTGGGCTGGGGTCCGTAGCCCACAAGGTCGCCAAGGCAGGTGATGGTTTGGATGCCCTGGGAGTCGATGTCGTCGAGCACCGCCTCCACGGCGGCAAGGTTGGCGTGCAAACAGGAGATGACGGCGTGGTTCATGTCAATCAGCCTTGCGATGTGGGTTGTTGTTGTTGGAGCTGTTGTTGCTGCATGGCGAGCACGTCATCCGCCAGCAGACAGTCATTGATGGTGGATTGAATGCCTTCGGGGTTGAGTGCCTTGCCCTGAACAACGAGCTCTGAGGTTCGACTAGGGCGACCCTGCGGAGGTGCCGTGGCGTCCATTGGCAGGAACTGGGATGACGCCTGGCTCACCATCCAATTGCAGAAAAATGCCCGCCCGTCAGGAAGATTCATCAGGCCTTTGGCGCGGTACACATCGCCGTAGGCACCGTTCACGAGTTCAAACCAGAAGCTGCTCAGGCTGTTGGGATCCCAGACAGAACCGGAAAGAGAAGTGTGCCATGCCTCAAGCTTGCTGAACTCCAAGGTGTCTTTTGCAGGCAATTCAGGGTCACGCCCGAAGTGCAGGAGTTGGTCGGGGTGCAGCCGAAAGGCCTTCAGCTTGGAGAGAACGTCGTCTCCGAGCCCTTCAATTCCCTCCTGGCTGGGGGGATGGAACTGCTGAACTTCGATCAGGGTCAGCCCATCGTTGTCCTGCTTCAGATCCGTCGCGTTGGCTGTCGCCAGTTCCTCAAGCCTGGGCACCTGGTCCTTGAGCCAAGCCAGGTCGATTCCGCTGTCTTCCCCCTGTTGAAGCCCGGCTGCCTTCTCTCCCTCCAGCCGCAGGTAAGTGCAGGGGCCTTGATGCTGCTGGAGCCTCTGGAGCGCCCAAGTTGTTTTCCCGCACCCCGGGGGACCTGATATCAGGCACACCTGACCCATCGCAACCTCCTCGAGATTCGAGAATCATTCTCATTATGAGCCGCTACCGCCACCCTGTCCCGTTCTCTTCGTGCCTTTGGTCGCTTGGTATCGCTTGCTATGGCGCTGTCTGCGTCTCTCGCTAGGGTCGACAAGACCCGGTTTTGATCTATGGAGGCCCTGGAGTTCCTCGCCCTCGTGCTGGTGAACTTGGCTCTGACGGTTTATCTGGTTGAAAAGGGAACCAAGTTCTGGAAGGAGCAGCGCCGCCTCAAGCGCCTCGTCAACCAGCATCCCGAAATGAAAGGCGTGCACCCTGATGAGGATGGTCTCTTTGTCTTTGAGAGCGATGATTCGCTCAAGGTGCTCGTGCTGGAGAATGATCAGCCCGGCTCTGATGAACCCTTCTACGTCAAAGAAGAGGATCTCGAAGAGGACTGAATCGCTTGGTGCAGGAATGGAACGACGAGTTCATCACCCAGGCTCAGCATGAGCTCAAGAGGATCGTGGCTGACTGGAAATATGACTACGGCGTGAGTGATCGCGATTGCTCGGCCATGTTGCTTTGGATGCTGATCAAGCTCAATCCCGACGCCAAGATCAATGCTGGCCTGCTTGATCGCTGATGCGACCGTTCGGTAGGTGCAATCACTGATGCCGTTTGGTTCCTCAGGATACAGAATGAATAGGTAACCCCCAGCTCAGAACAGGGGGAAACTGCGTCGAACAGGGGAGGGACTAGGGAACCCTCCTTTTTTATGAGTCGGCCGCACAGTGTTAATCAGGCGCTACATCTGGGGTGTTGCCACAAAAAAGCCCGCCGAAAGGGCGGGCGGGTGATGGGTCTCTCAACATAACTCTGATGGCCACCACATGCAGCGTTGATGTGTGATCAAGGAGCTCTGCGTAAGTGATAGTGCTCCCCCTAGATCTGGAGCCTGATGAGTACCATCCAGCCAAAGCATCAAGATCTGGTGCTATCGGCCGGGTGATGGGGATTGCTCCGGCTTGATGATTCGCTCCATTGGTTGGGGCGAATTTTTTTGTCAACGATATGAGCGGTCGTTGTGTCCCACTTCCGGCACGTTGCGGCTCAGGTAAAGGGCGTTGCTGAGCCCCATCACAACGGTGCACCCAGCTGGTCCGCAGACCCGATACAGGTGATTGCCGATCGATTCCACAGTTCCATTGCCTTGAACGGAGTAGGGCAGGCGCAGGGTCTCGGCCATGGGATCACGCTTGAAACTCGAGTCGTCCTACGGATTCGTGATTGGACTGGGCTGCGACAACCGATACGGGTTTGGCTTTCTTTGCGTCTCTCAGCATTCCTTAAATTTGATCTGCCGTGGCCTTGGGGCCCCAGTGCCTGGGAAATGGCTTGCCCTGAGCCGATCGAGGTGATCGCGCACCTCCAGATCGGGCATGCGCATCACCCGTTGCATCAGGTTCTGCCGATGGGCATAAAGCCCTTTGCATCCCTTCAGCGGTTCGATCAGCAGATCGAGCAGTTCGGCTTTGGCGGATGTGTTGGTCATGCTCTTAGGTTCTCCTCTGCTCGTGTTCCATCAGCATCGGCAAAACCAGAGGGCCACACATCACCCACTCGAGGGGTTGTGGGGTGGTGATTCCAAGCAATGTCTCCCTCATCTGAGGGGACGTCGTCTGATGTCTCCTCTTAACGTGAATTGTCTTCTGGGACTCCGATGAAGGTTCTGCAATCCGTTCTGGCGTTGCTATTGGTGCTGATGCTCGGTTGTGCAACAACCTCAACAGCGTCTGCGGCAACGATTGAGGAGGCGGCCAGTGGTGATCTGATTGCCACGCTGGAAAAGGCACGGGATGTGCGCGAGCAGGCTGACATCAAGATTCGAGAAAACCTCAAATTGATGGCGTCGAGTTGTTTGTATATGAGTGATTCGTTGAAGGAGTTGATGGCTCTGGAGAATCAGTTTGAAGACCGCCAGATCGAAGATTTCACGGTGGGAATGGCGGACGCGGTTGAGCTGGAGCTTCTCGATGAGGAGTCACGCAAGATCAAAGCGCTTTACCGCAGATCCCACTGTGATGATCCGATCATCCTGCGCGAGCAGTTGCGGCAGGCCGACCAGAAGCGCAAGGCCTGATCCAGCAGCAGACCCCCGGTCCCTGTGACGGAGGGGGCCGGGGGTCTGTGTCTGAACGATGGTGTTCAGGGTTGATGTGGCCGTCCCGTTCCGGTGAACAGGCGGCCTAACTCGCTCGTTTGTGCATGACGCAATCCATCAGAAGTGGCTGAAGGAAGGTCGAAGCGTCTGGCTTATGGCGCCTGGGGCCATGTTCCAAGGGGTCGGGTGATGGGAGCTCCTTAGGGCACCTGGCACGGTGCAGATGGAGTGCCGATCGGCCTGGCCTTTCGCACAAGGCCTGTCGAAGGGCGCACCCAACAAGAGGTGTGAAAACTGTTGGAGCAGGGGCCTGAAAGTCAGCTGGCTTCTGACGTCTGCTCGGTTGGACCGTCGTCTCGCATGGACGCCTCCGATCTCGATGCATACAGTCTTGGGGCTGGGCCAGGCCCTGGCAATCAGCACGAACACGCATTGCCTTTCAGGGCAGAACCAGCTGAGAGTAGGGCTAGCGTGGCTGCGATCTGATTAGCCTGAACCGCCGTTGGTGGCTGATGACGATTCCCTTCGGCACGCCTGAGCCTTCGGACGGTCTGCTGAACAAGTCGGTGTCGTCCACCCGACTGCGCGCCTGGTTGAACACCCGCCTGCGCCAGCTCGCGGTGGGGCAGCGGATTCAGGATGCGCGGGCCTTGCGCAGCGAATTCCTTGTGGAGTGATCTGTGGAGTGTTCGTTCAGCGATCAACCCAGCTCGAGGCAGGCCAGGCCGTAAACGTTGCGGTCGTGCCCCTTTGGGATCACGCCCTTGTACATCCGCACAGTTGACGTCATCGGTTTGAAGCCCCGGGCGCTGAGGATGGTTTTGGCGCTCGGGTTGTGGCCGGGGGTGTCGATTAGCACGACACCGTTGTGGTGGTCCAGGGCGTTGTTCAGCAAAAGCGAGGCCATGCCGGGGTCTTCGGCAAGCCAGGGACCCACCCGCCATCCCTCGCCGATCGGCATCAGGCAAGGCCGAATGCGCACGTAGCCATGGCATTCACCCTCGGCATCCCTCGCTGCGAACACATCTCCGGCTCTGTGGCGGAGCCAGAGTTCAAGGAAGTGAGGTCTTGGGCTGATCTCATGGCGTTCGTCGTAGCGTTGGATTGCATCCAGCGACACCTCGCGCAAAGGCACTACGGCAACGTCGCTGCGCTGGCTCGGGCTTAAATCGAGTGTTGCCTCACTGCGGAACAGCATCTGCCGGCGGGTGGTGATGCAGTCTTTCTGAAATCCAGCTCGTTCGTAGAAACCCACCATCTGCACCGCGGCCTCCAGGCCGATGCATTGAACGCCGCTGAGTGTTTTTAGGGCGTGTTGCCAGAGCCTACGGCCGATCCCCTGCCCCCGATGCTCCGGCTTCACCACAAACAGCCCGATGAAGGCGTAGTCGGGGTTGTAGGTGACCGCCGCGATGCAGCCCACCGGTGTGTTGTCGTGCCAAGCGAGCCAGACCCCCTGGCGGTCGGTGTTGGCGTAGATCTCGATGTCGCCGATTCCTGGGGCGAAATCCTGCTCACGGGCCAGGGCCGTGATCACGTCGAGGTCGGCGGGGGTGAAGGGTCTGATCTCCAGCATCGAGCTCGGCCCATCCCGACCCTGCTGAACTCAGTCCTACCGCCTTTGACGGCTGATCTCCATCCCTGGATCAGCTCATCCTCTGGTGGCCTGTGAATGTTCTTGGTGAACAGTTGCTCCCTAGAGTGCTTGTCACGACTCCTCTGCACCTGCGGGCTACTGATCTTCATGACTGCTTCGAAGCTGTTCGATTTCCTCGGCCGGGTGCTGATGGCGGCCGTGTTTGTGAATGCCCTGCCGGCCAAGTTCACCAACTTTGCTGAAACCGCAGGCCTCATCGCCTCCAATGGCATCCCCGAACCCCTCGCTTCTGTGCTGTTGGTGGCAGCGATTGTGGTGCTGATCGCCGGATCGGCCCTGTTGGTGTTCGGTAGCAACACGGTGCTGGGGGCCTCGCTGCTGCTGTTGTTCCTGGTTCCCACCACGCTGATGTTCCACACCTTCCCGGTGAATAGCGGCTTTGCGATGAACCTGGCCCTGATCGGGGCATTGATCCTGGCCATCACCCGTGCCTGGGGCAATGGCGTGCCCAGCTTCACGCACCTGCGCTCCAAGGGTTGATCGCCGGCTGGCTGGCTCAGGGCAGGACCAGGGCCGTTCCTTCGCGGCGCGGATCAGCGGCCCCCTGCCAGCCAGCATCGATTTTTTGAATCAGAGCGGTGCCGCTGCCGATGCTCTGAAGCCGTGGGCTTGCTTCGCTTTTGAGCTGCTGCAGCGGAAACGGCCAGGGCAGCGGCGGATTGCTTTCCAGCACCAGTGTTGTGCCCCGGCGTGAGAGATGGGGAAGGCCAACCGCCCGCGCCGGTGGATCGTTCCAGACCAGGGATGCCAGCAGCACCCGGCTGAGCAGATGGGGAATGCTGCGGCCGCCGGGGCTGCCGAGGGCTAGCACCGGCTCGCCCTTGCGGAACACCAGCGTCGGCGCCATCGACGACATCGGCCGCCGTCCAGGCAGTCGGCGGTTGGCGACCGGTTTGCCGCCAAGGCTTGGTTTGAAGGCGAAATCGGTGAGCTGATTGTTCATCACCATGCCTCCTATCAGGTGCCGACTCCCGAAGATCGTCTCCACTGAAGAGGTGTAGGAGGCGATGTTGCCGCTGGCATCCACGATGGTGATTTGGCTGGTGCCCTGTTCGATGTCCTGATCCGGCCTGCCGTAGGGATAGCGATCGATGCCTGGGGGCAACCCCGGCGCTGGCCTTTCGCCGTTGGCGCGCTGCATGGCTCTGGCCCGGCTGTCTAAGTAGGCCGGATCCAGCAGGGCTGCGCTGGGCACTGCTCCATCGATGGGGTCGTGCACCCAGTAGAGCCGGTCGGCATCGGCCCAGGCCTGGGCGCGGGCCAGCTGCCGCCATACCTGCGGCTCACCTGCACTGGAGCTGGCCAGGTGGGTGGTCTGGTTCAGCAGCGCCAGAGTTTGCAGCAGCGCCAAGCCACCGCTGCTGGGGGGCGGGACCGTGCAGATCCGGTGCTGCAGCTGCTGGCTGCAGAGGGGGGTGCGCCGGACCACGGCATAGCTGCTCAGATCAGCGGAGCTCCAGCCGCGGAAATTCGGCTCGCTTGCCTGCAGGGCGTTGATCCCGCCCAAGATCTGCTGCGCCAGAGGCCCTTGATAAAAGGCTGGCCCCCCTCCCCTGGCCAGCAGCCTCAGGGTGCGTGCCAGGGCTGGGTTGCGGAAGCGTTGATCCGCTGCTGGTGGCTGGCCGCCGGGCAGGTAAAGCGCTTGGAAATCAGGGCTGTGGGCCACGCCGAAGCGCTGGGCCAGGAGAATGGATCGCAGCAGTCGCGGGCTCGGCAGAAAGCCATCGCTGGCCAGGCGGATCGAAGGTTGCAGGATTTGTGCCCAGGGCAGCTGGCCGTGGTTTTGATGGGCCTCCCAGAGCAGGGCCACGGTGCCGGGAATGCCGATGGCGTTGGCTTTGCTGGTGGCCTGCCGCCAAGGGAGGGGGTTCCCCGCGGCATCAAGCAGATCGGCGGGGCGGCTGCGTTCGGGGGCCACTTCACGGCCATCCAGCACTGCAAGCTGGCGTTGCTTGGCCTCCCAGTGGAGCAGAAAACCACCACCCCCCAGGCCGGAGCTCTGGGGTTCCACCACCGCCAGCACCGCCTGGGCTGTGACCAGAGCATCGATGGCGTTGCCGCCGTTCTTCAACGCAGCCAGCGCCGCCTTGCTGGCGAGGGGATTGGCGGTGACCACCACGGCGGATCCGCGGGCGGTGGAGATGCCTCTGCTGCTGGTGTCGCTGGATTCCGGATCGTCGCGGCTGATCGGGGCTGCCGCTGCGGGGAGAGTGGTCCGAAGGCTCAGCGCCAGCAGTAAGCCTCTGAGCAGGAGGAAATTGCGACGCATGCAGAGATGTTGATCTCCTTTATCAGCTTGGCTGTTGAAGATCAGGGTGTTGGATTCACAAGTTTCTCGAGATAAGTCCTCAGGTGAAACACCCGCTCATTGCGGTAAGTGATTTCTGCGATCTTCCACTGGCCTGTGCAGTCCCGCTGTAGTTCGTATTCCAATCGTCGGGGTGTTGCGCTGGGGGTGTTGCGCAATCCGGCTTGCACCTCCACTGCAGCAAGGATGCTGTTCTTCTGGGCCGCGCTGCAGCCGGTAATGACTGCTGAAAAGGTCCGCACCTGGGTGTTACTGAAGACGTCGAAGTCCAAATAGCGGCCATCCTTTGATGGGGTGAGTTGCCGGGCTTCCGTCAGCAGACTGAATAGACTAGGACTGAAGCGCTCGCTCTGGCTTGAGAGCGAAGTGGAGGTGTTATTCGGTTGGTCCATGCGCTGCACCTGCCATTCGTAGAGCCCGTCCAGCTGTTGTCGCACTTCGTCTGGGCAGGCCAAGTTCATTGGAGGCGGGGTCGCCGGTTCTTGAACGACGATCAAGTTGAAAGCCAGCAGGAGCAGCACGGCGTTGGATCAGCTGGTTTCAGTCTTGTGGCTGGTGAGGCGGACTACTGACTTTGCTGGCCTTCTGATCCAAAAAAAAGAGCCGGCCCCTCAGCCCGCTCCTGCTTGACGCATTGAAGGCACCACAGCCTTCACCTCAAGAGTGGATCAGCAGAGGTCCGTTCGAGGTGCAATCGGAGCGTTTCTCAGGGAATTCTCAGGAGGCGGAATAGGCATTACTGCTAAATGAGAATCATTCCCGCATAGCCGATGATCATGCTCGCGCGAGCACCATTGCAAACGCTTCTGGAGGGAATAAGGAGCAGGTTCCCTAGCCTGCTCCTCTCCTCTCGGCTGTTAGCGAGAAGCGGCCGTTCAATAGAATGAGATGTATCCGGGGCCCACTTACGGGATACATCACTCACCTGAGAAGAACTTACCCAAAAAAAGGTTCCCGAAGAGCCCACTCCCCGGGAACGACTCGTGCATGCGAGGGGAACTTAATGCTGCGCAATCTCCCTTAACAATGGGTAATTCTGCTTAGTACGAGATGGCTGGGTCTCGCCTTGATTGTCCTGGCGCCTGAGCTGCATGGTGCGTTCCAGTTGGAAAATAAAAAACCCCTGCCTGCTGCAGGGGCTGGTCAGCGCTTAGATGGTGCTGATGGGCTCAGAGGCCGAGGAATTTGGCGGGAATGCCATCCAGGCTGTTGTTTCCCAGCATCTGGAAGATGACGTTGATCAGCATTCCTCCGATGTGGAAGGCTCCCACCAGAGCCAGGCCTCTCCAGAGTTTTTCGGCTGCTGCTGGGGGCTGATTGTTGGCCCAGGTGCCGGATCCGTTGGTCATCGTTTGATCGCAACTTCGATCACGTTGGCGAAAGAGGTGTCAGGGGTCCAGCAGTCGTCACTGACATTCATCAGCTCAAGGTTGGAGGGCCTTGGCAAGCTCCAAGCACGTTAGGTATTGCTGCTCTGGCATTACCCCGTCAATCCGTTGTGTGTATCAAATCATCGGCCCAAGGGAGGCCGTCATGTTTGAGGTCCTCAAGGGTCATACTGGCAGCTGCCAGCGCAGAACCTGTCTGAAGTGGGAAATCAACGGTGAGTTGTCAGCCCTTGATCGAAAGAACCTGATGCAGCTGTTGTGCCAAGTGGACAAACAAGCCTGTATCGATGATGTCGGTCTCGATCCCGACGTCGAGATGGATGGAGATTGATTGACTCTTCTTTCTCCACGCCTGATCGCCCTTTCGCCAATGCGCCATGGCGCTCATGGTTTCCTCGTACACCTGAGCCATAACTGAGGAGTCCAAGGGAAAGGGCTAAGACCAAGCCAAGTTTTTGTGTGATTGCGTCATGCCGGTCCCGGGGGGGACCGGTTTTTTGATGCCATCAGCGAACGGGAGGTGAACAGCGCCGCCAGCCCGTTTTGAGCATCGTGTTCCTGGCTTCGATGGCGTTGTGCCGCAGCATCCATCGCCGGGTCTGGGGCACCGGTGGATTGGGCGGAATCCAGCTGTAGCTGCGCACCACCCACTGTGCATGGGCGGTGGATGCATCTGGCTTGAACTGCATCACCTTCTGCTGCTCGGCTCTTACCAGCCAGCCCTCTCCGCCTGGCTGTTCCGGTGGTTCGTGGGTAGCGCGGTTACGGGGCTACGGCAACAGAGAACAGCTCTGCAAAGCATCTGCTCCCGAGGCGACGCCCCGGCTTCACGATGGCGAATTCGCTGCTTGAACGGTGGGCCAAATCGAGGAGGACGATATTCAGGCCTCAAAGACGCTGGCGAATCCGACGGAACATCAATGGATGCGTTGTTGTTTTGCTCGAGGAAAAGAAGCTTGTCTCAGTCAAAATGAGGCTTGAGAGAAGCTCCTGTTGGCCTTGGTTTGCGACCACGGTCCAACCAAGGCAGGAAACCTTTGCATAGGTCGATGCATCGATCGATGGTTTAGAGAAAGACGTCGAGCATCTTTTTGTTTCTCCAAGAAAAAACATAAAGTTTTGTCATTGATCGATAAGCAAGACTTCGAAGTTCAACGCATTGGCTCAAAAAGTTATTGGGGCTTCATTCTTTTATCGCATACATTCCGGCAAACCCAGAAAGCGATGTCCTGCCGTCAGGTTGAAGATTTTTCTCAGAAAATTGCCTCAGACTTTGCCTCAGCTTGCAGGACTGATGAGGAGAGTGAGGATTGTTTTGGTACTGCTTACAACTATGGTCGCGACCATGTGACCCGACTGACGCACGAGATCATTCGACTTCAGCGGGAGAGTGGTTTGTCGCGAAAGGAGATCGTTGAATCGATCAAAGATCTGGCCAGTCATATGAATGCTCTCTCCTATGTGTTTCTCGTGGCGGCCGATGTTGCCGAGAAATCCCTGGATAATGATTGATCCTGAGGATGCACCCGCACACAACGAGTCAGCTGAAGATGCTCCTTGTTACGCCCCTCGGGGCGATTTTCTGATCGGTCTTGCTCAGGAAGCGCTTTCCTTCACGAGGAGACGGAAGCTTGAGAAGGAGATCGCTGTGATCAAATCAGCGCTGAAGAGCCATGACGAGAAACCCACAACCCGTCGCGCCAGGCAACTCAAAACCCGTCTTGACAAGCTCAAGGATGAACTGAACAGAAGCCTGTAGGCAGCAGTGCCACAAATCGAGAGATATGTCCCGCCCGTTTGTTCAGACCCTGCTGTATCCGAGCTTGGTTTCAAAGATCTTGAGTGGAAGTCCAAACGACTCCATCAGCTGCCGGCAGTCATCGCCCACTGTGCCGTACACCTCAATGCTGAAGCCATCGCCAAGTTCCGCATGCTTTTTTAGATACTCCTGAACGGGAGGGTTGGACACATGGGCTCTGAACGCCTTGTCGTTGCCGTAGACCTCTGACCACACGAACGCCTGGGGATCGTCTGGATCCTGATCAAAAGTGTGATGAATCATGCCTGGCTCAGAAACCTGAACGGCTTCGTCGGTGATGCGAGCTAGCTCCAGGTACTGGTCAATACAACCGGGTTTGACGTGAATTCGCGCCAGCAACATGAACGGTGTGGACTTGTCGAAGCTGGCCATTGGATCTCAGGCGGTGCCCAAGTGTTCCATGGATTCAGGCTGAAAAACCCCTGGAGGTGCACTCTCCAGGGGAACCCATCCTTGTCTTCAAATCTCGTTATTGGAGACGGTCAGGCTGCTAGAGGCTGTTGTTTCAGCGACAAGCGACCACCAGCCATGGAGTTGTGAACCAGGTCTTCGGCGTAGCGGCGCCCCGCTTGTTGCGCTTCTCGAACACTCTTGAAATTGCCGACGAAGTCGTATTCCTTTCCATCAACCGTTGCCGCAACCGCATAGAGCCTGTCCGTCACCTTGCTCACAGACCAGCGCAAAAAGCAGGCCGGGGAGTTCTTCTGACTGTGCATACTGTCCTCCTTTAATTAACGGAACGACTTAAGCACTTAATTGTTTGTTTAATTTTAAAGCTTTAAATATCGCAAATAGGTAATTATTTTTCTTTCACGATTCGTCCATCAAGGTCTCATGAAAACGAATGATGTGAGCGGTGTGATCCGCGTTTTTGAGCAGCTCCTTCTGCCGCGATGGCTGACCTTCAACCAAGCTGCGACTTAACGTTGTGGAGCCACGGAACCGCGAGGAGAAGCGAGTCCTCCCCGAGCGATGCGATATCCGCATAAACACGTTCGCCACGTCACACTGATTTGCGCCTGATGCACTGAATTTCTACAGCTTTAAGAGAGAGGGTTCCCCATTGATCCCTCTCAACGGGGAAACTCGTCTGCCAGCCCCAGGGTCGCTCTCCCCGTGCTGCTCAGCACCACATCTGGTGCGCGGACAACTTAGGGCTCAATGATGAGGCCATTCAGCAGGCTTGTCTGGAAATTTCTGAAGATGTGCTGATCCGCCAAAAATTTCGGTAGATGCAGGCAATGGTCGCGACTGTTACGGACTGCCTAAAAGCTCGATTGGCCTCGGGAGAACGGCTGGATTCGCTAAAGAGGGGACCCAGCAGTTGCCGCTGACATGGGTCCGCGTCCCGGCTAGGTGCATGAGACCAGGACGCGATACAGATAAGCCATTAGAGCCAGTGGATTCAGCGAAATCCGCTACTCAAATGGCTCCATATGTCAGGCGCGTGCTTTGCGGAAATTGGTTGAATAGGGGAACCGGTAGCCAAGCTCCATTTCCTCCAGCTGCTCCTCGGCGAGGTAGAGGCTGCGCGTGAAGAAGCACACATTCTCGCTGTCGCACACCAGAAATTTGCTGGTCTCGATTTTTTGGATGGATGAACCGCGCGGGGTCTGGGCAATCAAGTCTGCTTGAGCCATGGAGCGTGCTGGCAAATCTCCCCTGTCATGGCTTTCATCGATTTCGTTTGGTCGTTACAACGCTCACACTTCGACAATGTCATTCGCTCAAGCTTCTTGGTAACAACAGATACTCGGGTTAAGCGTTAAAAAGAATCTCGCGCGCCAGCCCAAAAACGGGCTAATTACGGTCACGTTTAAAAAAGATGCGATGAAGTGGCTGCTCCCGAAACTCGGTTTATTCAAGCAGCACAAAAACACCCCGGATCTGAAGGAAGATCTCTCTTTTTTTAAAATCTCGGTTCACTCCAATGCCATTGCATGTCAATGGCTTCTGAGGAAGCAAACTCAGCTCTTGCTGAGGCAAAGCAATAGATCAGTGTTGATGATCAGAATCAGGGATGCCTCCGGAGACGGCACTGTCGCGAGCAAGTTGGTGGAGCTCAGCCTCAAGGCAACGCAAGCACAGATTGAACTTCCCTCTGCAAGCGGTCAGATGCTTGTTGAGCTTGGTTACCGCACGGTTGGTGGTGACTTCATCACCCTTGAGTATTCATTCATTGATCTTGGCATCAAAATAATTGAGCAGCCAGAGTTGGCCAATTGGTTCAGCAACGAATCAGACAATATTCACCAAGAGATGTACGAATTGGCGACCAAAGGCAGAGCCCTTGGTGGATCCGAAGCCATGCCCATTGGCCGGTGAGCCTGATGCTGGTGTGGCAACACTCTGTTGATGCATTGCCTGTGGCGTTGTGGGCTTGACTGAAGAAAACATTCGTCCTTTTGATCCCGGTGGGAAAGCGAACCAAACAAGTCGGTTGACCCTCTCCATATTGATGCGCCGCAGCCTTAAACCAAGGTCAGATGCAGGGTGGGTTTGATGCTCAACACACTGTTCCTGACTGCTGCAGAGTGCCTGGCCATTGTTGGTGTGTTGGTTCTCATCTATGGCGCTGTGCGGTTGATGCAGGCCACTGAGTAATGAGCAGACACGGATGACTTTGCTCTGACTGGTTGATTCAGTGCCGCAACATTGGGGTCAATCATTAGTGCCGCCTCATCGCGTCATTTGTGGCCGCTGGCCTCTTTCATCGAAGCCATGGTGGAACAGTAAGGCGCAGACGAAGGCTCCTTCTTTCCAATGGTTGTTCCGTTGACCATTGGGCGCTGGTCACTGCACTGACTCCCTTCTGGCGATGCAGGGAGTCAGACCAGCGTTGTTTCACTCCTCGACCTTCTGGTGGGCCACTTGTCATGGTTCCTTTGGTGCTGCCAATCACTGTCCTTGTTCTGGTGTGGCTTAAATCATTGACGGGGATACATCACAGAGCCAGGGCTACGCACCTCATCTGAATGGTGGTGGTTACTCGAGGCAGTTATGACTGACCCATAAGCCGCTAGCTCACGCTGTGCAAACGAATGGTGCGGGGAAGAGCCTTTGTGGTCCTCGACTCCTCGGTGCAGATCCCCCTAAGGCCTGCAGGGTCAACATGCGCTCACCTTTTGCGCGGTCTACCGAAGTTCCCTGTTCCCGACAGCCTCAGGGGCATGAAGGTCCCTGAAGAAAGAACTCCCTGACGAGTGCTTTGGCGTCCAGCCAGCGCTTGTCCTTTGTGAGTTGATCAACCCGCTCGTTGAACCAGGCCGACAGCTCTTCTGACGTGACGATGCGAGCTTTCCCAGCGGGATCCAATGCCATAGCTGCAGAAGAATGGCTCAAAAAGTTAATCGCTATTTCTATTCTTTAGCCTCAGGCATTTACATAGAGAAGGTATAGCTTGATGCTAAACAGCTGGTTTTGATTTTTTTGATACAAGTCGGCCGATCCGTTAAAAAGTGTCGGGAGATGCCCAATGGTGAGCCGGTCCTGCTCAGGCGGCGGGATTACCTGCGCCAAGGATGGATGTGGTCCAGTGCTCTAAACCCAATCCTCTGAATATTTTGTCTTGGTGGCGCTCAGCTCACGGATGTCCTCTGTGAGGTGCTGAGCTGCCCACATGCCTCTGACGACTTGGCAGACACCTTCTCGGTCGCAAATCCTGTAGTACTCAAAGCCTTCCGGAGCGGTGGTTAGTTTTGTCGCTTTCATGGACCCAACCCTGCTAATCCAACAGGTAGGTCGTGAATTGGTCGCGTCCAGGGAAAACGAGACAAAAGGTTCTGCTCGTTACAAATCCTTGGTTGGCTTAATAGGCGAGGTTGCATTTCGTTGAGCGAAAACGGATGCAATGCCGCCACCGGCCCTTGAAGCGATCTGAGTCGCACCAAGTTGTTGAAATCTGATTCCTCTCTTCCTAAACCTGTCAGGTGCACTCCACTGCTCAAGAGAGCTGATGAACTGGCGACGTGATGGCCTTGTTGTTTGGAAGCCTGTCCGTGCTCTCTTGTTCGCAGATCAAAAGGCCTTCTTCTGGATCAAGGGAAAGTTCGGACTATCTGAGTACCAGATGGCTGCCTTGGTCTGGTTGAAGGGCTTGATTCTTGGCTTGCTGTTGGGCTGGTGGCTGCTGTGATTCAAGAGCAGTAGGCAAGCCTTTCAGCATCGGCTAAACCCAGGTGGCAACGTTTTCCTCTCCTGATTGCGATGAAGGCTCTTCTCGCTAGCTGCCTACTGCTTGCCTCCACATCTCTTCCTGCCTTGGCTCAGAAGGAGATCCCCAAGGGTGAAGGTCATGATCAGTGCCCTCTGGGTTACGTGAACACCCTTGGGACGACGTGCGTCTCTCCGATCCATTACGAAGTAGCCCCAACCAATGGCAAAGCTTGCCTGTCAGGTTGGGTGAACATTGGTGCTGGCTACTGCAAGAAGAAGAAAGGTCCTCTGGGAGTCCTCTGAACACCCTTAGGGCAACAGGCACATCAAGGCCGGGGCCTCAGACCCGGCCCATGCTCAGAACGGGCTCGCGGAGCTGCAAACCACCGATGCGATGACATCAACCGCCACACCCTTTAAGCTAGTACTTCTGTACTAGCTTAAAGGGTGTGGCGGTTGATTATGGGAGCAGCGTTTCGGCCTCTAAGTCGGATCCGGTCTTTCTGCATGTCAAGTCGGGAATGACCGTGATCGTCACTGACACGGATGGGGCTTGGCGGATGGCCGATGTGATTTGGGTCGATGGCGGTGCCAGGAACCCCAAGACTCCAACGTTGTTCCAAGTGGCCGATGTCGACACCGGCTTTATCAACTGGGTTAACGCCGATTTTGTGACCCACATCGTTCCAAGGGTCTGAAGCCCCTGCTGGTGCTGGACGAGGCAGCTCAAGTCTCGGAATGCAGACAACCGCTCTGCAAGGGAAAAGCCATCAGACAATCACTTCCAGCTTCAAATGAACGTGGCGCGATTTCTACTCAGGGACGGGAGCAAGGTTGGGGCTGAAGTCTCACCAGCAGGGCTTGAGGTCTTCAGCTACGAAGACCAGAAGGGACAAGTGATCCATGCGTTGGCCACGGTCAAAGCCGAACGTGAGTTCCTCAAGCAGGTCCCCTCGAAGCTCCTGCCCTTGTATCTCCGCATGGAGCAGTCCCTTGCCAAGGCCGTTGGTCGGAGCTGAGAGGCTCTGCAGGTCCTTCTCAGGCGAAACCACCGGTCAGATGACCGCTCGAAGTTGATTTCGCCGCCCCTGAGTGGTTCGGGCCGTCCCGGGGCATTTCTGTCGTAGCCCTGTCGAATCAGGCTTGGACGTGCCATCTGCTGCAGGCTGGTCGGTCCAGTCGCACGCGAAACCTCGGGGCTTTTTTTGGTGTCGCCCACGGTTCGTCCTTAAAACTTGGAACATGGTCTGGGGCGTAGGGATACCGCCCCACCGTCTTCTGACTCACGGCCTTGTGATGGGTGCCCAGGCAGAGGGACAAGCCAAAGGCTGTCCATGACGGGCTTCCCGATTCCCTCTCTTGCAGACACGATTCATATGTGAGGACAACACCTCATGGGATGGAAACAAGGTTGCATCCCTGAGATTATTTCAAGCCCTCTGCCTTTGGCGGAGGGCTTTTTGGGCTTCCCAAACATGAAGAGAGTTTGTTGTTTCTATCGGGTCTCAGGTATCAGCAACTACTGCAGCCTGAGTTAGTCCTGCGAAGATCAATTAACCGCTCGAAGGTTGTGACGCTTGAAGATCAATACATCACTCTGATGGACGCAGCTGGATGGGTGTCTGACGAATGGTGTCGGGAAAAGTTTATTCAGGAAGCAGACAATGTTTTGATGCACATCAATGCTCAAGTTTTGAAGAATCGGCAAGAGTTCAATTCCATGGCTGCATGAGGCGGCCGTCGGCAGAGACGTGACCTTCAAGCCTTCGCAAGACGGGTGTGTCGTTTCCTTTGTGGATGAAACAACCGATCGACCTGTCGCTGAACCCCACGTTGTTATCTGGGTGCTTAGGGAACACCCCCTTTTTTGGCAGTTCGTTAACGATGCCCACGGCACCGCTGACTGATTGAAGAGGGTGGTGTCGCTGGGACGCAAGCATCTTCGACGCATTCGTCCCCTTGTAGATGGGCGGCATTCCATGCCGCCTTTTTTTGCCTGTTGCCGACCAACCCATGGCCGGTGTCCACGACTTTTTCCAACGGTTCTCCCACTCCCTTTCACGAGTTATCTGGAGGAAAGTGGATTGGTCGTCAAACGGGGGACACCGGCCCCTGGAGGTGAGATCTCCAGGGGCTTTTTGTTACCCCTAGCAGCAGGTACAGAACCTCCTGCTGGGGGTTCGGCGCACCAAATGCTGGCTATGCAGCGATGTCTTGATCGATGTAGTCCAGAAAATGAATCACTCTTCTCTCCTTCTTCGCTTGCAAAGCTTCCTTGGCGAGAGTCAGCAGCTGATTCTCTCGGGCTTTGATGGCGGTTCTCCACCGTTTGGGTTTGGGATTGGTCACACGGAAGGGCCCTGAGAGTGGAGAAGTCCTTGAAGGCACAAGTCTTTTCAAGCCGCAAGACGCTAATGGTCGCAAACGAAAACCCCCAAGATGCGTGATGGTTGTTGATGTGAGTTCGTATGGATACCGTTTGTATGTATCAAGCTGAACGCGATGTTGATCTGCATAATCAAAAGAAATCGCTTCAAAACTGAAACCATTTCTCGATACCCCAGTGGGGAACCGTATGGGAACAGGGCTTACGGCAAAGCACTGCAGTGATTTGTTGCCCAGTTGAAACCGGCAGCGGTTTGAGCCACAACTGGTTTGTCGCAGTAAGTCAGATGGGTTTCAGCACTGAGCAAAGAAAAGCGGAAACACCGAGCTCCACTCGCATTGCAGCCGGACTCATCCTCGGGATGGCTTGTTTCGCTGCGGTGCTAACCGGTGGGATCTTTGTTGGCCAGACCATTGGTGAAGCGTTAAGCACGCTCCAAACAATCACCCCAGTTGAGGTTGACACGCTTCGCTGAAGTCGTGGAGCCGATCAGGCTTCAACGTCAGCCTTGTCATCGGCGTTGTGATGGGCCTCCACTGAGGTGGCTTCGGCTGATTTGCTGCGGGGGCAGTCACCAGCGTTGGCGGCTCCAATAAAAACAACCACTGCCATGATCGCGACGATTACGGAGCCGCCTACAAAAGCGAGGTTCGGACCTTTCACGTCGGTTGTGCTGAAGTTCTGCCGACCCTAGTTCAGGATTCAGGCCTGCGGGGCGATGTGGGTGGCACGGTCAGTGTTCATCCAAGGGGTGGCCGCTATTGGTCCTTGTTTTCTTTGTATCTGGGCAGGTCGGTTGGCTGAGCCAGCACGTAAACGACTGCTGCAGAGATCACCACGGTGACCACGATGAGACCGGTGATGGCTGCTGAGTAGTCGTTCACTGAAGTTTCTTTAAAGAGTGAGGTTAGGTCCGACGCTTTGCTGGCTGCGTCAGGTGCCTGGAAAGGCCTGGCTGTGGATCGTGGTCATTGTGTTGTTCAGATCGCCCACATCCCGAAGCCCTTCGGCACTGAACCAGGGTGCGTTCTCCCAGCTGAAGCCTTCACCAAAAGTGTTGTCGGGTGCCGTGACGTACCAGTGGCAGTTCACATCCGGGGTATCAACGGAGCACTGCGACCAGTCCGGCTGCCACTGCGGCACCTGAACCCACATCACTGCTGCAAACAACAGGGAGAACAAAGCTTTGATCATCGACCTGAGGCTACTTATTGAAAGTTTACACGAATTGGTCTCAGAATTGGAATCGTCACTGGCATCGACGATCACGCCCTGAAGGCTGAAGCGTGAACGCGCTTCGGTAGTCGGTGACTCGATTTCAATCTGTTGAGCGGGGATACAACCGAAGTGCCGTGCTGTGCGTTCGAGGGCACACCGGTGGCGGAATCGCATCCCTCATCGCTCGACGCGATGTGATTCCGTCGTGTGCATCCACCTTTACCTTTGATCGACGTTCAAGGTGAAAGAACAACCTTTGAGAGTGTTGGCGCCAGGCTTGGCGTCATCAATTGAAGACGTGATCCCGAAGCTGGCATGTCGATCAAGGGCAAGCGGCTACAGCCTCATCAAGCTGCGTATGTTCTGTGCTCCAAACGATGTACTGCGTTGAGCGAAGCGATGGGCCCGACCAATGGGTTCAAGAACAGTGCTTCAAAACTGAGTTCAAGGCGTTTGTGAATGCACGCGCTAAATCGATTGCTTTCACGAACGTGTATCGCGTCCTTTATCAAAGCCCTGGGCTCTCAGGCGAAGTGGTGAGGGTTGCGAAAGGAAAGGCGCTTTTGAATTCCGATGACCGGCTGGTTGGTTAAGCCGTTCAAATCAGGACTCTTGTGATCGTTCCTCCTGAGGAAGGGAACTGGAGTTGAGACTCGATTGGTCTGCCCCCCGGCTTATTTCTTCTGCTCTGGCCAATCGCTCCACCAGGTTGAGGGTGTCGTTGGGAGACAACTCGCCGTCATCGCCCCACTTGAGACTGGAAAGGTCAAGTGGGCACATATGGGAGCGTGATACTGCTTGAAAGCTATGGGCATCGAGATGTCTGCTGAGGCAATGCTCCCTGAAGATTCACGGAAGAAATCCTGAACTGCGTAACCACCCGATACTCATTGGTTGGTCGCGCTTTTATCCACGCACGATCTTGTCTTCATGGCGACAGGCAATCGGGGAGGGTGGCTTCCTTCTCTTGTGGCTTTTTCCTTGCGCGTTCCTCACACCGCAAGCTCCTCCCAAACGAGAAAACCCTGGAGTGACGGCTCCAGGGCTTCCTTTATTCATCCGAAAGAGTCAGTTTCAAAACTCTCTCGGATTCGAGGAGGAAAACCCCAAGAGCATGGAGGGCCTCAGGGCATTCACTCGACGACCGGCGACTGACTGCAGGATCTGCCGCCGGCTGAATCAATCAACTCTTGTGCATCCGATTCTCGATACCCCCATTTGGGGTGGTCCTCGCAACAGTCATCGCAACCAAGGCGATTGGGTCACTTCCAGGGTGTACTCCCCTGTGCGGGTGAAGCGCAGCGGGATCGAGTTGATGCGGATGTACGTCTCGCCCTGCTCAGCAGCCAGAAAGCTGAACTCATGCTTAGCACTGTTCACCATCACGTTGCCGCCGCGCTGCATGAAATCACAGCGGAAGGTTTCCACGCTGGTGTTGGGGCCGTTGTAGCTGAGCAGTCGGCATGTTGAGGCAACGATCTCAGCGCTTGCAGGAATGGCGGTGGCGATGGCGAGGCCTGCCGCGGTGAGGCTGGTTCGAATGCAAATCATCGGAGCACCCTGTAGGGCGTTGTGTTCGATTCGTGGACTCACTTTGCTGCTTTAGTCCTTCTGAGGCTGGTCTTTCTGGGCGACTCGCAAGATTCTCTTAAGCATTGCGGAGCGCGTCTGCAACTGTTCTGCGCGATAGTTGGCCCACGCGAATGGGCCGTGAGACCACGACGCGAGATCTGAATAAGAGGAAACTTCAATGAGCAGGAGAGGTATCCATCCCCTTTTGATGGGCATGGACAAACCCAAGCGCAAACCCGTTGAGCCTTCAAAGGCGAACGATCTGTCTGGCAATGAATCCGCTCAACGCAAGCGTTTCATCCGTTCCGAGGAAGAAGATTCAGGCAATCAGCAGGCTGCTTGACCAATCAACTAACAAGTGTTCAAAGCGCGGATGAGTCCATCCATCTGAGTAACCCAATTGCCTTTCTCCTTCCGGGAAGAGCATTTATTTTGTGTAAAGGAATGGGTTAAGTACCTATTGATTCTGGAGGTGAGAGGAGTAGAGATAAGTCAGCGACAAGGAGAGAGATGGTCACGATCTGTTCAGGTTTTTTCGATCTCTGCATTCCCCTCAATGCATTTGACAAAACACAGCCAGTGCTGGCTGACGAACCCAAGCAAGCGATGAAATCTCAGCACGATCTGTATTGGGAAGAACGTTGCGACACATCCCCCACTACACCTGGGTGCAAGATCTAAGACGACTGAGCTCAGTACGTCGTAGTTGACGTCATCAAGGCAACGCAATCGATTGCCTTTGGTTTAAGCAATAAACCCTGGTTGACCTGCCTGGTTTTGTTGTTGCAATCTGCTTTCTCCCTGCGTCTTTCCTGCGGAGAGAAAGGGGTCTGCTGTAGTGATTTTTTTGGTCACGATCTTGTTGGTCTTTTCAACACCAATTGATCCACCAATGGTGAGGTTCAATGAAAGACAAAATTGTTGTTCTCGACACGAATGTGCTGCTCCATGATCCTGAGGCGCCGCACCGCTTTGGTGATCTCAGGGTTGTGATCCCCATCCAAGTGGTTGAAGAAATCGATCGCTTCAAAAAGGATCACTCTGAAAAAGGCCGCAACGCTCGGCGGATTTCAAGGCTCCTGGATTCCTACCGAGCCCGCGGAAGCCTTGCCGATGGCGTTCCGATTGAGGGCACGAATCACGGCATCCTGCAGGTGGTGTTCTGTCAGGCCCAAGCTCTCAACGCCTTGCCGGCAGAACTGCAGGGGGGAGGCGGCGACAACAACATCCTTGCGGTGGCCCTCGAGCAGATGCGATGCAGCGGGCTGACGAAGGCACCTGAGGTTGTGCTGATCAGCAAAGACATCAACCTGCGAATCAAGGCTGATGCGGTGGGCCTGCAGGCCGAGGACTACGTCAACGACAACGTCTCGATCGACGATCTCTACGCAGGGTTCCGACAACTCAGCACCGATGCGGAGACGATCAAGACCCTGCATGACGAGGATCAACTCCCTTTGGAAGCTGTCGCCGATCCCGAGGGGCAGCATCTCCAGGCCAATGAAGGTGTGGTGCTGGTGGATCAGCACAACGACAGCCACACCCTGCTTGCCCGGCATCAAGGCAACAGCAACATCATCAAGCCGCTGCACTGGCTGAAACGCGCCCACCTGGGACGGATCAAGGCGAGAAATCGCGAGCAAAGCTTTGCGCTGGATCTGCTGCTCGATCCCTCGGTCGCTCTGGTGACCTTGGTGGGCAAGGCCGGCACAGGCAAAACGTTGCTGGCCATCGCCGCAGGTTTGCACCAGGTGGCCGACACCCATCACTACGCCCGCCTGTTGGTGACGCGCCCACCGATTTCCCTCGGCAAAGACATCGGCTACCTGCCGGGCACGCTTGAGGAGAAACTCGGCCCTTGGACGAAGCCGATCATCGACAACATCGACTTCATCACAGGTTCGTCTCCCGGCGGGGAGGCTGAGCAGACGAAGAAACAACGGCACTGCGAACCACGCAACGCCTGGGCTGACTTGCAAGGCATGGGCTTGCTTGAGGTTGAAGCGATCAACACCATCCGCGGCCGATCGATTCCCAATCAGTTCCTGGTGGTGGATGAGGCGCAAAACCTCACGCCCCTGGAAGTGAAGACGATCGTGACGCGGGTGGGGGAAGGAACCAAGGTTGTCTTCACCGGTGACCCTTATCAAATCGACAATCCCTATGTGGATGCCGAAAGCAACGGGCTCACCTGGCTGGTGGAAAAGCTCAAAGGTCAGCCCCTGGTGGGACACATGACCCTCACCAAAGGTGAGCGCAGTGAACTGGCTGAACTGGCGGCCAACACCCTCTGACGCAAGACGAAATAGCCGATACCGCCGACATCACTGACACCCATGACTGTTGAACCGATGACTCAATTCTCAGGCACCTCAACCCCTGAGCAAGCCAACCTGGGCGCGATTCTGATGTCCCCCACCTACCGAATTGCCCATGAAGATCCCGACTTGCTGAACAGCAATGCCATGCGTGGTGTGCGCATGCTGCTTGAAATCACCAAGCCGGATCTGCATCTGGAAACAGCCGGGATCGAATCGACGATCATTGTTTTTGGTGGTGCCAGGATTATCGACAACGACACTGCAGCAGCGAAGCTGGCGCAAGCCGAGCAACGGCTTAGTGAAACTCCAGGCTCACCGGTGTTAAAGCGACAAGTCGTCCATGCGAAACAGCTTGTGGAGTTGTCCCGTTTTTACGATGCAGCACGGGAATTCGCCTCATTGGCGTCCCAGCACGGGCAGGCCAATAAGGGGGAAAGCCATGGATGCTCATCCCATGTGATCGTGACCGGCGGTGGCCCGGGAATCATGGAAGCCGCCAACCGGGGTGCCTTTGAGGTCGGCTGTCGCTCGATCGGGCTGAATATCACGCTGCCGTTTGAACAACACCCCAATCCCTACATCACCCCCGATCTTTGCTTCAAGTTCAACTACTTCTCACTGCGCAAATTCCATTTTGTGATGCGCTCGATTGGCGCCATCCTTTTCCCGGGTGGCTTCGGCACGCTTGATGAACTGTTTGAGCTGCTCACCCTGCGGCAAGTGGGCACCAAAGGCAGCATGCCCATCGTGCTGTTTGGAACAGAGTTTTGGAGGAGGCTGGTGGATTTCGACTACCTCGCCGAGACGGGCTTGATCTCAGATGACGATCTCGATCTGATTCATTTCTCGGACTCAGCGGACGAGGCCTGGGAGTTCATCCGCAGCCGAACGCAGAACGACCCCCAGGGGGGTGCAGGCCCAGCAGCCTGATCAAGCGGATGGCTGGTTGTGCTGGCGCAGTTTCTTGAGTTGATCCTCGATCTGAAAGCGCAGCTGCCTCAGGTTTTCAACATCGATCTGGTGTTCGCCGGAACTCCAGTGCTGCGGGTTGGCGACACGGATCTCGAGTTCGCGCAGACGGGAGCGATCAGATTGCATGGGAACTCCCCGGCCAGATCAATTCTGCTGCCGCGGCTGCTTCCCACACATGAGCTTTTCTACTGGGTAAGGGAAAAGTACAGATTTAATGCTGAACAAAGCTCAGATGGAACCTGATTCGAGCAGGTGGTCCATCAATGCCGCATAGAGCTGGGTCTTCATGTTCAACAGGCAGGCCTGTTCGTTGGCGTCACCGCCGGGCCAGTTGTCGTGAGCTTCAGCCACGACACGGTGCAGAAGACGCAGAACATCTCTCTCCAACGTAAGTGTGGTGATCATTTGGTTGCCTTCCATTGGCGCTAAGAGCGAAAGGAGATGATTTCAGAGGCCCTGGGACTGCTGGCGCACAATCCATGCTGAGGCGGCCTGCTGTTGTTGCCACGCCACCAAGAGGTCTTTGGCAATGCTTTTCAGGGCAGAAAGATCATCTGAGTTGTCGATCTCGCGTGAGAATTTCTCGATCTCAAACTTTTGGCCCAGAGTCAACGCGATTGGTTCCATTGGCTTGTGGCTTTGTGTGCGGAACGTACCCGAGAACTTTTGTTGTTGCAAATCAAAAACGTAGTATTTGCAACCGATTTGAGGAAAGAATGCTCATCTCAATACATTGCTTTCATTACAGAACATTTCTGAATGCCGCTGATCACTCTGATCGCAAAGGCTTATGGCCTTAGAAAAGATGTATTGGCCTGGAGCTGATGCATTTCTCCTGGGAAAAACATCTGGAATTGTCCAGGAACGTAACTATTGCGTCAGACAAAAATCAGGGCATAGCTATTGCCCTGATGGGTGTTGCTCTCACCATGTTGGCCACCGATCTTCTGGCCCATGAATTGAAGTGCTCGGCCTTGCCGTCCTCCAGAGCTTGATTCAGGCAAAGTCCATACAATCTTCTTTGGATCACTCGGATTGCCAAGGCTTTTGGCCTTTAAAAGCATGCGTCGGCTCAGAGCTAATGCATGTCTTCTGGGAAAACGTCTGGAATTGACCAGAAAAGGAGCTGTTACCTTGAAAAATCAGGGCAGGTCACTTGCCCTGATGAATATCGCTCTCACCATGTTGGCCACCGATCTTGTGGCCCATGAGTTGAAGACCTCAGACTTGCCTCTGTTCTGGGCTTGATTCAGAGAAAGTCCATCTCGTCTTCATTGTTGTCGTCTTCCCTGGATTGAATCCACAGGGCAGAAAGCGGGAAAATGAAGCAGCTTGCAACTAGGAATTCCATTGTGTTTGGAATTTGATAAGCCCATAATCCGTCGAATTTCATAGACAAGCTGTATCAACCGCTGTCATTTTTTTTGAATTTGGTCGCCGATCGATCCGTTTAATCGTGTTGAGTACTTGTGCTTAATCAGCCCAGGCTGATCAAGGTGACACCGGCCACGAACAGCAAAACAGACAACACCAGCAAGCCACTGTTCATCGGTTGCTGGCGCTTTTGATCGATTCCATCCCCAGGCGTGCCGCCCGACGCCCCAGCCCCACAGCTGCCTGGGCAGTGCTAATGATCACATCCGTGGCTGTGCTGCGAACCCGGCGGGGGCTGCGTTGCATGGCATCAGGCCAGGATCCCTCTGGCCAGCGCTGCACGCGGCGGCCAACGCGGTCACCGAGTTGAAGCAGGGATCGACGTAGCCAGCTGGCCACAGCTTTGAAGCAACAGCATAAATGTGCTGACTCCAACTCAATGCTGTTGTGCCAAATGACACGAAGGGGGCTTGGTGCCTTAGAGCTGTTGTGGAACCCAGATCGCGGCGGTGTCATCACCCAGGCCAACGGTTCGGCCTTCGAGGTGTTTGATGCCAATCCAGGCGCAGATCAGGCCATCGAGCATGTCTTCCACTGGTTTGAGCGACGCCAGCGTTGACACCTCGTAGGGCGCTGGGATGAAGTCCGGGATGCCGCTGATGTGTTTATTGAGTCCGGTTTTGATGGCTTGGAATTGTTCGAGCAGCCGTTCAATCCGCTCGCTGCGCGTCAGCTTTTCGGCTTTCCAGTATTTGCCGGAGCGGCTCACCTCGTAGGGCACTTGGTAGTCCCTCTTGAGCAAGGCCAGCAGGGCCACATGGGGGTAGCACTCGATCAAGGCAGGAGCGCTCTGTTCGCTGTCGTTTGTTTGCCGGGGAGCCGGGCAATGCTGCGGCCTGCCTTTTCCAGCTTGGTGAGCAGCACCTGCTCGTGGCGCAGGCCATCAGCAAACAGCTGCTGATCCAGCTCACTCACTGCTGGCTTGCTGCCTTCAAACAGCTTCTGCGCCTGCAGCTCTTCCCACCAGGCCCCGATCACTGGGCTGATGCTGAAAAGCAACAGCTGGCTTGGTGCGATTAGGCGGGAGGGCATGGATATGCCTGGCCTTTTTCATTATTTGTGCGCTGCTTGGTGTGCGCATCCCTCCAACAAGTGAGTTGCGAGTGTTGCTCTCTCCCTCAACTGAGGGATGTGGAATCCATTGGCGTGCTGGTGAATTAAGGAAGTGCGCCGTCGGTTTGCATGTCTCCTTTTTATGACCTGATTCTTCAGCGCAAGGGCGAGCTGCACACCGAAACGGTGCAGGTGGTCGATGCCGCCCTGGCCTGGCGTCTGGGGCGTGAGCGCTATCCCCACTGCATCCGTGGCGTTGTTCGTCGCGATGGTGGGCGTGATGGCTCTGCAGCTGAGCCATCCAAAAGCCCTAAAAGAAGGGCATCTGAAGAGCCTGGGATAGAGCTGCGGCTCGAGTCGCGCGCGTTGAGTGAAGCCGTCGAAGTGACGGCGCATTTTTTTCAAGACCCAGCGGGTGGTGGCCTGCTGCGGCGATCGTTTCACCCTGACTTGCCTGTGTCTGGCGGAGCCGATCCGCCGTGCCGGGGTGGGTGCCGCCACCACCGAAGAGGAGGGCTTGGAACTGGTGCTGCGCCACAAGCCGAGCCTGCTGATCTGCACGTCGGATCTGGAGACCGGCTACGGCATGAACCTGCTGCGGCGGGTGAAGGCGGAGCTGCCCACCTGCCAGTTGTTGATCGTGCTGGTGCGCGAAACCCAGGCCGTGGTGCAGGAGGCGATGCAGGCCTACGCCGATGCGGTGATCTTCAAATCAAGCCTCGGCACCGGCAAGGGCGATTTCGTTCAAGCCCTCCAAACCCTTTCCGAAGGTGGGGTGTATCTCCCCGAGGAGATTCGCCAGCTCGGTGCGGCCCAGGCGCCGAACCCCACCTGCCGCCGTTGATTGAAGAGCTCACCGAGCTAGAAATGGAAGTGGTGGCAGGCGTGGCCCGCGGCCTCACCAACCAGGGCATCGGCAGCAGCCTCGGCATCTCGGTGGAAACGGTGAAGACCCACGTGGTGAACGCCAAAGACAAGTTGGGTGCCGCTGATCGCACCCAATTGGCGGTAATGGCGTTGCTTTACGGCTTGATCGATCCCCTCGGCTGAGTCCTGGGGGCTGTTCGGTGATCACGGTCGTGATTTTGCTTCGGTTGCCAACGCTTGATCCATAGAGTCTCGGCGTTGATTTTGTGTGATGCCCGAGGAAACCTCCAACCAGCAGTCCTGCTGCGGCAAGAAGCGGGCGATGCTCGCCTATGGCCTGGTTTAGATCTCCGCCACTGTGGTTTTGGCTGTGTCTTAGGCGGCCATTGCCGTTGGCCTTTGCGCCGTGAAGCAGGAGAGCCGCCTGTTCAACGGCTGCGTAGAAACAGTTGTGGCCGAGGGTCGCTCCCAGGCGGAAGCGGTTCGCTACTGCAACGGCGGCTGAGATTCAAGACCAACCCTTCCCGAGGGTTATGGCCAACACCCTTGGATGAGCCTGCGTTCTGGCCGGGATCAGGCTTTTGTTTTGGCCTGAAGCAATGAATGCCTATTGCTGCTGTAACGCAGCTTTTAACTATTACTAAGTTCATCTCCATAGATGAAGCGATCGCCATATCTTTGATTTGATTTCACTGTTTTCTCGGATGCCAGCCCTGAAGTACAAGCGGGATTTCACCCACGAACAGCGGGTGTCGTTCGCCTTTGCGAACTCCGTGGATGCAGCCAAAAGTGCCAGCTCGAACAAGGGCAAGGCGGCATCTACACCTGCTGAGTACAAGCAAAACCAGTGCGCCGCTATGGGCATTGGTATGGGCCCCCGGATCCATGAGGAGTGCCCCTACTCGGCGATCAACCACTCCTATGCCTCCACGGGCAGCCAGGCTCTGGAAGCTGCCATCACCGCTGGCTACAAGCAGGTGTTTGGCAACATCGGCATCTCCGACAACCAGCGTCTTGTCTCGCTTGAAGCCTTCCTCTGTGACGGCCGCATCAACGTTCAGGGCTTCATGGCAGGCCTTGTGAAATCTGAGCTGTACAAGAACAAGTTTTTCCACGCCGTGTCTCCCATGCGCGGTATCGAGCTCACCACCAAGCACCTGCTGGGGCGCCCTCCCATCAATCAGAAGGAAGTGAGTGCTGGCATTCAGCTGATCGCTGCAGAGGGTTTCGACGCTTTCGTTGACAGCCTCGTCCGCTCGGAGGAGTACCTCGAAACCTTCGGAACCGACACGGTTCCCTATCTGCGTGGTTTCAAGTCGGAAGCACGGGCTTCCTGCTCCACCTTCGTTGGCATGGCCGAAATCACTCCGGCCAATGCCAGCTCTGAAAACGCCATGTACACCGGTCCCTCCCTGGTGAAGCGTTTCAGCATGGATCTCAATTCCTTCGCAGCAGCTGCTGTCTATTCAGACGACAGCGATCGTGGTGGTTTCTCCTACACGAACGCCGTAAGCAACCCCCGCAACGCTGCTTACCGCCGCATGTATGGCGGCAAGTTCAACTACGGCCGCTTCTGATTCATTGCTGCCTGCAGCGATGCGTTGAGTCGTAAGGGCAGGAGGGGCAACCCTCCTGCTTTTTTCGTGTGTATTACTACTCATTGAGAATCATCCTCATTTACGTAAAGTCCCCGAGTTCTTTGGCTTGTGGATGCATTACTTCGGGCTATTGGTGCACGAAAGCGGCCAGGTGACGCCTCTCTTTGGCACTGAATTTCTCGAAGTCGCTGTCTCCAAATTCTTTGAGTGCTGCCTGAGAGCGGGGTACAATCCGATTTATGTTCACTTGCGGCTGATCAAATCGGCGTCGCCACAATTTCCAGCTGAGATCTGTCTGGATAAAAATCTGCTGGTATCGGCTTACAACCTTCAGGTGGAAAATTTTCAATAACCTGTTGATTGCCTCAGCTTCGGCTGGCTTTCCGGGATGACATCTTGGGGATTGCCCCCGCTTGATGCTTCGTGGCCAGTCCCGCCGATGCCGACTCCAACCTCAAGCGGGCCCTCGAGCAGCTCAACGAGAACGAGGCCGCCGTTGCCGAGGCGATCAATGAGGCCCGCGCCGAGCACGCCCGCATTGAACCGCCCCTCACCGGGCCAGCCCTGCTCGAGCGCATCGATCAGCTGGTCAGTCAGCGTTCCCTCGACAGCCAGGACGCCGCGATCCTCTGCCATTGGCCCGATGCCGCCTCCATCGGTCAGGCCTGGTTCGAGCTAAATCACCCGGGCAAGAGCGTTCCCAGCCCGATGCTCGTGCTCGACGCCTACCTCGTTGGCGCCCCACCCTTTCTGAGCAAGGCCCAGCGCGATCTGGTGGGTGATTGGTATCGCAGCAAGGTGAGCGCCAATCCCGAGTACACCGATGCCGTCACCGGGGCAGCCAAGGCCTTCGTGCTGATCGGCGATCTCAATGCCAGTGCCGCCGGCATGGCCTGGCAGACGATCATTCCCGATCTGCTCGAGCAGGGGCACGATCTGGAGTTCAACGTCACCAAGGAACAAGTGACGGCGGCGGCGGCTCGTTGGATTGTTGCGGTGGCCGACACCTTCACGCCACCATCGCTGGATTGACGCGAGCGATCGATGGGTCTGCAGCTTGTTTCCGCCGATTACCTCCACGAGGACGGCATCACCTACCGGATCCGCCGCGACAGCCTCGAGCAGGACTTCACGATTGAGGAGAAGCGCGATGGCGCCTGGGTGGATTGCGGTCTGGATCAGGCGGTGAAGGATGTGAATTTCGCCGAGTTCAAGCGCCTCGGTCTGCTTATCAAAAAGGTGATGGATGCCGATCAGTGGCTGGCCTGAGCGGCCTTGGATCGCAGCTGCCGGCCGGCCGCGCCAGGATGTAACGAATTCGTTACAAGTTTCTCATGACCGTCGGAGAAATCTTCCTGGAGAGCCTTTCCACCGGGGTGATCACCGAGCACGAGGTGAACTGGCTTGCCTCCCACCAGACCAGCTTTGATCGGCCCGAAGAAGCCGCCGCCATCCGCCTCGGACGCCTGATGGACCAGGGCCAGATCAACCTTGGCTGCCGCCTGCCGGAGCCGATGCTGCGCCACCAGGAGGTGCTGGTGGACTGGATCGAACCCCTTGGCCGTCGCCGTCACCGCGCTGCTGCCTGAACAAGCAGGCCATCTTTTGGGGTGGGGCTGGGGATCAGCTGCAGCGCTAGGTCTTGACCCGGCTGCAACTGCAGCTCCACCGCCTGCAGCAGCCCCACCGCCATCAGGCGGATCTCCAGTTCCGCCAGGGCCTTTCCCAAGCAGACTCGTTCGCCGCCGCCAAAGGGCAGCAGCGTCTGCTTGAACGATCCATCCAGGTGGCGTTGCGGCCGAAATGATGCCAGATCGTCGTCATCGCCGTCCGACGTCGGGCTTAGCACCACCTGAATAACGCTGCCTTCGGGAACAGCCACCCCCGCCAGCTCGATCGGCGCCAGGCTGCGCCGGAAGAAGCCTCCCACTGGAGGCGTAAGCCGCATCACCTCCATCACCGTTGCGTCCAACTTTGGTGATGCTGGATCCTTATTGAGGCCGTCCCGCAACCAGCTCTCCACCTCGGGGTTGAGCAGCAGCGCCCGGAACAGGCAGCTCAGCGAAGAGGCTGTTGTCTCGTAGCCGGCGAACAGCAACAGCAGCAGCTGTTCGGCCAGGTCGTCATCGTCCAGGGGAATGCCGGCTTCATCCAGGCCGCCGCTCAGCAGATCAAGCCCGCCTTGGTTGGTGCCCGCTTGGAGCACGCCCTTGATCCGCTTCAGCAGCCTTTGGCGTGCCGCCATCGCCTTGGCGAAGGGGGTGCCGGGAATCGCCAGTGGAATTGAGAACAGAGCCCGGGTCCAGATTTCGAAGTCGGCGAACAGGGCATCACGGCTGGCGCCATCCAGCCCCAGCACTGTGGTGGCGATCACCGCAAAGGCGAAGCGCCGCATCCGTGCCGCCAGCGGCAGCGCTGTGTTAGTGGTGATCAGCTCGTGGCAGAGCTCCGCCACCAACTGCTCGATCGACGGGGTGTAGCGGGCCAGTGCTGCGCTGGAAAACAGTTGCCCCACCACCCGGCGCCTGGCTTTGTGTCCTGGCCCACTGCGGTTGGCCAGCGATCGGCTGCCCAGCAGTTGCCGCACGCTTTCGGGCCACCAGCCCTGGAGGGCATCCCCCTGCCCCAGCATGTCGCCGATGGCCCGTTCGCCGCGGATGAACACCATCCGCTGGGCCAGCAGCTTGGTTTCGAATACATCGCCGTGGGTCTCAAAGCGACGCTGGGCGAAATCCGCCTGGGTGAAGAAGGCCAGGGTTTCCCCCAGTCCGCTCAAGGCGCCCGTGCTGGGGAGGGGGGTGGTGGCCATCACAGCTCGGCATGAGCTGCTGTTCTAGGGCTGACAGTGCAGCAGGCGCTGGCTATCCCAAATGGTGTACTGCGCCTTCTCCGTGGAACTCAAGTCTTTGCTGTTTGTGCTGATCGCCCATCTGATCAGCGCGGGCCTCTCGAAAACCGTTGCCGCCCAGAAGGCGCGCAACAGCAATCTCTGGGCTGTTGCGGGTTTTCTGTTCGGGCCTTTGGGTCTGATTGCTGCTGTGGGCATGCCGGACCGTCATCAAATTGTTTATCTCCGCTATCTGGCTGAACAGCAGGGCTACCAACCCCGCCACGCCTGTGGTGGCCAGAAGGGCGAGACCGACGCCTGAGTCTTCTCCTTAAACCGTTCAGCGGCAGCGCTGAAAACGAACAATGCTGCGGGTGAGGCCTTTCTCGGGCCAGTTGGGCATCACCCGCCAGGGGGTGTGCACCGTGAGCACGTCGCCGTCGATCGCGAAAAAGCGGGTCTGTTCCGTGCCCACCCATTCCGGGTTCCAGGCCACATCCACCTGGGTGATCCAATGATCACCCTCGAGCCGGTAGGTGCCCATGTAGGCGATCATGCTGCTCAGCAGGGCTGATCGCTCCTCGGCGTTGCTGCCTGGTTGGCGACCCTCCGCCGAAAGCATGAAGGAAAGACGACCTTCCGCTGTGAAGATCACATATCCGCTGGGCTTCTTGCCCATCGGTGCGAAGGTGTTGCCGTTGGCTTTTTCTTCAACGTCGTAACTCAATAATTGCCACGCGCCATGCACGCTGGTGGAACTGATCGCTTGGGCGGGCTGAACCGAACTTACGCTCACAACTGAATCTGTTCCTGAGCGGCAACCTATCGATCGTGGCTTGGCTTTGACAGCCTGAAGCGAGGCATTACTGCGCAATTGATGCCATTGATTGCCGAACCAGTAGCGACGACAACGAAAGTGATCAGCGTGCTGGAGCGCGGCAGGGCCTCCAGCCCCGTTTCACCATCACGTTCCAGGTGCCGATCGCGTACTGATCAAGACGCGGCGATGGCTCAGGGATTCAGGTGGTTTGGGCGGAACGTAGTGATACGTCCTGATTGAGACCCAGCCCGTGGATTCTGAATTCAGTTCCGGCTTGAACTGCACCACCAGTTGCTGGATTGTGTTCACCAACCATCCGCTTCCCCGCAAGTTGGGTTGTGATCGGGATTGTGGTTGGTGCTGGTAGTTAACCAGTTGAACGCATTCTCAAGGCTAATTGTTTGACGCCGAGGGCTGTGTCAAACCACCAACACATGCTGATTTTTTGTTTTCACAGCAAATCAACTGAATTCGATTCTTTTTTCCCCTTGTTACCGGCACAATATTTGTTCTAATAGAGATGTCACGACCTCACAGACCCATGCTTACCGGAGCTGAATTGCTCAACCGCGTCAAGGAACTTGGCGATTGCGCCAAAACAGACCTGGCCAGAGGTTGTGGCTACGTCGTCACCAAAAAAGACGGCTCTGAACAGGTGAAATTCACCGCCTTCTACGAGGCACTGCTGGAAGCCAAGGGCCTGTCTTTCTCCACGGGTGGATCCGGTGTGGGCAAAGGTGGTCGTAAGCTTTCCTACAAAGCTGTGGTTCAGGGCAATGGCAATTTGTTGATTGGCAAGGCCTACACCGCTCTACTGGAATTGCAGCCTGGCGATGAATATGAGATCAAGCTTGGACGCAAGCAGATCCGCCTGATTCCCGTTGGTGGATCTGAAGAAGAGGATTGATCTCCGGTTCAGCAGCAACACCGTTCTCCCCGTGGTTCCCTTATGTTCCACGGGGAATTTTTTTGGCTCCGATGCCCTATCAACCCACTAAGGAGCATCTGGACCATCAGATTCCAGACACGTTCAAGAGCATCAACAGCCTGATGCGCCAGCTGAAGCAGGACATCGGCATGGATGACCGCTACATTTCTTTGATGTTGGATGCTCTGTCGCGGGAATATTCCTCGAAGCAGCCGATTCGAGAAGGTTTCGGCTTTCGTTGAACGACCAGCTGTTGCTACCAACCGGTGGAACGGCGTCTCCGTCCACCCATGAAACGACTCCTGCTCGTCCACAACCTGGTGCATGGTCAGAGAGTTGTGCATGAACTGGACGACAAGGAATTCGCCGTGGAGCTGGTGGAGGGCGACCCGGAAACCGACGATCAGGGCGAGATGGATGTGGAGAGTCGCTTTTTCATCCGCGTCGACAACGAATGAGCTCTTGTACGCAGCTCAGCACATAGACGATTGAATCGTCTGGATCAGCGCTATCGCGGAGTTATCTGTGGGTGCAAGGTGATGGCAACGCGTTATGTGCTTCGAACGGGGGAGGTCATCCACTCCAACCGCAACCCTGAAGAGCTCGACGTTTACTGCTACCGAACCGGCGCCAATGACCACACCTGCCTGCTGCTTTCCGATCAATCCGAAGCAGATTTCCTGCTCCGTTACGGATCAGAAGAGTTGAACGTCGCCTATTGACGCCGCTTGGATCGTGGCCTGAATGGGTGGGCATCAAGGCAACGCCATGGACGACGTCAGGCTGCAACAGCTGCTTCAGGAGGCAGAAGAACACCTCCGTGCCCGCAGCTGCCGACAGCGCTACGAACGTGCCGTGATCCGTCTGCCCGACAGCCGCAGGGGCATCTGTTTCGGTGATGACAAGCGTGCGGCTTGAGGCGTGAATTCAATGCTGAGCTTTTATCCCCAGTTCTGGACCCAGGCCTTCGACTTCGAGGGGCGGACATCCCGGATTGACTACTGGAAGATCGTCCTCGTCAACCTGATCATTGGCGGTGTCTTGGCGAAAGTCTCGACTTCGGCTGTTTATTTCGTGTTTGCTGTCGCTTCCATCTGCCCGGGCCTGGCGATGAACATTCGGCGCATTCGGGACACCGGCCGTTCCTGGCAGTGGATCTTTATCTCTCTGATCCCGTTCGTCGGGGTTCTCTGGTTGCTTTGGGTTGAGCTGCAGCCATCAGCTGACGCCTGAGGGGATGACCGCTGGCTCCAGGGGAGCGTGCAGCAACTCAAAAACGGAGTCGATGCGCTCGGCCTCCACCTGCGAGATCGAGAGCATCAACGCCAGAAGATCGAGCCTCCGTCGCTCTTCGGCGGAATAGGGCCCATCGGAGCGCATCAGTTCTGAGGCCATGGCGTAGGCCGTTAGCGCTTGATCGGCCGTGAGCGCTTTGGCGGCCTCCAGCATCAATGCTTTGGTGCCCCGCTCCAGCCGCATGGCCAGCACCGCATCCATCAGCAGCACCACCTCGTTCTCACTCATCCGGCAGTAGGGCTCGCGGTAGTCGAGGGCGTGCCTGAAGGCCCTGGCCCCAGCCCGGCTGAGGGTGTCGTCCCATGACACCGCGGTCAGGCCAACGGCCGCAAAAGCAGTGACGACATTCATTCGGGAATGGCGCAATCGATGCCCAACTGTCAACGAATGGCCTGGATCACCGTTGTTAAAAGTGCAACAGCTCTCTGCAGATGAGTCGTTTCACCTAGTCGGCCCCTCGCGTCATTCCGGCAGCCGCTCCACGGCCACATGCATGAACCGCTTCACCATGGCGATCGGCCAGCCTTCCCGCTGCAGGTCTTCCGCGATCTGATCGATCTGAAAGCTGATTTCTTCAGCAACCAGCTCTTCCAGCAGCTGGTTCGAATGTTGCGTGGTGGTCATGGCTCGGTGCTGGTGGGTCGGTGCTCAAGGTCAGTCGCACTGCATCGGGCCTAACCCACCCAGGCTGTGTTTTGCCACCTTGCGTTCCTCCCCTTGATGTCCTCACCTTCGGTTGCGGACTTGCCACGCCCTTGCCAGCTTGAAGAGATGAAACAGGCTTCCCTGCTCCGGCGCATCGGCACCTACCTGCTCGGCTTGGTGGATGAGTACTGGGCGATGCGTCGTCCCTGGCAGTACGGCACCAAGCAACCCCAATGCGGGCTGCAGTGCGATGGCGATCACTGTGAACCTGTCGACTGAGTCAGCCCTGCGCACAATGCGCGTTTACACGGGTTGCCGCTCCTCCATGTCCCCACAACAGTGAGGTCAGCCAAGGAGATGAGATGGAGTTCAAAAGTCGAATTTTTGCCACCTCGCGCGGGTCCACCATCGACGCCATCGGCGACGGCAAGTACCTGGTGTGCAATCCGGCCTATTGCTTCATGGTGCACGGCCTGCGCCAGGCCCATGAGGCCGTGCAACGTCAGGAAAAGCCTGCGCTCTGAGCCATGGCGGAATATCGGATTCACTGCAAGCACTGCGGCTATGAGGGGCAGGCCAACTCCCGTTGGATCCCCTTCGTGCAGGTGGAAAAGCGGGGGCAGGATTGCCCCCATTGCGGTCGCCCCACCCTGCTTGAGCCCTGGTGCAGGCTGCGGGCTGAGGCGTCCATGCCCGACTACTAGCCCGGCTAATCAGCTGACTACTGAAAGGTCTGCCAGCTGCTGGTGAGCCACTGGGGAGCCACGCTCCACCAGATGGCTGTGGCCACGAAAATGGCGGTGACGCCGATCAGACTCGTGATCAGCTCCTCCTGCCGGCTGTCTGAGCGAAGTTTCCTGGCTTTGCCCACGGTTTCCTTGGAATGCTTCCCTCGGTGTAAGGCCTCGGCTCGGCATTGGCCATCGGTCAAAACACCTGGCCGCAGCTCTGGCGATGATGGGTTCAGCGTCAGGGTCCGATGAGCACCGCCACGTTTGCTGAGTTCGCCGAACGGGCCGACTACTCCCTTCTGGAAGCCCTCACGCCTGACCCGGAGTCCACGGCGGATGGGAAGGACCACCGTCCCCGCCAGGTGCTCTCTGGCCACTACGTGCCGGTGACGCCAACCCCGATTCCCGAGCCCCAATACTTGGCGCACAGCCGCAGCTTGTTCAGCGAGCTGGGTCTCAGCAACGACCTGGCTCAGGACGATCAGTTCTGCCGGATGTTCTCCGGTGATCTCGGTGTGGCCACTGGTCCGATGCGGCCCTGGGGCTGGGCCACCGGCTATGCCCTTTCGATCTACGGCACCGAATACACGCAGCAGTGTCCCTTCGGTAATGGCAACGGCTACGGCGATGGTCGAGCCATGTCGGTGTTTGAGGGGGTGTTTGAAGGTCGCCGCTGGGAGATGCAGCTCAAAGGTGGCGGTCAGACCCCCTACTGCCGTGGTGCCGACGGCCGAGCCGTGCTGCGCTCCAGCGTGCGTGAATTTCTGGCGCAGGAGTTCATGCACGCCCTCGGTGTGCCCACCTCCCGCTCGTTGACGCTGTACGTCTCCCACGCCGAGTCGGTGCGACGGCCCTGGTATTCCGAGAACTCACGCTCGATGGATCCGGACGTGATGGTCGATTGCCCGGCCGCTATCAGCACCAGGGTGGCGCCCTCATTTCTGCGGGTGGGTCAGCTGGAGTTGTTCGCACGCCGTGCCCGCAGTGAGGCCCATCCCCGGGCACACCAGGAGCTGCACCTGATCGTGGCGCACCTGATCGAACGCAACTACCGCCAGGAGATCGATCCCGGCCTTCCATTCAGCGACCAGGTTGTGCTGTTGGCGCGCTTGTTCCGTGATCGGCTCACGGCCCTCGTGGCCAACTGGATCCGTGTGGGCTACTGCCAGGGCAACTTCAACAGCGACAACTGCGCCGCCGGTGGCTTCACCCTCGACTACGGCCCGTTCGGCTTTTGCGAGCTGTTTGATCCGCGTTTTCAGCCCTGGACCGGTGGTGGCGCCCACTTCTGCTTCTTCAACCAGCCGGCGGCTGCGGAGGCCAACTACCGCATGTTCTGGAAATCCCTGCGCACGCTGATGGAGGGCCAGGCGCAGGCCCAGGCCCAACTGGATCAGTTGCTGGAGGATTTCCCCGCTGCCATGCAGGAGACCATGCAACGGATGTGGAGCAGCAAACTTGGCCTGCCCAGTGCCGATGACACCCTGGTGCAAGAGCTGTTGAAGCTCCTGGTGGAGTCGAGCGCCGATTACTCGATGTTCTTCCGCCGTTTGTCGGATCTGCCCGAGCAGATCGATCCGCTGCGGGACTGTTTCTATCTGCCCCTGTCGGCCCCCCTTGAATCCCAATGGAACGACTGGTTGCTGCGCTGGCGTGCCCAGTGGCCCAGTGGCGTTGAACCATCTGTGATCTCCGCTGGGATGCGGCGGGTCAACCCGGCGATCACCTGGCGCGAATGGTTGATCGCTCCGGCCTACCAGCAGGCCGCCGAAGGCGACACTTCCCTGATGACTGAACTGCAGCAGCTGTTCAGCACCCCCTATGAGACTCCGTCCCCCGACATGGCGGCCCGCTACGACCGCTTGAAACCGCGGGAGTTCTTCAGCGCCGGTGGGGTGTCCCACTACAGCTGTTCCTCTTGACCGCCGACGACGTTCTGGAGTTCTGGTTCCAGCAGTGCCGACCCTGGCAGTGGTTTCGCCGCCGCGACAGCTTCGATGCCCTGGTGCGAGAGCGGTTCGGGGAGGCTGTTGAGCGCGCCCTCGCTGGAGACCTGAACCACTGGAGCTGTTCGCCCAGCAGCGGTCTGGCCTTGGTGCTGCTGCTGGATCAGTTCCCCCGTCAGATCTGGCGCGGTGAAGCCAAGGCTTTTGCCGGAGATCCCCAGGCTCTGCAGCTGAGCCTGGAGGCGCTGGAGCGGGGATGGATCGCAGCGGAATCGCAACGACCGCGGCGGCAGTTCTGGCTGATGCCGCAGCTTCACAGCGAAGACGTCAGCGTGGTGCGAGCGGTGATCCCCCTGCTGGAGCGGCACGTGGATGAAGCCACCGCCAGTGTTGCTTGCCGCCATCTCGCGGAATTGGAGCGGTTTGGGCGTTACCCGCGGCGCAACCTTGCCCTCGTTCGGATTAGCAGTCTGGAGGAGACAGCCTTTCTCAATGCTGTGCCTGGATCCAGGTGAGGGTCTGCTTCACCGCCTCAGTCCATGCGCCCGGTTGAAAATGCTGGCGATGGCCATGGTCCGGCAGGAGCCAAGCCACATCGAGGGGTTGCAGGCGCTGAAGCGAACGGATCTGCACTTTGAAATCCCACCAGAAGTAGCGCTCGGAACACACCAACACGTCCTGGTCGCGGTTCCACCACACGTGATCGCCGCTGAACAGAACCCGTCGTTGATCACCGAGCAACAGGCAGAGCGAGCCAGGGGTGTGTCCTGGCGTGGGCAGCAGTTCGATCTGTGGTGCGAGTCCCAATAGCTCTTGCCCTTCCAGCACCTGTTCAGCCGAGGGCGCGGCATCGGCATCACCGCGATGAATCCAACGCTCACAGGCGAACGCCTGAGCCCAGCGCTGATGCTCAGCCACGTCATCCCGATGCGTGAGCACGATCTGAGCCAGTCCGCCCATCGCCTGGATCCGCCGGGCCAGGGGGCACTCCACCGGGGAACGTCGACCATGATGTTGCCATCGGCGCGTTGAATAAGCCAGCTGCGGGCACCGAAACTGCGTTGGGACGCCCAGCTGCAATAGAACACCTCACCGGCGGCGTGGCTGCAGATCCAGCTCGGGAAGCCGTCAGTCGGTGTGGTGCGTTGCAAGCACGGCTTGTCTCGATCGCAGCAACCGGACAAGCCTGCAAGGCCAGAAGGGCCTGGCGCTGGGATGACGCTCCGCGGGGTTGGTGAGCCACCACTGCCGTTCCTGCACCGGCAGCGAAGTGATCCGGATCAAAGGTCCAGCAGGTGCCGCAATCGATGCAGCGCTCATTGATGCGGAACTCGTCTGATGCCGGGGCATCGGTCAATGGGGCTCCCCTTCATCCTTCATCAGGCGCAATGCCGCATTCATCACGGCAGTTTTCACCTCCCGTCGTTCCAGTCCTTGGCGTTCAAAGTGACGGACGATGCGTGATAAGTCCCACCAGACGGCCACTTCCACTTCATCCATCTCATTGGCGATATGGAGTGTCATGGCTGTGCTGGGTCCTGTTTCAGCTCTAGCCCGTCGCCAGCTTTGACGAAGGCTCCTGCTGAATGACTACCGAATTCAGTTGCAATTCCGCCTGGATGCCGATTCATGGCTACGAAGCAAGCGTTTGCCCCCCTTCACCGTGCAGCATTACTTGATCGTTTGGACGTTCCCGACCGTTGAGGGTGCGTGGGAGTCGTGCCCTGGCTTTGCTGACTACATCAATTCGGGAGCACCGGGAGATGCTTTCGATGGCTTTGCCCTCAAATATCGGGTCTGCGAACCGATCAGCGGCAGCGGTGTCGCCATTGCCGTCGCCAGTGACATCGGCAAGGTGTGGGCGCATCTCGGCCCCTGGATCAAGGACTTCGGCATTCAGTTCGAGGTCACCGCCGTGGTTTCGGATGCTGAATTTGCTGCGATGTGGCCGATGGTGGAAGCTGCAGCAACCGTCGACTGAGACGGATGACCACCAGACCATGGCCCGGCCTTGACCCTTGCCCTGCTTGAGCCCCTGCTGTTTCTCGCTGCGGCTGGTTCGGCCTCAGCGGGATTGCTGATCCTTCAGTTGGGGTTACAACGGGTGTTTGATGTTGCGCCGCGCTTGAAGCCAGGCCAAGACGTTGCGTCTCCGGACACCACGCTGACCGTGGTGATCCCGGCCTTCAACGAAGCACACAACATCGATGCCTGTGTCGCCAGCGTTCTGGCCAACCAGGCCCCCTGCAGGGACTGGTCGGTGTTGGTGGTGGATGACGAGTCCACCGATGCAACGGTGGAGAACGCTCTCCGCGCTGGCTCTGCAGCGTCCCACTTCCATCTGATCAAGGCCGGCCCCAGGCCCGTCAACGAACGCTGGGTGGGCAAGAACTGGGCCTGCAGCAAGGCTGTTGAACAGCTCTCCAGCGAGTGGCTGTTGTTCATCGATGCCGATGTTCGGCTCAAGCCCGATGCGCTGCAACGGGCCCTGGCTCAGGCCCTTGATGAGCAGGCCGATCTGCTGAGCCTGGCACCACGGTTGATCTGCGGATGCCTGGCGGAATGGTTGGTCCAGCCGATTATGGCTAGCTTGCTGGGCCTCGGCTTTCCCATCCTCGAAACCAACGATCCGGCCTCTCCGGTGGCGTTTGCCGCGGGCCCTTTCATGTTGTTTAAGGCCTCCACCTACAGGCAGATCGGTGGCCACCGGGCCTTGGCTGGTGAAGTGGTGGAAGATCTGGCCCTCGCTCGCACCATCAAGGCTGGAGGACATCGGCTTCGTTATCTGCTGGGGCTTGATGCGGTCGATCTGCGGATGTACAGCAACCTTGCGGCGCTTTGGGAGGGCTGGACCAAGAACTGGTTTCTGGGCCTGGACCGCAACCCCGTCAAAGCCCTCGGCGCCGCTTTGGTGGTGGTGTTGATGTTCAGCGTGCCCTGGCTGTTGCTGCCGGCATCGCTCTTGCTGCTCTGGCTCCAACCCCTGCTGGCTTCAGCTTGGTTGTGGTTGATGGCCCTGGCGAGCTTGGCCATCCTTCAACAGCTGCTGCTGCGGCTCTGGACCCGCAGCAACTTTGATGTGCCCCTCACCCTTTGGTGGCTGATGGGAGCCGGTGGGTTGCTGGTGGGTGCGATTGGCCCGGTTTCGATCTGGCGCACCTACACGGGACGCGGCTGGACCTGGAAAGGTCGCTCTCTGACCTAGGCGTGGTGCCCTTTTTTGCGGGCATCTTCTGCCCGACGCCGGATCGCAGCATGGCGGAATGCCTTTTCCAGCTTGGTCAATTTGGGCTGCTTGTCCTGCAGGGCAGCCTCGCCGCGGGCTTTGGCGGCGTTGATGAAATCGTCTGACTTGGTCCCGCTGAGTCCACCCATCTCAATGCCTCAACTGAATCAAGCCTGGTTCCGTTGAGGCTCAATTCGTCTCGAAGCAAAGGCTTTTTATCGAATTCAGCCTTGGACGGAATTGTTTGGTAGCCCTTGACTCCATCCTTGAGCCATTCCCACTGAAGGCGCTGCGCCTGGCCGCTGTATGCGAAGGTAAGCAGTCTTGATTAACTCATTTTTTTGACGATCTTTATTGGAAATCTCTCCTGGGACGCTGAGCGGGAGGATCTCATTCATCTGTTCGGTCAGTACGGCGAAGTGAGCAAATGCTCCTTGCCCCTCGACCGGGAGACGGGCCGCAAGCGTGGTTTCGCTTTTGTGGACCTCAGCAGCGAAGCCGATGAGCAGTCGGCGATCGACGACCTGCAAAACGTTGAGTGGATGGGTCGCGCCATCTCCGTTCGCAAGGCCGAACCCCGCCGCTGAGCTTCAAAACAGCTTTTACTCACCTCACTGTCCAAAACCACGATTGGTTGGGGACGGTGATGTTTTGTCATGCGTTGCGTTGGTCTGTGTCTGTTGTGACGTCTGCTCCTGTGAGGCCTGGCTGAACAGACTGTCGAGCCAACGCGAGACGATGTAGATCCCAATGAACATCGGGATATAGATCTGATAGGCACTCTGCTGTTCGATCTCGAGCTGATTGACGACGGTGACCGCTGCCGTGCTGAGCACGAGGTAGATCCCGACGCGCCGGAACAGGGGTGATTTGAACAACGTTCGAAGAGCTCAAGCGTTTCACCATGGTCACCTGCCGCTGAACCCCCCCAAGTGGGGGATGTGCCAGACGCCCTTTGCCTGCTGAATGGGGAGGCGCCGCAACACTCCGATGCCACCCGCCTATGACCTGATCATTGAGCGTGGAGGCTCGATTGTGGTGGAGACCATCAAGGCCAAGGACGAAGACGCCGCCTGGCGTGCTGGTCTGATGCTGCACATCGATGCCCTGA
This sequence comes from Synechococcus sp. CC9605, assembly GCF_000012625.1. NCBI lineage: Bacteria > Bacillati > Cyanobacteriota > Cyanophyceae > Synechococcales > Synechococcaceae > Synechococcus > Synechococcus sp. CC9605. Next base: position 1,399,135 of record NC_007516.1, on the reverse strand, counting down.
TGGCCGTGGTCTGCAGGGGCGAACACGACCCTTAGCCAATGCGGGCTTAGGGTTCTCTTAAGAGTTGGAGCGGTGCCTTGATCGGTTTGATCGCCTCAGGTTTGTTCCTGGTGTTTCCCTCGATTCTCGGAGCGGATCTTTCCCTGTTTCAGCAGCTGAACAGGGAACTCGGTGCCCTCTGTTAGGAGCCTCCCGCGCAGGCCATCAGGGTCTGCCGCCTCCATGCCCGCCTGGTGAACGGCTGAGTCAGCGCTCGTCCGGCACCACACCACAGGCAACCCGTGCTCCACCTCCGCCGAGGGGTGGCTCGTCCCTATAGGTGTCGCCTCCAGCGTGAACAATCAGTGCTTTCCCTTTCAGATCAGCTGTGCTGAGCCGTGGGGCCACCACGCTGGTGTTGGTCTTGCCGTCGTCATCCACCACAAGCCTGCTCAGATCGCCCCGGTGACCGTTTCCGAAGGGGCCGAGGTGCTGGCCAGTCTCGTCAGGATCCCAGTGCCCACCGGCAGCGAGGCCGGCAATGGCGGTGCCTTGTGCGGTCTGGCCCGCCTCACAGCTCCCCGTGCTGTGGAGATGGAAGCCGTGTTCCCCGGGTGTTAGCCCCGCTAGATCGGGATATATCACCAGGCCTTGGTCGGTGTCTTGCGCTGTGACGCTGCCGATCGATTCGCCAATGCCGTTGGCATCAATGCGTTGCAAGGGCACCTCCAAGGCGTCGCACCAGCCGGGTGTGAGCGTGATCAGGCCGATTAGCAGAACGAGCTGGACGAGCAGGCGAGGCATCACAGAACAGCGGGTTCTTGAATTGTCGCTCCCGGTTGGTGCCGTCTGCGGTGAAGATGGTGCGTCTTTCGGCTGATGCTTGGTGATGCGTTGGGAATACACCCAGTTGCGTTTCGTTCCGCGGGGGAAGTCCTGGACCGGAGAAATCGAGGAGCTCTGGCTGGATGACCGGCAGCTGATCTCCAGAAGCCACCCGCAGCGTGACGTCACCCTGGTGGGTCTTATGAATGAATTGGGAGAACAGGGCTGGGAATTGGTCACGTATGCCCAACCCTTCACCGGATACCACGGCGGTTGCTACACCTTCAAACGCCAGAAGTAAGCAGGTGGTTCAGAGCGGGCTGGCGTTGATGTGCTGGGCCATGCCCATGAAGCCGATCACAAGAAGCGCAACAGCAACTGTTGAGGCAATGGATGCCAGGCCCATTTGTGTTTGATTGCTCAGGCTTTTCATGCATCAACCTCGTTTTTCAGATGCAGGAGAATGCATTGCTCGTAGCAACTGCCATCATCGAGATTGCAGAGAGTTAGGCATTCAAAGTAGGCATTCACTTGTGATTCAGTGACGCATGAATGGGCAGCATTTGGTGATTCCAGAGTTCTATTCAGCACGTCAATCTCCATTCGCAGAGCGACACTATGCTGATTTTTCTTTTAAGGCAACGATATTATTGCGGCGGGTAAATACCTAGATAGGAATACCTATTCAAGCCGAATGTAGATTTCCGATTTATTCATCCCTGTCTTAGATCCAGTGCTGGAGCGCTCTCAAGCCGTTCTTATTGCAGGCCCGAGCTCCTTAAGGTGAGCCGATGAGCAAGGGCAACCCCGTTGAACGGCTCGAAGACGAGCTGGATCGTGCCAAGGCTCGTGGCCGTTGGCTTAGTGACGATGAGCAGGCTGAGCTTGATCGCGAGGCTGATGCCGTGGCCCTTCAGGTGGAGGCCAAGCAACGTCGTGATCGCAAGCTGATGATCCTCACCGGGGTCTGCCTGTTGATTCCGCCGTTGTGGCCTCTGGCCCTCGGGCTCACCTTGTTTCTTCTTTATCCAGACACCATGGCCAGGCTTGGTCTGGCTGCGGCGGTCACTTTCCTGGTGGGCGGATTGCTGTTGGCTGGCGTGCTCGGTTTGGCGATGGTCTGGCTGGTTCAGCTGCTTTTCTGATTAGAACTCCGATCAGATCAGTGTCTTGACTTCACCACCGTCATGCCCACGGGGGCCAGGGCAATCAACGCCAGCTTGATGTGCTGGATGCCGAAGGGAATGCCGATGATCGTGACAAAACAGGCCAGGGCGCTGCTGAGGTGACCCAGAGCCAACCACCAGCCGGCCACAAGGAACCAGATCACATTGCCGAGTGCACCCAGGGGGCCCGTTCCCAGATCGCCTCGTCCCCTGAGCTGACGCCGGTTCATGGCCTCGGAGCCGAAGGGCCAGAGCGAGAAACAGCCGATCACCCAGCACGAACGCGCCCAGGGCAGGCCAACGATGCTGATCGCGCAGATCAATGCGGCCAGCCACCAGGCCAGAGCCATGGGCAGTCCGCCGAGAACAGCCCAGAGGAAGTTGAGGAGCATCGAAAGCATGTCTCCATTGTCACGGCACGCCCGATGTTCGTTCGTTAAATTCTGTAAAAGGTGTTTGACCAGGTATGCCGGGCTGTTTCGGGATTGTTGGTTGTGGATATGTCGGTTCTGCTGTTGCAGCCCATCTCAGGCACCAAGGCCATGAGGTTGTCGGCACTACCACAAGCCCCGGACGACTGGCTGAACTCTGCGATCTGGTTGACCATCCCCGTCTTTACAGCGCGGAAGACCCGGTGGCAGACACCAGCTTCCTGGATCGGCTTGACGGCGTTTTGATTGCGATGGCCCCCACCACCGCCACCTTTGAAGAGGATCAATACGAGAAGGTCTATGGCCAAGCGGTGCCGGCCCTGGTGGATGCCATCCGTCAACGGCAGGGGTGTAAGCCGCTGCATGTGGCGTACCTGAGCAGTGCAGGCGTTTATGGCGATCAGTCCGGTGCGATCTGCAATGAACTGACGCCCCCGGATTGTTCCAACGGTGCGAACGCTCTTCTGGTCAGCGCCGAGAGCTGCGTTCTTGCGTTGAACGACGCCTCAACCCAGGCCTGCGTGCTGCGACTTGGTGGTATCTACGGTCCCGGTAAGGACATCCCGTCGTACATCCGCAGCGCTGCTGGACAGTCGGTTCGCAAGAACGGTAATCACATCAACGCCTGGGTTCATCTGCACGACATCATCCGTGGCGTTGATTTCGCCTTCGGCCGGCGGCTCCAAGGCATCTACAACCTCGTGGATGATCTCCAGTTCACCCGGCGTCAGCTCTCCAATGCTCTGTGTGATGACTTTGGACTGCCTCCCGTGATCTGGGACAACCATGATCGACCTGGCGCCCGGGTCTTCAATGCCCGTATCAGCAACGCCCGGTTGCGTGAGATCGGATTTCAGCCCAGCGTCAGCTCCATGCTCGAACCTGTGGCGGCTTGAGCTCTGCATCCGCTAGCGGCCGTGTTTCCCTTCTGCGGCTGATTTGATTTTTCGATACAGATTGACTGAATTTCTCTCATATTTCACTGACCATGTAAAGCAGGATTGCGGGATCCACAGTCAACTTGTTGTGTTGATTAGACCCTTCGCATTCATCGCGGCGGTGCTGTGAAAGACGAGTCGTTTTGCATCGAATTTGCATCCTCCCTGGCATTGATACTGTTGGAGCTCAATGCAGAACTGCTCGAGCTTGCTGATGAAGCCTCCAATGTCACAGCAGAGGTTTCTGTTGTTGAGCTTGAGCGTGCCTGCTGATGTTGGCTCGCATTCGTGCCGTCTTTGCTGACGCTCAAACGGAAGGTTTGGATCAGCTGTACGACGTCATCAATGCGGCACGTGATCTTGCACCGGATTCAGATTTTCAAGCCTGCTACGACCTCGTGATGGCATCCGGTGGCCCTGAAGTGGAGATCTGGATCAACTTCACGGTGACCACTGCCACCCGCTTCGATCTTGATGATCAACCGGAGCCGGAACAGTTTCTTTCCGTTCTCGAGGAATGTTGTGATGCCCGTCGGGAACAGCAGAGGGTTCAGCCCTCGGAATAGCGCAGGGCTTTGAGGCCCATCACCAGATGGGTGCGAAAACTTCCCAGCGCCATCACCTGCTTGGGTGATCGCGTGTCGCTCACGGCATCGCCCTGGCTTTCAATCCAATGCAGCAGCTCCTGGGTTTGGTCGGCCCATGCACTCAGTGCGGCGCGCAGCAGTTCGTCATCGCTGAGTCTTCCTTCAGGAACGGCGGATGGATCCGCCGCCGCTTTCAGCAAGGCGTTGAGTTGCTGATGGCTCAGCGCGTCAGGAACAAAGGGATCAGGATCGATGCTTAAGAAAATCTTTAGGAGTGTCTTTACAGTAGTTCAGAAGTATCGGTTGCGACCACCCGTGTTTTGGCTCATTGCCTCAGCGTGATGGAACTTGATCCGGGTCAACGCTCAGGCCGCGTGTGGCTAGGGCCAGGCGCCGGGCTGCCAACAGGGCGGGATAGGCCAGTGCTGAGCGTTGGTTGTCAGCGAACAGCCTGGCCAGGAGCCTCAGCAGGGGATCACTGGGCTTCATGCGCCGGCTGAGTTCTGCAATGGCTTCACTGCCATGCCACTTTTGTTCTCCTTCGATCAGAACGGCGCCATTGCGCAGTGGCAGTCCGAGGGTATTGAGCTCGCGACGCAGGTCGTGATCGGCGCGTCCGTCAACAATGCGCAGGTTGGGTACACCCGCCTGGAGCTCACTGCGCAGGGCGAACTCCCGACAGAATGGGCACCCGCCGTCGTAGATGAGGGTTAACAGCATTGCTGAATTCTGTCGCGAAAGGCTTAGGTCTGGCGTTGTTGTTGCTCTGCTGGTTGTTGGTGGCGCCCCAGCCCTCATGGGCGGATTGGGTTTGTGATGGGGATCGACTCAGTGTTGAGATCACACGGGGAGCTGTTGATCTCACCGGTCTGGCGGAGGGCATTCCCAACACATTGGAGGGGACCCTGCCTGGGGATGGTGTTCTGCTGCACTGGCGCGATCTCGACTTGCAACTTCCGCGCACCAACAATGCAGGTGCCCCCAGTTACACCGATGGCCGTTGGTGGTGGCATGTTGTTGATGAATCAGCGCCGGAATTCTGGGAGCGCCGCGGCACGGTGATCCGTCACCAATGTGATCTGATCTGAGCCTTCATCCTTCTACCGTCGTTTTCGCTGGCGTCGTTTGGCCTTGCGGGTTCCTCCATAGCGATAACCGGCTTGGTCGCGAAAGTTCGGCCAGCAGGTTTCGCACACCAGAATCCAGTCCGCGAGTTGTGCGCTGCGGACCCGGAAATGCACGTCACCCGGCTGCATGCAGTGCTCGCAACAGAAACTTTTGTTTTTCCACAGTTTGTCAGCCGACCCATCCGGCGGATTGGGGCCCTCATGCTTCCGCTGAGGATTTTTTGCTTGGTTCACAGCAGAAGGCGCTTCGTTGCCACTTGAGGCGTTTTCAGAATCACTGATGCGTTTGTTGCTTGAAATCAACGGCCAGCACAGCATTCTTCACAATGAACGGCAGGATTTGCGGAGGAGCTGTTGAGCGTCTGAGACGTGTTTTCCACGCCGATCGCCAAAACCACTGTGCTCGCCGGGATCACCTGTTTCAGCCCTGTGGAAAAGCTGTGTATAACTCTACGAATCGCTTGGAACCTGGGCGTTGATGGAAGCTTTCAGGGCGGCCATCTCGTGGGCAGTGAGGTGCGCTTCAACGGCTTCAGGGGTGGTGTTCAGGTAGTGAATCCATGCCTCGTAGCACTGTTGTTGCGTTTCCATGGCGTTCTGATCTTCACCATCCCTGGCGCTGACCAGAAGCTCTTCAATCCTGGCCAGCCGCGCTTCGATCCGGCTCAAGCGGCTGGCGATGGCCTCGTTCTCTTGCGACACCTGCGGGTGGGCCGTTGCTGCCGTGATTGTTGCCGAGGGTACCTGGGTTGACGCTGTAGTACATGCGCACTAAAACAGATGTACTGCTCCGTAGCTCATGTCTGCCAGTTCTCCCTACGCCCCCTTCCGCGCTGATGAGTGGATGCGCCATTCCTTGATCCGGCCCCGCAAGGCGTTTCCGGCAGCGGCTTCGGCCACGGTTTCTGCAACGACGAAACCTCGCGCCAGGTCATCCGGTCCTGCTCGCGCTTGTGAGGCTGTGCAGGGTGAGCTCTTCCTCTTTCCTGTTGTGATCTGCTGAGCCTTGGCCTCTACGACAAACGTTTGCGGGAGTCGCTGTTTGGTCCCTGTTCTGTCAGGGTATCCAATGGTTTTTGTTGCCACACCATGCTGTTGTTTGCTTCCCAGACAGCTCCAGGCGGTCCAACCGTCATCCTGCCTGCCCTGTTGATTACTGGGCTTCTTGTTGCAGCATCCCAGGCTTTCGTTCCCAAGGGCGGCGACAACAGCTGAGCTCTGCTATTCGCTTATCGAAGGGCTGAGAGAACATCAGCCCCGAAAGCATTGACATCAAATCCTGCCTTGTTCGGTGTCTGTCCCAGACGCACGATCACAGCACGCTGGGATGGAACAATCAGCAGAAGTTGTCCCTGGTAGCCCTCCGCTGAAAAGCTGTTGTTGGGGAGATCAGGCCGAGATTTGCGGCGGCTGAGCCACCAATGCGCTCCATATCCCTTCTTGGATCCTCGCGACGCCGTTCGCGCCCGCTGAACCCAGTTCGCGGGCAGAAGTTGTTTGCCGTTCCATCGGCCCTGATCCAGATAAAGCTGGCCAAATCGGGCCCAATCGCGTCCGCTGGCCCAGGCCAGCGATGAGCCCACCAAAGTTCCGCTGTTGTCGCTTTCCAGCAGAGCCGTCGTCATGCCCAGGGGTGCGAACAAAGCCCGCGAGGGAAAGGCCCAGTAGTCCTGATCGTCGTTGATGGCGTGCCTCAGGATCCGGCTGAGAATGTTGGTGGTTCCGGATGAGTAGCTCCACTTTTTGCCTGGTTTTTTGATGAGGGGCTGGCTGGCGGCGAACCCTGCCATGTCGGCTTCCTGGGTGAGCATTTGCACCAGATCTGAGTTCAGGGCTCCCGTCGATTCCTCAAAGGCCAGCCCGCTGTTCATCCGCAGCAGTTGATCGAGGCTGATTCGTCGACGTGGGTCCTCTGGATCGCTCCACTCGGGCACGCTCGGCGGCTTGTCCGGATCCAGAATTCCTTTGTATACGGCAAGTCCGATCAGGGCATGAGTGATGCTTTTGCTCATCGACCAGCCGATCAGGGGCATGTTTGGCTGAATGCCTTCGGCGTAGCGCTCAGCGATCACCCAGCCGTCCTGCACCACCACAACGGCACGGGTTCGTTTGGGTGCAAGTGGCTCGTTTTCCTCAAAGGCGCGATCGAGAACATCGTTCAGCGCCTGGCGATCGATCTCCGGTGGCTCTGCAGGAGCCATGTCGACCAGGCGCCAGGGACCTCCGCTTGACTTGGGATCTCTGTTGCCTGGGGTGGCCTGACGGAACAACCGTGGCGATGGCTGCCCGTTCATCCGCCAGGTGCAGCCCCGTTCTCCGTTCTGAACGGCTTCAGAGCGGAACAGTCCGAACAGGGCGCTGGCTTCAACGCGCCCAGCGCCGGGTTCGATCCTGGTTTGGATCAGCCCCTGGCCGGCGGCCAGATCTTCCCTGAGCATCCGATTTGGATCCATTCCAGCCATGAGCACACCGCTGCAGAGCTGTTTGGCGCTGAAGCTCGTGCCCGCCCTGGCGAGGTTGGTCAGGTTCTGCAATGGAGGTTCCAGGGCTGCCCCGGCGCTGAAGGTCACTGCTGCAGCTGAGAACAAGGCAGTGCGCAACTGGTTCTTCGTCACCCTCAACAGCCCATGAAAAAAGCGGGGATGGCCCCCGCTTCAATCATCGGTGCATGTTTGGCTTCAGTACACGTCGTAGCTGACGCCGCGGTAACGCAGTTCCCGCCCGCCGGTTGGGTGCTGCTGCGGATCAATCGGTTCGTAGGTGACGCCGCGATAGCGCAGCAGCTTGGTTGTGGTTCCCACCGGGGTGTGCACCCGGTCGGTGTGGCCTTGGTGGCGGAAGGCACGTGCCATCTGTGTTCTGGCCGATTCAACGGCCTGGTTGCGCACAGTCCGTGCCTTGATCAGTTGAAGGGTGTTCATCTCTCTCTTGCGCGGTGCCCACACCCCCGTTGCCTGGCGTGGAACTGACTGCGGCCTGTGGATGAGGCTCAACGTGATTTCACCATAGTCTCAAACTGTATCAAAGGCTACCGTTTGCTGCCTTGTTCGGGGTGTGTTGTCAGCATTGGCGTGAGTCAAGGCGGCATATGTCTCGGGCAGTACCTCTGGTGTGCATCTGCGGCCCGTCCGCGGCCGGCAAAACAACCTTCGCGGCCCATCTGGCTGAGCAGCTGCGTGCCAGGGGGCACCTGCCACTGCTGATCTCCTGCGACGACTACTACCGCAGTGGTTGGTCGCCCAGCTCGCGCTACGGCTTCGACACGGTGGATGCCATTGATGCGGATCAGTTGAGGTTGCAGCTCAGCGCTGTTCGCTACCGGCAGCTCGATTCCCTGCGCAGCTACGACATGCGCAGCCGCAAGGTCAGCTCCAGGTTGTTGCAGCAGTCCTATGACTTGGTTCTGGTGGAAGGCTCCTACGGGCCGCAACATCTGTTGGAGTCTTTGCCGATTTCGCTGGTGGTGTACATCGAAACGCCTCTTCTGCAGCGGTTGGTTCAACGCCTCAGGCGTGATGTGCGTGACAGGCAGCGGTCGGCTTTGTACGTGATTCGCCAGATGCTGTGCGAGATGTTGCCGGGTGAGCGATGCTTCATTCACCCTTTGAAACGCCGTGCGGACGTGGTCGTTCGCGGCTACGCCTGGGATCTGGAGCCCGTTCTCAGCAGAATCGGCTAGCCGAAGTGGCCCGTGGTTCGACGAACTGAATCAACGGGTCTGCGCTTTGCGGCGAAATAAGAGCCGCGAAATTTTCGCCATCCATCGACCCGGTGCAGCTTGTTCTGTCGAAAGAACCAGCGTTCTTTGCCTGGCAGAAGCAGGGCTAGGGCTTGAATGTTCTGACAATGCCCAGCGGTAATCCCCATGAAGGATCGGGGCTTGCCTGGTGGTGATTGAGCCAGCAACTGCTGGCGAAGCTGACGTTGAGTGCGCAACAGCGTTCAAGGCACCTTTCTTCACCATGGCCCAACCAGGCCAAGCTCTGCCAGCGGCCATTTCACTTCAACCGGAGGATGTTCATCCACTGCTCATCAATGGGGGAGTCGCAAGTGGTGCTTGGTGTGTTCAGGTCAACCAGCGGTTACGGGTTCAGACCTTGTTCCCTTGGTCGTCCCAGTACTCGATCCTGTTCACTTCAAGGGTGTCCTGTTTGAGTTTGGCGGCGATCTCCTTTGCCCTCGCCCTCAGGTACAACTCATCGGTGACCAGGCTTTGGTAGACGATCTCCTCCAGCGTTTCTGCTGGGGCTTCCGAGACGATCTGCTTCACGTCGTCCTTGCTCAGCTTCACGTCAGTTCGGATGCTGACGGTCTGCTCGAAGTTGAACTCGATTTCGTTGATGACCGATTCCATGGGCTTTCCTGCAGACAAAAAGAAACCCCCGCCGAAGGCAGGGGTTTCAAAACGACTCTTAGGAGTGTGTCCTTGTTTCCACCCTGTGAAGCGTTTTCCTCACATATCCAACTTGCCAATCCAATGCGTGGGCTGGGGTTGCTGATGGACAGCCTCGCAGTTGGCCCCAGCGACCTCTTTCAAAGTTCAACTGCGTCCCCCCAGGTCGGTGATGCAAGCCGCTTTCAGCCCTGGGTCTGCAAGGACGCCCAGAGTTGTTCTGCTTCGGCCTCTCGCAGATGTCGGCGTTCCTTCAGTAGGGGAGGGCCATCCGGCAGTCGACGGCCTCTGTCGATGAAGACCTTCGGCTCGTTGATCCATCTCTTCTGATCCCGGTGGAATCGCCAGATCCAGCAATCGTCGCTGTCGATCAGCCAGCCCTCTCCGATGGCCATGCTGTAAGTACATCTGTACTAGCAAGGGTGGGCGCGAGCGGTCAAGTCGTCTTCAATCGCCCGGTCTGGGCCAAAAAAAGGAGCAGGCTTCTCAGCCCGCCCCCTTCGTGACGCATCGAAAGCACCACTGCTTTCAAGCTGCGCTGTCCATGACGCTGGCGCTTTGGCGGGTATAGATCCGCACGTTTTTAGGTATTACTGCTTAGTAAGAGCTGTTCTCATTCGCTTGATGATTCTCCGGCGCGAGCATCACTGCCAACGCTTCGGGGAGTTGAACGAGCGGAGGTTCCCTCGCCTGCGCCTCCCCCTCCCATGCAAGGGACGACATTGCAAGTCCAGCTTTCCTGGCTCGGATGGTCTGATTCAGCTAACACCCCTTCAGGACCTTCCACGTCATGGCCTCTTTCAACATCAGCATCGAGGGCGGTGCCAGCTTTGCCTGCCCTGATGACACGTACATCCTCGATGCGGCTGAGGAGGCCGGTGTTGATCTGCCCTATTCCTGCCGGGCAGGCGCCTGTTCAACCTGCGCCGGCCTTTTGGTGAGTGGCTCTGTGGATCAGACCGATCAGAGCTTTCTCGATGAAGATCAGATGGGTCAGGGGTTTGCCCTCCTTTGTGTGAGCTATCCCACCGCTGATTGCGTGATCAAGGCCAACGCTGAAGAGCACTTGTCTTGATCAGGGCTTGCGGGTGATCACAGGACGCCGCCGTTTTGGATAAAGCTCACGGCACATGGGGCAGACGGTGCCGTCGCAGCCCCTTGCCGTGCAGAACTCACGGCCCCAGAAGATGATCTGCAGGTGCAGCTTGTTCCAGTGCTCCTTGGGAAAGAGGCGCTTGAGGTCCTGCTCTGTGCGCGCCACACTGCTGCCGTCGCTCAAGCCCCAGCGCTGTGCCAGCCGGTGGATGTGGGTGTCGACGGGGAAGGCGGGCACGCCGAAGGCCTGGGCCATCACCACGCTGGCTGTCTTGTGCCCCACGCCGGGTAATGCCTCGAGTTCCTCAAAGCTCTGGGGTACGTCGCCGTCGTAGGCCGCCACCAGAATCTGGGCGAGGCGGCGCACGTTTCTGGCCTTGGTTTTGGCCAACCCTAGCTGCCGGATGAACGCCAGGATCTGCTCCTCCTCGAGTGCTGCCATGGCAGCGGGTGTCGGTCCGGCGGCAAACAGCGCCGGCGTCACCTCATTCACCTTCTTGTCGGTGCACTGGGCACTCAACAGAACAGCGATCAGCAGGGTGAAGGGATCACTGTGATCCAGGGGGACCGGTGTTTCCGGGTACTGCTCGTGGAGGCGCTGCAGGATCACCTCCACTCGCTCAGACCTGCGCACGGGTGTTCAGTGAGTCAGGTGATCTTGGCGCTTCGGCGATTGCATCGCTTCGTTGCAGCGTTTCCCTGCAGCTGCCGCAGTTGTTTTAGGACCAACAGGTGCGATCCTTGATAGGCCAGATTTGTCTTCATTGCACCTGTTGAGCTGGAAACGTTCGGCGGCCGTGCTGCTGGTTGTGATGGGTGTGTTGCTCGCCTCCTGCCGCAGTCGAGACAAGAACATCGCCGCGGATTCCCGCCCCCAGGTGCTCACCACCTTCACGGTGTTGGCTGATCTGGCCAGAAATGTGGCGGGTGATCGGATGCAGGTGGCTTCGATCGTCAAGCCCGGGGCCGAGATCCACGGTTATCAACCCACCCCCAGTGACATCGAGCGCGCCAGCAAGGCGGATCTGATTGTCGAGAACGGGTTGGGGCTGGAGTTGTGGGCCCAGCGTTTCACGGCTGCAGCGGGGGACGTGCCCACCATCACACTTTCGGAGGGGATGGAGCCTCTGCTGATCAAGGAGGACGCCTATTCCGGTAAGCCCAATCCCCATGCCTGGATGTCCCCCCAGCGCACGATGGGCTATGTGGACCATCTGGAGCGGGCCTTCAGCCAACTCGATCCGGCCGGAGCCGAGGTCTTTGCCGCTAACTCGTCAGTCTACAAAGCCAAGCTCAAGGCTCTGGATCAGGAGCTGCGCACGGCGATTGCCACGCTGCCGGCCCGGCAACGGCTGCTGGTGAGTTGTGAGGGGGCCTTCACTTATCTGGCAGCGGATTACGGACTCGAAGAGGCCTATCTCTGGCCGGTGAATGCCGAAAGCGAGATCACACCCAAACGCATGGCACGGTTGATCGACACGGTGCGGGAGCGGCAGGTGCCGGCCATTTTCTGTGAAAGCACCGTGAGCGATAAAGCCCAACGGGAGGTGGCAGCGGCGGCCGGAGCACGATTCGGTGGCACCTTTTACGTGGATTCCCTCTCATCTCCGGACGGCCCTGCACCAACCCTGTTGGAACTGCAGCGGCACAATGTGGGTCTGATCCTCAAGGGCCTGGACCTGTCCGAGAGCAACCGCTGATGCGCATTCAGGCCGACCAGCTCTGTGTGGACTACAACGGCACCGTTGCCTTATACGACGCCAGCCTGCACCTGCCAGCCGGTTGCATCTGCGGTTTGGTGGGCATGAACGGTGCCGGCAAATCGACGTTCTTCAAGGCCCTCACTGGGTTTGTTCGCCCCTCGCGGGGCAGAATCCGCATCAACGGCAGCAGCGTTGCTGAAGCCCAGCGTCATCAAGCGGTGGCCTATGTGCCCCAGAGCGAAGGGGTGGACGCCCAGTTCCCAGTGTCGGTGTGGGATGTAGTGATGATGGGCCGCTACGGAGCGATGAATCTGTTGCGGATTCCCCGCAGCTCAGATCGTGTTGCTGTGCGGGACGCCTTGACGCGGGTTGATCTGCTGGAGCTGGCCGATCGTCCCCTTGGCACCCTTTCGGGTGGTCAGCGCAAGCGCACGTTCCTGGCCCGAGCCATCGCCCAGCGCGCCGATGTGCTGCTGCTGGATGAGCCCTTCAATGGTGTTGATGTGCGCACTGAGCAGCTGATGGCCCAGCTGTTTCTTCAGTTCCGCGACGAGGGCCGCACGATCCTGATTTCCACCCACGACCTGGGCCACGTCCGTGATTTTTGCGATCTGGTGGTTCTGATCAACAAGACCGTGCTCGCCTACGGGGAAACCTCGGAAGTGTTCACCCCTGAAAATCTCGCCATGACCTTCGGAGGCGTGCCGCCCGATCTGCTGACGGGCAACAGCTCCCCGGAGGAGACGTTCTAATCAGAGCTCTCCTGTTTCAGTTGCCGTTTCCCGAGAGGCGTCGGGCATCAGGGCAACGAGAGCCTGCTCCAGGTCTTGCATGTACAGCTGCATCGCCTCGCGACGGTTGCTGCGGTACTGACTCAGGCGAGGCCGCACAGGCAAGGCCCGTCCAAGACGCAGTTCCACCCGTTGTGGGCCGAGGCTGGGCTGACCCTTCCAGGGCTTGTCTTCGATCCAGCCGATCGCTTCTTCCACCAGCAGCAACATCTCGGCAAAGCGGTCGAAGTCGGCTCGATCGCTGATGTAATGACCACTCACGCTGGTGAAATGCTCCACCAGTCGCATGCGGGTGAGTTGGAGGTCGGCTTCCCGTGCCTCCCAGTCCGCCAGGCTCCGCTGCAGCGGTGGGAGCTGATCAACACTTTCCCTGTAGATCCGATCCCAGGCGGCCTGCTCGATCCGGCGGCAGCGCTCCTGAAGGTTGCCGACGGCACGCAGTCCGAAATGCGCTTCGGTTTTGGCCAGGCCATGCAGTCGGTAGGCCTCGATCCGTTCGATGAAGGTCTGAGCTGGATTAGGCGTCAGCCGTTCAAGCTGCTCAAGGGCTTTGAGCAGATTCATGCCGATCTGGATCAGCCTGTCGCGGCTGGTGGTCTCGGGATTGTCCGGGCCGGCGTCGGTGCAGTTGATGCCGAGATGGCGTTCGAGGGACGCCAACCGCGACCGGAGGGCGATCCAGTTGGGGTGTCTCCAGCTGTAATGAATGCCAATGGGCAACACCTCCAGCGGCCGCTCGTCGTTGGCTTTCTCCAGATCCTCAGCGGCCCAGAACGCCAGTTGGGCCACTCCCGGCTCCAAGGGCGCCATCTCGCCGGAGAGTTTGTTGGTGGCTCCTTCCGGTGCCACCACGAGCGGGTAGCGCCCCTGGGCCAGCGCCGCGCGGGCCAGGGCCAGAGCTGGGCGATCCAAGCGGCCGCGGTGGATGGCGATGCCGCCACTGCGTTGCAACAGCCAGCCGATCACGGGGCCAGCCCAGATCGGAATGCCGCGGTCGTAGAGAAACCGCAACTGGATGGGTCGTGGCAGTTGCAGCTTGAGCCGCCGAGCTGCCCGGGGAACTTGGTTCCAGAACAGATCCGCCATCACCACCGGGTCACGGGTGCTGGGGTGACGAAAGGCGATCAGCAGATTGCAGGCCCCCGACTGCTGAACTGCAAAGGCCCTGGCCAGGCCTTCTGCCGCATCACGGTGGCTTAGTTCCAGCCCCTGACTGCGGAAGAGCAGGGGCAGCAATCGACTGACCACGGCCTGAACCATTCGGCTGGGGCGGGTGGGCAGCCGGCGCAGCGCGGGGCGGGCGTTCTGGGTGGAGGCGCGGGGCATCGAACCGGCTGCAGCGCGCCCATACTGATCCGATGGAGCTTTTGCTGGAACCCCTCAGTCACGCCTTCATGGTGAAGGCTTTGATGATCAGTGCCCTGGTTGGGGGTGTTTGCGGGCTGTTGTCCTGCTTCATGACCCTGAAGGGATGGGCGTTGATGGGTGATGCCGTCTCCCATGCTGTACTCCCTGGCGTGGTGGTGGCCTATGCCCTGGGCCTGCCCTTCTCCCTCGGGGCGTTCGTCTTCGGTGTGGGCTCCGTTGCCGCCATCGGCTTTGTGAAGCAGAAGTCGAGGGTGAAGGAAGACACCGTCATCGGGCTTGTCTTCACTGGCTTCTTCGCTCTGGGGCTCGTGCTCGTCTCCAAGACGCGCAGCAACATCGATCTCACCCACATCCTGTTCGGCAATGTTCTGGGGATCTCAGCGGGGGACGTGCAGCAGACCCTGGTGATTTCGGTGCTGGTGTTGGTGCTGCTGCTGCTGTTTCGGCGGGACCTGATGCTCTTCTGCTTCGATCCGACCCACGCCAGATCGATCGGGATCAACACCGGACTCCTGCACTACATGCTGTTGGGACTCCTGTCCCTGGCCGCCGTTGCCGGCCTGCAGACCGTGGGAATCATCCTGGTGGTATCCATGCTGGTCACCCCCGGTGCCACGGCCTATCTGCTCACCGATCGGTTTGACCGGATGACGCTGCTGGCCGTCACCAGCAGCGTGCTCTCCAGCGTTCTGGGGGTGTTCATCAGCTACTGGACCGACAGCTCCACCGCTGGTTGCATCGTGCTGGCACAAACCGCGCAATTCGTGCTCGCCTTTCTTCTTGCTCCTGGCCAGGGGGTGCTGCGGCGTCTCTGATCAGTGGATAAGTGGATCAGTGGATCAGTGGATCAGCGCTCGTCCTCGTCCCAGTCGTAGGTGTCGTTGAAGCGTTGAACGCCGGCTTCTCGAAAGTGAAAGTCCTTGGCGGAACGACCCCGATAGGATTCCCTTTGATTGGAACCGGCCTGGTCCCACGGCTCGCGGTAATCCAGATCGTCCCGCATGTCCTGGAACGGTTCAGGAGGCTTCGCTGTCATCCCACTTGGCTTTGCCATCGAGCAGTTCGATCAGCTCCTGGAGCCTGCCCATGGTGACGCGCACATCGGCACCGTCGGGCAGAACACCATCGGCCACCACGTTGTAGTGGTCACGGCACTGGTTGCGCAGCTCCTGCAGGCGCTTCTTGGTGATGGTCTTTTTTTGTTCTGCCGTTGCCATGGCGATTTCGTGGACTGGCCCTCATCCCTAGCAGAGCAGGGTGCTGCGTCTGGATCTATCCCGGAAGAACCTGGCGAAAGCCTTGGGCTTCAACCACGTTGAGCGGGGTGTTGAACAGTTCACTCAGCTCGGCGGGCTGCAGCATCTCCTGCGGAGTTCCATCACTAACGATGCGTCCCTGCGCCAGAAACAGCACCCGTTCCATTTCCGGCACGATCGTGTCGACCCTATGGGTGACCTGCACCACCGTGGTTCCCCCTTGGATCAAGCGCCGCAGGATCGCCAGCAATTGATGGCAGGCCTGGAGGTCGAGGGCGCGGCTCGGTTCATCCAGCACCAGCACCTCGGGTTGGTGAACCAGGGCGCGAGCGATCAACAGGCGGCGTCGCTTTCCGTCCGATAGCTCTCCCCAGCAGCGTTCACGGATGCTGTGAAGGTGCAGTTGATCAAGCAGATCTCGCGCCTGCTCCCACTGCTTAACGCTTGGCTCCTGATCGCGGCCCAGCCGGGTGGCCCCAAAAAAACTGCTCACCACCACCTCTTCAACAGCTGTTTTGGGATGAAGCCGCTGTTCCAGCTCGCTCGACACCACTCCCAGGCGGCTGCGCAGCGCCCAGAGGTTCACCGTCTCGCTACCAAACAACCGCAGATGAGCATCGGGGCGAACGATGGGGTAGAGGCTGCGGTCGATCAGTTTCACCAGGCTGCTTTTGCCTGCGCCATTGGGCCCCAACAAGGTTGTGGACTGCCGCAGTTTCAATTGCAGGTTGAGCTCGTGCAGCACCGGGCGATCGCCCTGCCATGCCTCCACGTTGCGGAGATCGAGCCAGGTTTCAGCTGTCATGGCTTTCCTGCAGCAACCGTTCGATCACGATCGAGAGTCGTGGGGCGACGGGACGGAGCTCCTGCTGCCGCTCACTCCAGATCGAGTCACGCACCAGACCACTGAGGGAGACCAACTTCATCTCCTGGCCTTCCTTCAACTGCAGTTGGCTCAGGGGCACGCTGAGCTTTCCGCGGAACACGTGGGCCACCCGGTTGCCGCTGTCATCGCTGAACCATGGTTCCAGCGGAAGGCTGGGTGACCAATCGATCTCCTCCTGCAGCTCGCGGTGCACCGCGTCGCTGGCTGTCTCTCCCGGATCGAGATGGCCGCCGAACAACCCCCAGTGGCCCGGGTAAATGATTGAGTCGATGTCGTCTCGCAGCTGGAGCAGCCATCGGCCCTCCCGCTCGAGCATGGCCAGGGCGACGGCGGGCTTCATGGCGTCTGCGGCTCGAGGCGTGACCACTGGGCCAGTCCACCGCCCCGCCCCCGCGCTGTGAGTGTTCCCTGCTGCTCGTTCAGTTCGATCAGGGCAAAGAAGGGCAAGCGTTGGGGCTCCGGTGACGGCAGGCTTCGCTGCAGCAGGACCTGATCGAACCAGCTCAGCTCCAACGAAGTGAAGCTGAACATCAGCAATGGCCTGGATCCCTTCAGCTGTGCCTGGCCGCTGAACCGCAACCGGAAACCGGCCAGGCAGACCTGATTCACGATGCTCAGGCCCTGGCCGCCGCGGCTCAAGGTCAGGCTGGCCTGCAGCCAACGCAGCAGCGTTGCAGTGCCAGGTGCCGGTGCATCACCGCTGCGCGTCCAGGTCTGCTGCAACATCCAGCAGCCCGGCAGCTGCTCGATCTGAATGCCGCTGCCCTCACGGCGGCTCTTGCCTTCCCTCGCCAGAAGAGCTGCGGCAGGCGAACCAGGCACGGCTGAGATCATGGGGCTCTGCAACACCCCCATCTTTTCGGAGTCGGCCCATGGAGCGCGACAAGCGCCGGACACCTCCCCTAACGGACCTGCTTCTACGGGGACTGCGCATCGGGGCCAGCACCATCGCCCTGGTGGAACTGCTGCGCAGTGATTGGATCGGAGGGGGGCTCGCCAGCCTGGCCTGGCTGGTGTTCGTTCAGGTGGAGCGTCGGCGGGCGCCGTTCAGGCCTCCGTCCTGAGGATTGAATCGATGCAGTTCGGGTGTTGTCGGATGTAGGCGTTGAACTCCATGGCCAGCAGACGGGCCTCAAAGGCATCGGTGGCGTAGAAGCAGGATTCCAGCTTTTCTCCGTTGGATGTCTTGTGTCGGACGGTGTAGGCAGCCCGTCCCCGAGCAATGCTGGCCATGGACTGATGAAGCAGTCGTTTCAAGCTGGCACTCCTGCTGGGTGGAATTCCATAACCATTCATTCGTGTTTGCGTTTCAACGCTTCGTAAAGCTGTATGAAGCGACCGACAGTCCGTCCGACCTCTCTGCCCGCATCCCGCTGCCCATGGCCTCCCCTGCTCTGGCCTTCAACGTTGCTCTTGCTTCACTCCTGTCACTGATCGCAGGGCCTGTCCAGGCGGAATGGCAGCCGATGCAGGAGCCAGCGGTTTGGCAGTCCCGTCGCGGCGATCTGCTTCCCGGCTACGGCTGGATCTTCATGGAAGCCCTCGACACCCCCGCCCTCAAGGCGGCTGAATACATCCGGGCCCCCAAGAGCGTGGACGGTGCCGTTGAGGTAGAGGCAGGCCTGCTGATCCAGCGCGCTGGCCAGGACCAGTGGACCCAACGGGTTCTGCCGATGCGTGCCAACTGCGCCAAAGGTCAGCTGGAGCAACGCCAGGCCGATGGTGCCTGGACTGTCTACCCCGGTCGCAAAGGAACCGTGGTTAAGGTCCGCTGGATCTGCGCATTGCGATGAGTCGGCCTGCTTTTCATTACGAAGAACCGGAACGCTTCGGCGAGTCGCTCACCACAGCACGCCCCTGGAACCGGTCTGCCCTGACCGATGTGGAGCGGCTCAATGGCCGGGTGGCCATGCTCGGTTTCTTGGCTGCCGTGGTGCTTGAAAAGGCCACAGGCTTGGGAATCGCGGGTCAGCTTGGTGCAGCCCTGCACTGGTACCTGCTGCTGGGTTGATCGATGACGGTAGTTCCTGTTCTGAAGGACTCCCAACGCTTCAAGTTGGACGCCACCGACGACGCGATCTTCTACAGCGAGCCGCGTTTCGTTCACCACCTGGATGCGGGTTTTCGGGCTCGGCTGACTGCCCTTTACCGCGAGCGCATTCCTCCCTGTGCCCAGGTGCTGGATCTGATGAGCAGTTGGGTGAGCCACCTGCCGGACGACGTCAGTTACGACAACGTCATCGGCCATGGCCTTAACGCTGAGGAGCTGAGTGCCAACCCCCGATTGGATCGGCACTGGGTTCAGAACCTCAACCGCGACCAAACCCTCCCGGTTGAGGATGCTTCGATCGACGCCACTCTGATCGTGGCCGGTTGGCAATACCTGCAACAGCCCGAGCCGATCGCCGCTGAGCTTTGGCGGATCACCCGTCCCCGGGGCCAGGTGATCGTGGCGTTTTCCAATCGAATGTTCTTCACCAAGGCTCCCCAGGTCTGGACCGATGGGGATGACGGTGATCACCTCCGTTATGTCGCTGAGGTGTTGATGGCACAGGGTTGGCCCCAGCCGGAGATCGTTGCCGAAGACACCCGCGCCGAGGGTGTGATGGGCTTGTTTGGCGGTAAGGGAGATCCTTTCTTTGCCGTCGTGGCCGAGAAACCTCTCTACTGATTCCTCGACTTTCCTTTGCCTTGCAGGGATGGACGTTGTTCTGCATAGCGGCAGCGTGAGGCTAGAACCAGGATCTCCATGAGCTTCACCCTTCCAGGTTTTCTCCCCTGGCGCTTCAGGATTGTGTTGATCGGTCAGCAGGTGGTTCTTGAGGCTTCGTCTGAGGATCAGCAGCTGAGCACGGTTCTTGAACCTGGTGGAAGTCGGATTCGGCGTGGTTACGACCTGATCAAGGCTCCGCAATGTGCGTTGATCCGGTGAGCAGCACGTCTCGCCTCACCCAGCCCGTCGTCATCTTCGGTGGCTTTCTGATCACGCAGGAGGCCTATAGCCCCCTCGCTGATTGGATTGATCAGGCCACCGGTGCTGCGGTGCGCATCGTGCCTGCGTCCAAATTGGATTGGCTGGCCACCAGCTGGGGGCTTCGGTTGGCGTCGCCTGCTTGATCGTGTTGATGCCGCTGTGCGCAAGCTTCAAAGCGAGTCGCCTAAAGGGCGCGTTACCTTGATTGGTCACAGCTCCGGCGGGGTGATGTTGCGCCCCTATCTGGCCGATCAGACCTTTCTGGGACGCCGTTTCAACGGTGCAGCCCGATGCAATCGCCTGATTACTCTCGGCAGTCCCCATCAGGCCCTGCGTGCCACACCATTGCGGGCTCGTGTGGATCGTGAGTTTCCGGGTTGCCCTGAAGCCGATCGGGTGGACTACGTGGCGGTTGCGGGTCGGCTTGATCCGCTGGGAGCGAATGCATCCAATTTTTCGCGCCGCAGCGCTGCCCGCAGCTATCGCCAGATCATTGGCGACCCGGATCTGGAGGGGGACGGCCTGGTTCCCCTCCCATCAGCCCTGCTGCGGGATGCCCGTTGGATTGAGCTGGCTGATACGGCCCACGGCGGATTGTTCGGCCAAAGCTGGTACGGCTCCACCGATCGGATCGAGCGCTGGTGGTCGCAGCTCGGCGACTGAACCAGGCGATCAGGCATTGTGACCTGCTTCGGCGATCAGCTTGTGCAGGAATCGAAAGGGTTTGGGGGTCAGGCCAGGTCGGCTACACGCAAAACAAGCAAGAAGCGCAAGCCGGGAACGTCAAACCATCGTCGCGATCAATGCCAAATGGGGCGCGACCCCGGCCTCGAGGCGATTCAGGCCAGGCAGTGTCTTGGCCTGCCGCTGACTGGACGTTTGACCGTTGCCCAGGTGAAGCGGGCCCACAAACTTCTGGCTGTTCAACATCACCCCGACAAAGGGGGCCACCCTGAGGTGATGACGCGCTTCAACACAGCTCGCGATGTGCTGCTTGAGCCTGAGATGGAAATGCTTGCCGCCTGACCTGACGTGCCTTGAATCGCGTCAGCTGCCGCTGCTGCGGCCCAGCACCAGCCAGGTGATCAGCATCAACCCACTCAGGCTGACCACGGTGTAAATCCAATCGGCGTATGGCGTCCAGAGCAGTCCCGCAACAGGGGCTGTCATCGGTCCCAGACCAGCAGCAGCACCACAAACAACGCCCCGAAGACGAGGAAGGGCGTGAGCAGCGTCAGCAGAGACTGTGTTTCGATCGTTCCGTTTGCAGCAGGCGGATCATCCAGCGGTCTGTTTTGATCTGTCAAATCTCTTTCATTCACTGAGATTCAGGCCAGAGCCAGCGGCCCATCAACCTTCATCGGGATCAAGCAGTGGGATGAACAACCGTCAGCGTCAACTCCTCATCGCTTTCTCGGCCTCGATGGGGCTCGGTTTGCTCGTTGGTTTGGCGTTCAATGTCACGTCTCAACTGATCCGGCCGGGCAAGATTGATCTGGGTCCGGCATCCCCAGGAGGGCCCGCGCTCCAATCTCCTGCATTGCCTGAGCAGAACACTGGTTCATCTGATCCCGGCTGCGTTGTTCCCCCTGGAGGTGGTCCTCCCGTCACGCCGAACTTTCAGCCCTGTTGATTGCAGGATTCGGGAAGGCATGGGACCCAGGTACCAGAAGAAAAGATAAAAACGTGCCTAAGTGATACCCAGAATTGTTTCGGTTGTTTTTTCTGATACCGAAATCAAAGGCTGCTCGAGGTGATTGTTTGATTCAAATCACGACCACGCATGAACAGCGATCAGCGTCTGAGCTATCTGCACCTGATGAACAAAGCTGCTGAATCTGAAGACAGACAAAGCTATTTCTATTACCTGAAGCTGGCTGAACAAACCCTTCAAAGCCAGGATCCCGACGTCATCTGGAAGCCCGCAGGTTGAATCAGCGAATCATGTTGGCTTTGAAAAAACCGAACCCAAGGCCGAACGAAGATGATTGATCGCGATGCAGGGTGACTGACACATCGAAATCGAAAAGATCCGATTGTTCGATGTCCTCACGCTTGAGGCTGTAGCTGTTCTCGACCTCAAAGCGGTCGATGATCTCATCGCGATGGGTCTCCAGATAATCCACCACCTGTTTCAGCACATGGTCGCGCCACGCTTCACTGGCATCGTTACCGACTTCTTTGGGCATCGTTCCTTGAACCCTGTCTACAGATTGAAGCCAAGGCCGACATTGACCCGTGTGCCTTGCCGGTGGGGGTGAACGGGAACGATCCACGGCGCTGGGGCAACGATGACCCGCTGGGGCGCCGGTGAAACCATGGGTCCGTACACCGGTGAATAGATGCGGTAATAGGTGCGGTAGTTGCTTTCGATTGCTCTTCTGTAACCCTGCCTATAGCCCCTGTTGTAGGCCTTCTTCTTTTTGCGTGAGTGGTGGTGGTGATGGTTATCACCATGGGCTGCAGCTGCGGAACTCAGGCCGGTTCCGGCGAGGACGGCAACCAGCGCAGTTGTGCTGAGACGTTGGGCTGGCGACATTGCAGGCGGATGGAATGGGCTGACCCTAGACCGACTGATTCGCCAAACTTCGTCAAGTTTCCAGCCAGATGTGACTAAATCTTCATCGTGGAATCGGTCTGCTTATGGCGTGTCGGTGCGTTGTTCGAGTACGAATCGCAATGCCCACAGTCCGGCATAGGAGCCTGTCAGAACAAGGAGGATCAGGATCAGCACGACTCATCCTCAGTGTGGATGTGTGTTGTAGCTGACCTGAGTTTGTTTTGTGGTCAGATCTTCAAGTAGCCGTACCAATCGGGGTGCACTGGTGCGTCGCCAACGTCAGGATCCACGATCAGTTTCAAATGCCACTGGCCATTGCCTTGAATCGGCAGCAGATCATCCAGGCTGCTGTCCATGTCGATAGGGTGAAGATCATCCTTGTGAACCTGTTCTTTACCTTGCAGCCAACGCTGGCGTGCCCGTGCTTTTGCAGAGGCTGAAGAACGGGCCACGATCACCCCGAAGGCGTGCTGCTCCGCCATTGATGTGGGGTCGTAGGCGCCAAGGTTGACGAACCACAGATGCGAAGCATCGGCACTAGTTGCGTCCTGTGCGTGCTCTACAACCTCAATGCGATGTCCATCGGCATGGTCGATGCAGCGGTAGCTGTCGATGTGCAGGCCACGGCGAAGGCCGATCCATTCCTTGCGCAGGGCTGGCAACGTTGCGTCGATGGTTTCGCCCACGACCCAGCGCACATCGTGTTGCTCAACGTGGCAGCCCTTGCAACGCCCCCCCAGCACCACCAGGAACAGCTTCTTGGCGCTGCTCATGGCCGTACCGTCGACGCCGAGTCGGCATGGGCGACGACAGCACGGCAGTGGGCGATGAACTCCTCGGCGTTTCTCTCTCCTTTGGCTTCCTTGGTCTGCCGGCTGAGAATCTCAAAACTCGCAGTGGTGGTGCTGCTCACCGGGGAGACGGTCGGACTGCGCTGTCCATCATGAAGGCGATCGTCCAATGGCTGTCCGTCGTAGGGGTCCGTGCCGTCACAACGCTGAAAGGCTGCATGGATGGCATCGATGGCTTCCTTCACCTGATACGTGGCTCCACGCTTTCTGGCGCGTTTGGTGATCGTCACCGCGGTGCGGTTCAGCAGCCGCTTGTAGCTATCGGTGTCGATGTCCAGCCAGCTGGGGGTTGTGACCGACAACGGATTGCGTCCCATGCACCCCTCGGTGGCTCCAGCTGTTCAAACTTTTTCGAGCCAGACCACAAACAATCGGCGGATTTCCTCCTCGTTGGTCACCCGTTCGCTTAGAGAGGCCGTTACTGCGCCGGGGTGCTCGCGCTGCACGATCTGTTCAGCCTCGTAGGCATCCGCCGCTTCAACAGGCCTGAAGCCAGCGTCAACGGCCGCTGGAGAGCAATAGAAGACGGGGTAACGGCTCATTGGGTTGCTGCAACCTCCAACCGATAGCAACGATTGTGCAATCGAGGGAATTGTTGAAAGGAGCTCGCTGCCTCGTCTCATGGTTCAGTGATCTTCCTTAAGTCCTGAGCCTGAACAAATGTCGATCCATACCTTTGGTGGTTCTTGCTGAGACAGCTTGGCCTTTGATTCTGGAGATAAAACTGATCGATTCATTGCTGCCGCCAAGACACGGGCGGAAGCTGCGTTGAATGAGCCGGCCCCAAAACTGACGGCCTTGGAAAAGGGAATGCTGGAGTCGCTGCGACGGGGTGGAAGGCCCGTACACCATGGCTGATATCAGCGCATCAGCAGCCAAACGGCTAAGCCGCCACAACCAAAACCTTTGGCGAACTGAGCCCAGGTGAGGCCGTAGGTATCGAGTGAAAGCGTTCTCATCATCAGATTCAGAACCTCCTTGTGTTTTCGAATCAACGGTGAGCTGTTGGCCGTGTTCAGTTGGGGAATCTGTTTGAGTTTGATCTCGCCAAGCTTTGCCAACGTTTCTGATCTCTGCAAGTTTCGAACTTTAAGGGTGATCTAGTTGGATCTCAATTCGGAAGCGTCCCGGGACTGAGGCTTTGGTGTGTCACGTCGATCAGCTCTAAATCCTTGTCGTATTCCGCTGTGATGGTCTGCATCGCATCGTCGCGCAACATCCAGATCACCTGGATGGAAAAGGGCTGCATCGGAGTGATGCGTTTTGGACAACGCAGGATGATGCGATCCGGAAGGTAGTGATTGGATTGATCCGATTCTCCGGGGGCAATCCATTGCCAGAACGTGGTGCTGGAGGGCAAGCGCGATAAATCCTTGAGAATCTGACGCCCTTGCCCTTGCCATGGGCCGACGAGATGCCACGGTTCCACCTGATCGATGGCGTCTGTCCAACCATCGGTTGAGGCGTTGCCCCGTTGTTCTCTGATCGTGGCGGTGCGAAGTAACGCCCCATCTTTCTCAAAGAGCACTCCCACGCTGTGGCGACGGTCGCCATCCATCAGAAACAGCTCAAACGGTGTGAACTGGTTTGGCTCCAACGATTGGGATCAACCAGGCAGCGGCACCATTGTCGAGAGCAAGCCCGCGCATGGGAATGCTGGCTGGATGAGCAAAACCATCCCGTTGATTGTGATCTTTGACGTTGTAGGACCATTGCTTGTGTCTTGAGCGACCGTCCGTATAGCGGTATCGATTGTTTTGAACGATCTCCGTCGCGGCTGAGTTGGCGGTGAATTCGCGTGTGCTGGCGAAGCTTTCTTTGACGTCTCCTTTCGACGTGTAGCGCGTCCAGCTGCCTTTCCATATCCCCAGGTGGTTGTTCCAAAAGGCATGCCAATTTCCTTCTGCTGCCTGCTTTTCCGTTGTTAATGCTGCTGTGGTGATTGACCCGCGTGCCGATCCATCGGCTCGGCTCAAACCTGGCTCAACAACAGCCAGGCCAAACAACAGGGCGCTGTGACCCAAAACCGTGAACCAACGACCCATGGTGTTGTTGCAACACGCCAATCCTGGCTCAACCCTCTTTGCGGATGGCCTCGTCCTTCATCCGCTGAACCCGCTCCAAAACGGATTCATTGCTCATCCTGTTGTTGAGCCGTTCCACCAGCAGCGGAAAGGCCAGCGGGCTGGGGCGAGGGGTTTCAACGTGCAGCCATTCCTGGCTTGCAGCACGTTTCAAGGCAGCCTCCAGGCGTGAGATCTCCAACTGGTCATCGAGCACTTCCTGTTGGGCCTGCAGCAGCAAGCGATTGTTCGGTTCATGGCGGCTGAACACATCGAACAGCAGCGAGGCACTGATCTGAAGTTGGCCGGTGCTTTTGCTCGATCTAGGGAAGCCGCGGTTCATCAGACCAGCGATCTGGGCGATAGCGCGGAAGCGTCGCCGTTGCAGCTCGGAAAGATTCAGTGCGTTCTTCAGATCCCGCTCCAGTTGTTGCCGATCGAGCAGCAGATCGATGTGGTCCTCCAGCAGCTCCGCCATGGGGTAGCTCTTTGGTGCCAACAGCTCAAAGCCATAGTCGTTCACCGACACCGTGATCGTGCCTCGCTCCAGACGGGTGAGTCGCGACGCCCAGAGGAAGCCGATGCCCTCATGTACGAACCGTCCTTCAAAGGGGTAGGCAAACAGGTGCGTGCCTTCGCGGGTGCGACAGGTCTCAATCAACAGCTGACCAACCGTCGGCAGCACTGAGATGTCCTGTTGTCGATCAAACAGGGGTTTCAGAGCCTGCAGTTCAGCGTTGTCGAGATCACCCCGGCTGGCACGGTCCACCTCGAGACGCAGGTGATGGGTCAGCAGATCGGAGAGGGCCATCTGTCCCCCTGCCCAGGCAGGCACCGTGCGCGTCTTCTTGGTGCTCACTTTCACGTAAGCGGTCATGTCCCGCAGCCGCACGAATTCCAGCTGGCGGCCGGAGAAGAAGAACACATCCTTCGGTTTGAGCTGGCTGATGAAGGTCTCCTCCACATGGCCGAGAACGGCACCACGGACAAACCGCACGGTGATCGCTGGTGCGGCTGTGATCGTTCCAACGTTGAGACGGTGCAGCCGGGCGATGGCCTTTTCTCGAACCCGGTAGCGCTGGCTTGTCTCCTCCCACTCGAGCTTGCGGTAACGGGGATAGGCCCCCAGGCACTCTCCGCCCTGCTCGAGAAACAGCATGCACCAGTCCCAGTCGTCCTGACTCAGATCGGCGTAGGCGGCACAGCTCCGCACGGTCTGCAACGTGTGCTCGGGATTGAAGCCAGGGCCGCAGGCCAACCCTGTGAGGTGCTGCAGCAGCACATCAAGAGGGGCTTTCGGCGGCTTGCGTTGTTCCACCAGACCCTCCACCAGCCCCCGCCGCACGGCACTGAGTTCAAGCAGTTCAAGGGCATTGGTGGGCATGAACAGTACTTGGGATGTTCCGCCGGGCAAGTGCGCTGACCGCCCTGCCCGCTGAAGCAGCCGAGCCAGATTCTTGGGGCTCCCGATCTGCACTACCTGTTCCACGGGCTGGAAGTCCACCCCGAGATCCAGAGAGCTTGTGCAGACCACCCAACGAATGCTGCCGGCTTTCACGGAGGCTTCGATCGCTTCCCGCTCACTGCGATCAATCGCGCTGTGGTGCAGGGCCAATCCCTTCTCCATTTCCGGGCATGCGAAGCGCAGACACTGGTGCCAACGCTCTGACTGATTGCGGGTGTTGGTGAACAGCAAGGTGCTGATGCCGGGATTGAGGCGGGCCACCAGCTCCTCGTACATACGCAAACCGAGGTGTCCAGCCCAGGGGAAGCCATCGATCGTGTCTGGAAGGATGCTCCGAATCTCCGTGCTGCGGGCTGGCGCACCCCCGATCAGCTGCGGTTCGCCTGCCGTCCCCAGGGCATGGCGCGCCGCCTGCTCGATGTTGCCGATGGTGGCACTGATGGCCCAGGTCTGGAGCTGGGGACGCAGCTGCCGCAACCAGCTCAGGCACAGCTCGGTCTGGCTGCCCCGTTTGCTGCCCATCAACTCGTGCCATTCATCGAGGATCACCGTCTCGAGTTGGCCAAACAGCTCTTCGGCCTTGGCGTTGCTAAGCAGCAGGGCGAGGGACTCCGGAGTTGTCACCAGAATCTGTGGCGGCGCCTTGAGCTGTTTAGTGCGTTCGCTGCTGCTGCTGTCGCCATTGCGGATGCCCACCCGAATCGGCCACCCCATCGCCTCGATCGGCTCGCGGATCGCCAGCGACAAGTCGCGGCTGAGGGCCCGCAAGGGCGTGATGTAGACGAGACGTATTCCTTTCAACGGCTGCTCCTCCGCCAACATCCGCGCCATCGGTCCCATAACAGCGGCGAAGGTTTTGCCCGATCCCGTGGGCACTTGGATTAACCCATTCCGCCCCGCTAGATAGGCGTTCCATGTCTCCTGCTGAAACGGCAGCGGTGTCCAGTTTCTCTGCGCGAACCAGGCATGAATCGGGTTCAAGCGAGGGTCGTTGGTTGTTGGTTTGGCCTTTGCCTTCGCCTTCGCTTTTGAAGCTGCCATCAACGGTTCTCGATCAATGCCATCGCGGTCTGGAGTGAATCCGCTTCATCGGCAGGTTTGTCGCGTCGCCAGCGCAGGATGCGCGGGAAACGCACGGCGATGCCTGATTTATGGCGTTTTGAGGGGTGGATGCCCTCAAAGCCGATTTCAAACACCAGCTCGGTTTTCAGGGACCGTGCTGGCCCGAAGCGCTGCAGGGTGTTGCGGCGGATCCAGCGGTCCAGTTCGAGGATTTCGGCATCATTGAGGCCTGAATAAGCCTTGGCAAAAGTCACCAGCTGCGGTTCTTCCGTGTTGCTCCACAGGCCGAAGGTGTAATCGGTGAAGAGGTTGGCGCGTCGCCCACTGCCGGCCTGGGCATACAGGAGCACCGCATCGAGGGTCATCGGCTCCAGCTTGTGTTTCCACCAGTTGCCGCGTTTGCGCCCGCTGAGATAAGGCGAATCCGCTTGTTTGAGCATCAGCCCTTCGGCGTTGTGTTGACGCGCCAGGTTCCGTTGTTTCTCAAGCTCTTCCCAGGTGTTGATCGACCAGGACGGGCTCTGCTTCAACCGCCACGAATCAGGATGCTCGATGCTGCCCAGCAGCTGAGTCAGATGCTGCTGACGCTGCCGTAATCCCAGCTGGCGAATGTCCGTGCCCTGATGTTCCAGCAGGTCGTAGGCGATGAACCGCATCGGGCAGTCGCGTTTCAATGTTGCCCCAACGGTTTTGCGGCCGAGACGTCGTTGCAGCTGATCAAAACCAAGTGGTTGAGCTGCGTTCTGCTGCCAGCAGATCAGTTCGCCGTCCAGAACGCTTCCTGACGGCAAGGCCTGAGCCACCTCAACCAGCTCAGGGAAGCTCTCGTTGACCAATTCTTCTCCACGGCTCCAGAGGTAGACGCCGGAACCGCGGTGGATCAGCTGACCGCGGATCCCATCCCATTTCCACTCAAGTTGCCATTCGTTTGCGGATGTCTCCCGCAGTCGTTCGGGCTCCAGGGGACTGGCGAGATAAAAGGGGTAAGGGGTGCCACTGGAACGGTGTTCATCTGCGGTTGCGCTGTCGGTGAGTTGCCTGAAGCGCTCGGCCGAGGGCTCAAAGCCCCCCATCAGCCGTTGCACCACCAGGCTTTCCTCGAGATCAAACGCCTCGGCGATGGCGCGGCTGATCAGGCCCGTCGACACGCCGACACGGAACCCTCCCGTGAGCAGTTTGTTGACGATGAAGTGCTGGTCGAGCGGGGTTCGATGCCACAGCCAGATCACCGCATTGGCTTGGTCCTCATCGCTTCTGGTGCTGATGGCCGGCAGCAGTGTGTCCATCCACCAGCTCAGGGGCCTATCCCCTTCAGCTCTGGGTAGACCGGGATCGGTCGCTTCCACCCGCTCTTGCACGGCAGGCCAGAGCAGGCTGATGGTTTCGGCTGAGTCGCCCACCTGGCCATAGCAGTCGTCGATCAGCCAATCCGGAAGACCGCCGCGGTCTCGCAGGATGTCGCGGAGTCGGCGACCGGTGATCAGCCGCCGGCGTCGTTTGCCCAACAGCAGCGTCAACGCCCAGGCCGCTTCGCCTGGCTCGACCCCCTGAAAGTGGTCCACCAGCGCCTGCACCTTGGCCTTGGTGCCCGTGACCTGATCCAGTTGATTGAACAGGTCCTGAAAGGCCCGCATGCGCGCTTGAACGGGATGGACGAAATGCCCCGCCATCCTGACAAGACATTTTGTGAGCAGTGCTGGAAATCAGACGCAGACCTGTGTTGATCTGAGCGCAGCTTCCTGAATCAGCCGGATGGCACTCCTCTGGGACAACCTGGCGCAACAACTGGACACTGTCCGCGCCACTGAGTCAGCAACTGCCGTGGTGACTCCTGTGGCTGTTCCGGAAACAGCGGAGGATCCTTCCGACCGTCAACGTCGACTGCAGAAGGCACTTGAAGCCGTTAAAGACAGCGGCAACGCCATGATGATTGAGTCACTCAATGCCGCGATTGAAGGCCGTCAGGCGAATCTCAACCTCCCCGAGCTGCCGGACGGCATCGCCAAGTTCTAGTCCGATTCCCCTTCGAACAGGGTCTCCAGCGGCTCCGCATCCACACCCTCCACCTCCCGCAGGTAGCGGGCTAGAACATCGCTCTGGCCATGGGTGACGTATACCTTTCGGGCGCCGCTGTCCCGAACGGTCTGGATCAGCCCAGGCCAGTCGGCATGGTCACTGAGCACGAAGCCCCGCTCATAGCCCCGCCGTCTGCGCGCTCCGCGCACGGCCATCCAGCCGGAGGCAAAGGCTGTTTGAGGTGACTTGAACCGACGCATCCAGCTGGAGCGATGGGCCGATGGCGGGGCCAGGATCAAACGCCCGTGGAGCGGATCCTTGCGGGTCAGTTCGCTGACGGGACGGCTGGGGGTCATGGGAACTCCCGCCTCGCGGTAGTGGCGGGTTACGGTTTCTACGGCGCCGTGCAGTAGCACCTCCTCCTCGACGCCGATGGCCTTCAGCTCAGCCAGCAAGCGTTGGGCTTTGCCGAAGGCGTAGCAGAACAGCAGTGACGGCCTGGTGCGATCACCGCTCCACCAGGCATGGATGTCCTTGGCCACCTGTTCACCGCTCTGCCAGCGATAGATCGGCATCCCGAAGGTGGCTTCGGTGATCAGCACATCGCAGCGCACCGGTTCAAAGGGTTCGCAGCTGGGGTCGTCATCACGTTTGTAATCACCGCTCACCAGCCACACCACCCCCTCCGATTCCAGGCGGATCTGCGCTGAACCAAGCACGTGTCCTGCGCTGTGAAACGACACCTTGCATTGCCCCAGCCAGTGTTCTTCGCCGTAGGCCACCGGGTTAAGCGTGATGTCTTTGCCCAGCCTTTGGCGCAGAACCCCTTCACTTGAGGCCACAGCCCAGTACTCCCCGCATCCGGGTCGGGCGTGGTCGGCATGGGCGTGGGTGATCAGGGCCCGAGGTACTGGACGCCACGGGTCAACCCAAGCTTTTGCGGCTCGGCAGTACAACCCATCAGGCGTGCGTTCGATCAAGCTCCGCTGCTGATCACTGCAAACAGTCTGGAAGCCCCGTACTTTGAGCGCGTTTGCCCCGTTTGCCATGAAGCTTCTGGCTGCCGCCCTGTTTGTTTCAGCCCTGGCTGTGCCCAGTTCCGCTCTGGCTCAGAAAAAGATTCCCAAGGCAAAAGGCCACAACCAATGCCCTCTGGGTTATGTCAACACGCTGGGCACCACCTGCACGTCTCCCATTTACTACGAGATGAGGCCCACCAACGGTGAAGCCTGCCCTTCTGGCTGGATGAATGTTGGCGCTGGCTATTGCCGCAAGAAGTGATCAGTTCTTCTGTTCAGGCCTGAGGCCACTCCAGCGCTCGAGGGTGTTGATCGACTGAACACCCTCAAGCCGTGCTGATCCGGGCCGTGTCCAAGTGGGGATGGATCGAATGTTTTCATCCCTGCACTGCCTGAGCTGGTCGGGGTACTTGTCGGGCAGACCGCATTCCACGTAGTTCAGGTTGCCTCCGGCCTGTTTGCCGAAGAGCTTCATCTGTTCTTTGCAGGCGGGGCACCAATGGGCTCCAAAAAATCTGGCCCCCACTTGGTTCAGTTGGTTGGCCAACTGCATGGTTTGTGCTGTGGACTCCGTTGCTGGTTCAGGAATCGGCTGATTCCAGGCTTGTGCGACCACTTTCTCGCCTGAACCCAATGTGATGACCGCCAAAACGGCCAAGACGTCGATGCCCTTCATTTGCTCGACATGCTCCCCGACACGGTGTTCTTGGCGTTGAAAATCTATTCCGATCCGATGGATAGAACCTCGCAAGCAGCGTCGACCTCCTGGGCAAGTTGTTTGAGATCGCCTTCGATGAAGTTCACTCCAGTCCTTGGGCCTCCAGATCGGATGATCAATCGCTTGCCCGTGAGGATGAAATAGGTCGCCCTGAGCTGATCCACATTTTTCGTGCCTCGTTCCCATTCCCCACAGAGGAACACTTCTCTCTCCAAGTCGCTCATGGTTGAACAGGCCGCGAGGACCAACGTGATGCCCACGGCACAACGTTGAAGGCTTCTGGTGGTTGCCTGATCAGGCTTCACCGGCTCATCTCAAGCATGCGCTGCATGGGTTTCATGGCCTTCAGACGCATCGGTTCATCCATCTCGATCGCAGGCGTGAGGGTCTCCAGGCATGCCTTCAGTTTTTCCAGGGTGTTGAGACGCATGTAGGGGCAGGCATTGCAGCTGCATCCATCGATCCCTGGCACGTCGAGCAGGGTTTTCTCCGGAACCCGTTGCTGCATCTGATGGAGGATCCCTGGTTCCGTCAGAACGATGAAGCTTTCGCAGGAGCTCTCTTCGGCGTAGTTCAACAGCTTGCTGGTGGATCCAATGAAATCCGCCAGGTCCAGCAGGTTCTGCTGGCACTCGGGGTGGGCGATCACTTCAGCCGTGGGATGTTCGTGCTTGAGGGCCAGAACGGCCTCTTCGCTGAAGGTCTCATGAACGATGCAGCGTCCTGGCCAGAGGGTCAGCTCGCGACCGCTCTGTTGCTGAACCCAGCGCCCCAGGTTCTGATCCGGGGCGAACAGAACGGGCTGATCGGCAGGCAGTTGGTTCACCAGATCAACCGCATTGCTGCTGGTGCAGATCAGATCGCTTTGCGCCTTCACTGCTGCCGTGCAGTTGATGTAACTCACCACAAAGTGGTCGGGGTGTTCTGCACGAAAGCGGGCGAACTCATCAGCGGGGCAGTCGTCCGCCAGAGAGCAACCGGCCTCTAGATCCGGCAGCACCACCGTCTTTTCCGGGCTGAGAATCTTGGCGGTCTCCGCCATGAAGTGCACGCCGCAGAACACGATCACATCGGCATCCGTGCTGGCGGCCTTGCGCGACAGCTCCAGGGAGTCACCAACGAAATCGGCGATGTCCTGTATCTCCGGTTCCTGGTAGTAGTGCGCCAGGATCACGGCATTGCGGTCCTGGCGGAGCCGGTTGATCGCCGCAACAAGGGCGGTGTCAGCGCTCATCAGGACCGGTTCGGGGCAGGATGGCCACAGCCTAGGCACTCGCTCTGAAGCACCTGCGCCTTGCCATTGCCGGTGATCTGCACGGCGCCTGGGGCGACGCGGATGAGCAGCTGCTGCAGCAGCTCAGGCCTGACGCTGTTCTTTTTGTTGGTGATCTCGCTGATGGGGATCTGCGTCTGACGCGCCGGATCACGCGGCTTCCCTTCCCCGTGGCCGTGATCCTGGGGAACCACGACCGCGGGCGAGATCGCAGTGGCGGCATCCTCGAGCAACAACGCGCTGTGCTCGGCGATCTCCATTGCGCCTGGCGCTCGATCCATTGGCCGGAGCTCCCGTTGACGGTTGTGGGTGCGCGTCCCTGCAGTGCTGGTGGGGGGTTTCACCTCTCGAAAGCTGTGGAGGCGGTGTACGGTCCGGTGTCGCTTGAGGCTTCAGCCGAGCGAATCGTGCAGGCCGCAGCTGAAGTTCCCGCTGATCAGCCCTTGATCGTGATGGCCCACTGCGGTCCCTCGGGCTTGGGATCTGATGCCGCCAGTCCCTGCGGACGTGACTGGAAGACCCCGGCGGTGGACTGGGGGGATCAGGATCTGGCCCTTGCCCTGGACCGCATGGCCAAGCACCGACCCGCCGATCTGGTGATTTTCGGTCACATGCACCATGCCCTCAAGCGCGGCTCCGGTGTCCGCCAGACGCTGTTGCGCCATCGCCATGGAACCGCTCTGATCAACGCCGCTTGTGTGCCTCGTTCAGGGGTGGATAGGCAGGGTCGATCGCTGCTGCATCTCTCCTGGGCTGAATTCCAGGGTTCCCGCCTCACCCAGCTCGCCCATCGCTGGTACACCCCCGATGCTGAGCTGATCCATCAGGAGCGGTTGCCGATCGATGCTCCGCTGCCGTGCTGATCTATCTCTGCAGCAGCAGCCATGGCTTCGGCCATGCGGCTCGCGATGCTGCGGTGTTGCAGCAGCTGCGCCGCCTGCGTCCTGAGTGGACGTTGGTGATGAGCTCGGGCCTGCCCTCCCCGGTACTCCAGCTGTTGTTGGGGGATGCAGCGATTGAGCAACGCTGCTGTCAGTGGGATGTGGGCATGGTGCAGGCCGATGCGCTCGGTGTGGATTGCGCCGCCACCCTTAGTGCCCTGGATCAGCTTGAACAACGGCTGCCGGCCCTGATCGAGGCTGAAGCCGTCTGGATGGCGTCGCAGGGGCAGCCGGTGTTGATCATCGGGGACATTCCCCCGGCCGCGGCCGCCCTGGCCAAGCGCCTCGATGCACCCATGGTGTGGATGAGCAATTTCGGCTGGGATGACATCTATGGCCCCTTGGGCCCTGCTTTCCAAGGCTGGGCCGATGCCGCCGCTGAGGCCTACTGCTGCGGTGATCTCCTGCTGCGCTGTCCGTTTGACCTCGCCATGAATTGGGGGTTGCCTGAACAGAGGATCGGGTTGGTCTGTGCCAGCCCGCGGACCATCCCGGCGGATCTTGAGGCTTCCCTTGATGGCCAGGATGCTTCCCTGGTGCTGGTGGGATTTGGAGGCTTGGGCTTGTCCCTTTCGCGGGATCTGTTTCAGCTCTGGCCCAACCACCATTTCCTGCTGCCGACTTCAGCAGATGGTTCGCAAGCACCTGAGTTGGCAGCGCTCCCCAACCTCACGCTTCTTCCAGATGGGCTGCGTCCCGTTGATGTGCTGGGCCGTTGCTCCCGTTTTCTGGGCAAGCCCGGTTTCAGCAGCTTCTGCGAGGCGATTGCACAAGGGGTTGGGATGCACGTGGTGGAGCGCAGCGGATTCGCTGAAGCGGCGGCGTTGATGGATGGTCTGCGTCGCCACGGTCAGCACCGCTGCCTCACGCGTCAGGAGCTGGATGCCGGGGCATGGCAGCTGGACCAGCCATTGCTGGCGCCGAGCGAAGCTCCTCTTTCTGCATCAGGGGCTGAAGAAGCCGCTCTGGCACTGGTGGGTTGGGCTGAGCAGACCATTTGATTTTCACGAAAAAACTACTTCTTGTCGCGTCAATTTGCTGCCAAGTTGATGCCCTGGCCGATTATTTGACTGGCATATATACCTATTGCTTTGAGCCTTCGGTTCGAGAAAGTCGCACGGAGTGGGATTTTTTCTCGCCCGAGCATTTCATCCGCTTCTGATCTGCTCATCGTCCTCTTCTGAGGGCATGCACTTTGAACGCTCTTAATGGCTATCTCTGCATTCATCGGTCGTCAGACGCTTCAAGCGGCCGTGATCGTCGGAGTTCTGCCTGCCCTCTGTTCACCGCTGTCAGCCCGGGCGAGCCTGTTGCCCCCCGCCTCGCGGGCGCAGTTGATTCACACCTCTGATATCCAGCCCAGCCGGGCGATTCCCTACTTGATCACGCCTGAACGTCGGGCGATGCTCAACACGATCCGCTTCGCGGAAGGCACCTGGAAAGGTGGCCTCGATGTGGGCTACCGGGTGATGTTCGGAGGTGGTTTGATGCCTTCCCTAGACCGTCATCCCAACCGGGTGATCTATAGCTCCCGCTACGCCAGTGCAGCTGCCGGGGCCTACCAGTTCATGCCCTTCACCTGGAATCTGGTTCAGCGCAGCATCGGCGTGCGCGGTTTCGGACCTGAGGCCCAGGACCAGGGCGCCTTGTTTCTGATCCAGCGGCGCAAAGCTTTGGGTTTGACCGACACCGGTGTTCTCAGCCCGCTTCTCGCGGCCATGCTGGCTCCCGAATGGGCGTCCTTCCCCACACTCGCCGGTCGCAGCTATTACGGCCAACCCGTCAAAAAATATGCGCGTCTGCGTTCCTTCTATGACGTGAATCTTGCGGAGTTGCGTCGTTT
Source organism: Synechococcus sp. CC9605 (assembly GCF_000012625.1). Taxonomy (NCBI): domain Bacteria; kingdom Bacillati; phylum Cyanobacteriota; class Cyanophyceae; order Synechococcales; family Synechococcaceae; genus Synechococcus; species Synechococcus sp. CC9605. The sequence goes on along the minus strand of NC_007516.1, from coordinate 1,363,805 downwards.
GCGTGATATCAAGCGCCAGGCGCTCGTCGCTCCTCCTCCGGCACTTTGTACCGGGTCGCGCATCGAATGCGCCACCCGGCTGTGAGAGACATTTTCGAGGTCGTCTAACCCCCTCAACCCTCAGCGTCGTTCTGAAGCTTTCGACCAACCGTGGCCTGGGCGATCAGATAAGCGGCGATGCCACCAGCCAGGAAGCCGACCCCATTGCGCAGCAGGGGCATCACTTCAGACGTCCGTGTGACCACAGGGGCAACGCCGAAGACCCCGAAGAGCATCACCCACAGCGGTGAGAGCAGCAGCAACCAGGCCCAGGCGATGGTTTCGCCCTCCTTCCGTGGATAGGCCGCAAAGCCAGCAATCAAGCCGCCGAAGATCGAGGTGGTCAGCGTCCAAAGCCACTGTTCCTGGGGAAGGCCTGGCACCACCTGACAGCCACCACGGTCCAGACAGATTTCCACCGCATTGAGGGCATCCAACACGGCTCCGTCCTCGCCGTGATCCTTCACGTAGTACTGGTTGCCGTAGCGGGTCTGCAGCTCCACCCAATAGGTGCGCGGCATCATCGCGAAGTAGGCATCGCCAACGTTGAAGTTCAGCAGGTTCCCGCCGCGGGGGTCGGCCACCAGCAGCAGGCTGCTTTCATCCAGCCCCCAGAACTCGCGAATGGCCAGACCTGGTGTGCGTTCGTACTGAGTCAACACCCGCATCTTCCAGCCGGTGCGTTCTTCCACATCCGCCAGGGATGCCTCCAACTGGCTTCTCTGGGTGTCACTGAACACCTTGGCGAGGTCGATCACCGGGGTGGGGTGATCTGGCAGCAGCTCCGGGTTGTCGTAGGCCTCAGCCGGGGTCACCAGAACACCCAGGCTGACCAGAGCCACCACGACAAGGCTCCACAGATGTCGGGTGTGATGTGTTCCCATGGAGCTGCTGCAGCGACCGGCATTCTCTCCAATGGAACCGATGGTTGCGTCCTGTCCTGAATGGTTGGCAACGCATCTGCATCAGGCGGGGGGTGCTGTTCCGTTTTCCCGATTCATGGATCTGGCTCTGAATGAGCCGGAGCACGGGTATTACGGCTCAGGCCGCGCGCGCATTGGTGCCCAGGGTGATTTCGTCACCTCCCCAGCGTTGGGCAGTGATTTTGCAGTCCTTCTGGCTCCTCAGATCCTGGCCTGGCTGACGTCGATTCCCCGAAGCGATCCTGATCAACGCCTGTCGATTGTGGAAATCGGTCCTGGCGAGGGTCATCTGGCCCGGGATCTGGTCGCTGCGTTGCATGGTGCTGATCCAGAACTCCTGGCTCGGATCGAATTGGTGTTGGTGGAGGCCAACCCCGGCATGCGGCGGCGGCAACAGGCTCTGCTGCAAGAGGCGGACGATCTGCCGCTGCGCTGGTGTTCTCTGGACGAGTTGCGCCGCGCTCCGGTTCAGGGCGTGGTGATCGCCCATGAGTTGCTGGATGCCCTCCCGGTGGAACGACTGATCTGGCGGGAGGGATCTCTCCAGCAGCAGTGGGTGGAGCTCGCTCCAAAGGGTGATCTGAGAACAACGCATCGGCCCCTCCCCGATGGTTTGCACCAGGAGATCAGGCGCGTGTGCGGCCAAAGCGGCATTCAGTTGCCGCCCCCCGATGCCGAAGAGGGGTGGACCACGGAGTGGAACAGTGCAATGCTCGACTGGTTCGCGGCGGCGGCCGCTGCCGTGGATGCGGGCGTTCTGCTGGTGATTGATTACGCCCTGGAGGCCGAGCGTTATTACACGGCCCGGCGCTCCGACGGCACCTTGATGGCTGTTTGCGCTCAGCAGGCGGGGCTGTCGCCCTTGGATCAGCCTGGTGAGCAGGACCTCACGGCCCACCTCTGCATCGAGGTTGTTGATGAGGCGGCCCAGCGCAACGGCTGGCTGGTGGGTGATCAGATCAAGCAGGGCGAGGCACTGCTGGCCTTGGGGCTTGCGCAGCGTCTGCATGGGCTGCAGCAGCTACCGGGCCAACAGCTGGCGGAAGCCCTGCAACGCCGCGAAGCCTTGCTTCGCCTGGTTGATCCTGCGGGGCTGGGTGCGTTCCGCTGGCTCACCTACCTCCGCGGGTTGCCGGAAGGCGGCTTCAGCCTTTCAGGCGCTCCAGGCAGCTCAGAATTTCCTCACGACTGACGTCATCGCGGATCTCAACGGATCCGATGCCGGTGGGCATCACGAAGCGCAGGCGGCCGTCACGCACCTTTTTGTCCCCCTGCAGGCTGTTTAAAACCGCATCAGCGGAGAGATCCGGCCAGGCGGTGGGGAGTCCGGCGCTCTCGATCAGTCGGCGTTGGCGCTCAGCATCATCGCGGCTCCAGCTGCCCCGAAGTACCGCAAGTTCGCCCACCGCCACCATGCCAATGGCGACCGCTTCACCATGGAGCCAGGTGCCATAGCCGCAGAGGGTCTCCACCACATGGCCGAAGGTATGGCCGTAGTTGAGGATCGCCCGCAGGCTACCTTCTTTTTCGTCGGCGGCCACCACCCGTGCCTTGGCCGCGGCCGATCGCTGCAGAATCGAGCTCAGGCGTTCCGCACCAAGACCCGCAGGCGTGCTCGGGTCGGGGCAAGCTTCCAGTTCTTCGAACAGCGCCGTATCGCCGAGGATTCCATACTTGATTACTTCGGCCATGCCGGCCCGGAACTCGCGTTCGGGCAGAGTGTTGAGGGTCGATGGATCGATCAGCACCAGCCGCGGCTGGTGAAAGGCACCGATCAGGTTTTTGCCGCGGGGATGGTTGACCCCGGTCTTACCCCCGATCGACGCATCCACCATGGCCAGCAGGGTTGTGGGCACTTGCACCACCTGGATGCCCCGCAGCCAGGTGGCTGCTGCAAAACCGGTCATGTCCCCCACAACGCCTCCGCCAAGGGCCACCATCAAGGAGCTGCGTTCGAGCTTGGCGCTGTAAGCCGCGTCGTGGATCTCCGCCACCGTGGCGGGCGTCTTCTGGTGTTCGCCGGCGTCAATCACCAAAAGCTCCACGCTGAAACCTGCCTCTCTGAGGCTGTTAAGGCAGGCATCGCCATAGGGGTTGGCGACATCGGGATTGCTGACCACCAGCACACGCCGATCAGCCTGCACACCAGCGTCCAGCATCTGCTGACCAAGTCTGGCAAGGCCGCCGTTTCCAATCACCACCTCGTAGGGATTGCGCTCCAGCGCAACGCGGATGTGATGCAACGGGGTGATTGTGGTCATGAAACCGTTGGAACCCACCTACTCTCGCAACAGTGTCGCTGGTCCTGTGCGCGAGAGATCAGTGCGCAACTCTCTTTCGGCCTGGGCGTTCCTGCTGCCGGCTGTGGTGCTGATCAGTTTGTCGGTGCTGGTGCCGGCCCTGATGGCTCTGGTGATGAGCTTTACCGCCACGGGGCTGGATGTCAGTGAACCCCTGCGTTTTGTCGGTTTGGCCAACCTGGAGCGCCTGCTGTCGGACCCGATGGCGCGGCAGGTGCTGCTCACCACCTTTCTCTATCTGGTTGGTGTGGTGCCTCCCATCGTTCTGGGGGCGATGGCGCTGGCGGTGCTGGTGAACCAGGGGCTGCCGGGGCGTTCCCTGCTGCGGGGCGCCTTCTACACCCCGGTGCTGGTATCAATCGTTGTTGCAGCGATCGCCTTCCGCTGGCTGTATGCCGAGAACGGATTAATCAATGGATGGTTAAGCGCCCTGCTTGGCGATGCCTTCAGTCCGATTGGATTCCTCACCACGCCACAGCTGGCCCTGCCCGCCGTGATGTTGGTGACCCTCTGGAAAGGACTAGGCTATTACATGGTGATCTTCCTAGCGGGTCTTCAGGGCATTCCCAAGGAGCTCTATGAAGCTGCGGAGCTGGATGGCAGCGAGGGCTGGAGAAAACATCTCGACATCACCCTGCCCTTGATGGGGCCCTACGTGACACTGGTCGCTGTGGTGTCGTCGATCGCGGCCACGAAGGTGTTCGAGGAGGCGTTCCTGATGACGCAGGGAGGTCCTGCGGATGCCACCCGAACCATCGTTTATTACGCGTACGAACAGGCTTTCGCTGAATTGGAGATCAGCTACGCCTGCACCCTTGGCCTGGCCCTGTTCCTGATGGTGCTGCTGTTCACCATGGTTCGCTTGGCCTTAGCCGGCGACCGGCCGCTGATCTGACGCTTTCACTGACCCTGCAGAGTGGCAAGCTGCGGACATCAGCTCGGACACGATGATCGGCGTTGTGGGAGGTGGTCAGCTGGCACGGATGCTTGTGCAGGCCGCCGCGCAACGCGAGGTTCCGATCGCCGTTCAGACAGCCAATCCAGCGGATCCCGCCGCTGGATTGGCTTCGCGTCTCGTGTCGGCGGATCCGCGGGATGTGGCTGGAACCCGGGAGCTGGTGGTGGGCTGTGACGGCGTCACCTTCGAGAACGAGTGGGTCAACATCGACGCCCTTCTGCCGTTGGAGCAGCAGGGCGTTCGTTTCCAGCCATCCCTGGCTGTGCTCTCGCCCCTGGTCGACAAGTTGTCGCAGCGTCAGCTGCTCGACGATCTGGCGATCCCAAGCCCGCCCTGGTGTCCGCTGCGTTTGATTTCGCCGGCCCAACCTGCGCTTCCTCAGGGCTGGACCTTTCCCGTCATGGCCAAGGCCTCCCGCGGGGGATATGACGGGAAGGGCACGGTGGTGTTGCGCGATATCGATGCCCTGTCGCAGTTGTTGCGAGCCGTCCCTGCCGAGGATTGGTTGCTGGAATCCTGGGTGGACTATGAACTTGAGCTGGCTCTCGTGGTCAGCCGCGATCAGCGCGGCCGGATCCGCCATTTCCCTCTGGCGCAGACCCATCAGCATCAGCAGGTTTGTGACTGGGTTCTGGCACCGGCACCGGTGGACCCTTCCGTAGCGGCCTTGGCCTACAACGTTGCTGCGTCGCTGATGACGAAGCTCGGCTATGTGGGGGTGTTGGCTCTGGAGTTTTTCTATGGACCAGCTGGCCTGCAGGTGAATGAGATCGCCCCCCGTACCCACAATTCAGGCCATTTCTCGATCGAAGCCTGCACCAGCAGTCAGTTCGATCAGCAGCTCTGCATCGCGGCTGGTCTTCCCGTGCCTGATCCCGAGCTCAAAAGCCGCGGTGCCTTGATGGTCAACCTGCTGGGCCTGGACCCCGAACGCCATGATCCCTTGGACCAGCGGCTCCAGGCGCTGGAAGCCATGCCAGGGCTTCACCTGCACTGGTACGGCAAGTCACCGGAAACTCCGGGGCGCAAGTTGGGCCACGTGACGCTGCTGCTCGAGACTGAAACGGTGGCGATGCGTCGCGATGAGGCCGAGTCAGCACTTGCCGCCATTCGCAGGATCTGGCCCCACGCGAGCGAGAGTCAGGACTAGGCTAAGTATTGAACTGCTGTGTTGGTGACGGCCTTTTTCTAGTGCTCTGATCTGACTCTCTTTCGACTTGGGGAGACTGTCGTGACGGTGACGTAGACCGGCCATGCAGCCGGAAACGAAACCCCACTTTGTCGCCCCTTCTGGTTCTTCCAGGTCGACCACTGGGGCTCGCACGGCATGGCGGTTCACCTCATCAGGGACGTGAACAGGGTCTGGTATGAATTTTCTCCAGAAGCGTTTGAGGTCTTCACCCACATCGATCAAGGGGGATCTGACACCCAGGTGCCAAAGAGGCTTTTCGCTTGAACTGCGCATAGTGCTGGCCCGTGCCAAGAGCCTTGGTCGGATCTGAGGAGGCGAACGAATCCATCAGCCTTGAAGCGTTGATCTCGCCGCTCAAATTTGGTCAATCAACCGGAGCATCACTTTCCAAGAAATTTATGCGGCTTATTCGAGGTGCAAATCACTTGCCTGGTCTTTATCCGCAGATCTGATTGATTAGCTTTCTCCTGCCACGTTCGTCGCCAACGTATTGCGGTGGTTTATCTGGGAGGAGAAAAAGAACTTGTCAGGCTCTTGTCGTTCACCGACAACTGCCCATTGGCTTCTAGCCAGCACCAACCCTCCGTGCGGAAACTGGTGGAGTACGTCATTATGAGTGCTTTGGCGCAGCTTTGAGCCACTGGTTCGACTATGAACAAGCAGTTGCAGCAGGCCATGTGGTTGCAAGGCGCTCCCCGTCATTTCCTGGGGCCCAACGTGACGGCTTTGGTTCCTTTAAACCTTCTGGCAGCAGCCTTCACCCATAGCCATTCCGATGTCTCGATGAGGATCCTGCATGGCTACTCCGACCTTGGACTTGTTTTTGGTGTTTATGGGGCTTTGGTCCTCCTTCTCTTGCAGTCAAATGCGCTGAAAAAGATCTTGCTTGCCCTTCTGCTCGTTGGCAACATTGCTTTCTTTGTTGTCAACACTTGGATCACTGTGAATGGAATGGGTATTCCATTTGGACCGCAATTTCACCTTGCTTTGGCAGCTATCTTTGCTGCCAATTACTTTTTAATCAGTCGCACATATCGCAGTTTTACAAGCTGAGTTGAGCATGCCTAATTTTTAGTGTTCTTTTGGTGTTCATTCGGTGAGCTGTTGGATGCATGTCAATTAAATTCTTTGATCAATCCCCGTGCGTGGATGACGCCGAGTTCAGTGGGTTAGTTGATTGTGACTTGCCTGACCAACATTTCTGATTGGCTAGTGGGGTATGCCCCTCATCAGCCAAGACTCAATTACAAAAAATAAAAGGAAGAAGAGGCCAATTCCCATAACCAGAACCTTGCCGTTCATCATGTCAATTTCGCTTTGCTCGAATTCTAGATTTGTTTTTATTCGCTTGCTATTGATCGGCTTGAGGGTCTAGATCTCTGAATGGTTGAACTCCTGTAGCGCATATTGGGCGAGGCATTTGTTTTTATCGGTGTCGGTCAGCGAGATGGTGGTCACGCTCTGACGCCAGTTTCGACGGTTGATCAATTCGTTGAATTCGGTCAAAGCGTCTTCGAGGTCGTCGAAACTGCCCATGCTCTCCATTGTTTGTTGCCCTTGTTTGACGGCTATTTCGAGGGGCATGGTTCGATCGCTGCAGCCATCAAGGCTACCCCTGTGCTGTTGTGTAGTCGATGATGCTTACGGCTGTGTGAACAAAGCTTGTCAGCGCTTTGCCTGTCCTTAGCGTTTGGTTGATTGCAGTGCTGCGATGCGTGATCCACGCCTGGATGAACTGATCCAAATGGAAACCTGGGATTGGTGGAAAGCTCAGGTCTTTTATTTGCGCGAAAAGAAAGATTACGCTGACGCGGAAGCGCTGTTTATGGAATTCAAGATCCCTGCAACTGACGCCAACGATTGATACTACTGTCTGATGTCACTGTGCATGGATCCAGGGAATCAAATTTGTTCTCAGATTGAGTTTGTTGGTTGATGGTGTTGTTGAGAATTATTTTTCTGCATCGCTTCACTGTCATTCTTCCGTTCTGGTTTCATTCTTTTCGCCTTTTTTCTGGTTGGTGCTAATCGCGCTGCTTGTGGGTTGTTTTGGCAGCCCCGCGGCTGACGCTGACCCCTTCTACCGGATAACGCTGAAGTCGCATGCCGGGCCATCCTTCCCCTATGTTTCCGCTGATCCGATTGGGCTGAACTCTGTGCCCGCGATCCCGGCGTTGCCGTTGGTCATCCTGAGGCCTGTCGTGCTGCCGGATTCGAGTAAGGCCAACCCGTTCAGGGGCGGTGATGCAGAACGGCCTGTTCCAGGTCTGGCCGACTCATCGAAGTCACCACAAAGACTTCCTGGGCTGATGTGCCCTTGCGGGCCACCAGCTTGTATCCCCCTGTGATCGGGGTGGACACCCGCAGTTGCAGCTCAGGACTGCGTCCACGCACCCGGCTGATCACGGCGGGGGTGATCGTCTGAATATCCGTCTCATGGGACAGGGCCTTCAGCCACGGGATCAAGCCGTCTACATAGGTGCTGTGGGTGATGACGACCCGGCCCAAAGCTGAACGAAAACCCGAGAACTGGTGAAAGTTAGCCACTTTGGCTATGCCAGAGAGAGCGCTCCGGGGCTGTGATGCTGAAATCAGTTGACGCTCTCCGCCACGCGATCAGCGGACCGCTAGAGGACGCATGCGGCCCACAGGCCCGCATGCTCACCGCTGAAGTGCACGGAACGGAGGTCCGGGGACTGGCCTTGTGTCCTGGCCGCGTGGTGCGTTTCGTAATGGACGAGCAGCTGCAGCGCTTGCAGGTGGCTGATCTGCTGCGGCTCACCAAAGCCAGCCGCAAGCCTGCGGCCTGACTTAGCAGCGTTCCAGCGGGGCCATCGTTAAGCCTTCGGCCTGAAGCTGCTGGTGGTACAGCTCGGCCTGCTCCAGCGGCCCGCACCAGACTTCTGCCGAACCCTGTCCATCAATTCTGTTGGCGAGGTTCCAGGCGTTGTCCTCACTCATGCCGGGAATGATCTTGCGCAGGCAATCCACCACGTGCTGGAAGGTGTTCACGTCGTCGTCCAGAACGATCACGCGAGCCTGGGGATAACGCTGGGTCGTTCCTTGACGCTCCAGCACTGCTGATGAACCGGGGCTGGAGCTGGTCATGACAGTTGCCTTCGGGCGGACGAAAAGGTGTCGAACCCTAGGTAGGATCACATCAGTTAAGTGGTCAAGAGCATGTTGTTCACTCTGGGTTGGGCGTCCTTGGCCGCCATGTTCAGTTTTTCTATCGCCATGGTCGTCTGGGGACGCAATGGTGACGGCACCTTGAACTTCTGATCGAATCTGTGCTTCAAGACGCACCCCTCCTCAGCCAGACCCTGGCGGTCACGGCGGCAGTGCTTCTTGTCTTCGTCAGCGTTGCCGTGATCTATCTCTCAACGATCGAATGGAGAGACCGTCGACGCCGTCAAGGTTCATCCAAATCATCTTCTTGATTGACTCGATCCGACGCCAACTCGGACTTCATCCTTGCACAGCCCTTCTTCTGGGGTTGTGCTTTTTTTGCCCGCCCTGCTGCTTGGCACGTCCAGCCTGCAGACGCCTTCCCTGAATCGCCGTGGAACAGCAGAGCTGTTTGAGATCAGTCAGCGGGCACGCCTGGTTCAGAGCTTTGAGGCGGACCCCTCTGCACCGGTGCCGAGGATCTGGCAGCAGCGGCTTGGTCCTACGGCAGCCCCTGGTCGCTGGGCCCGTCATGGCCGCGGTCTCTGGTGGCTGATCTGGCTTGAAGACGGCGAACCCCTTTTGGCGCTTCCGGCCGCATCGCATTCGTCTTCCCTGGATCTGCTGTTTGCTGATGAACTGCATCGCAGCAGTTTTGATCAACTCCCATCGCTCAAGCGACAGGAGCCCTCGGCCCTGGAGCAGAGCTGCTTGCAGCGGTTGACCAGCGGAACGGCCGTTCAGTGGCAACCCTCTGGACTGGCCTCGATCAGCGGTTCCCTTTTTCCCGCCTTGGCGAGCGTGTCCCATGGCTGTCTGCGTGTTGCGCTGCAGGGCGATCGTCTGTTGGCTGAAGGACCTGTGGCCCCCGGCACCTTCGCATTCCTGCAGCCTCATCACGAGAAACACCCAGCCAATTTCGTTCGCTTCGATCCGCCGTCGGCCTATCTGGAGCTCAACAGCGTTTCCCTACAGCCGCTGCTGGGATCTTTGTTCAACAATTCACTGTTTGCAGAACAACTCGACAGCCGATACGGACTGCCGAAGGAGGTGCGCGAAGTTCTTCTCAATGCACCTGTCGTTGTACGGCTCGATGCGCTCGAGGCTGGCCGTTTCCAGGCTTTGATTCAAGCCAGGTTGATGCTGGCTGCTGATCAAACCGACAGGATCAAGCGAAGTCTCGATGCCGTTGCCTCCGCTTTGTTGCAGCGTGGTTTTCAACCGGTGCAACGGTCACTGCTGTCTCTGGAAGGTCAGCCTTCAGACCGTGTCGCTGATGTTTGGTTGGATCCCCAGGGGCATCCCCAAGGTGGCTGGTCTCTGAGCCCCCCACTTCGAGGCCAGGTGGAGTTGCTGCTGGCTCTGGGGGACGCCCCGAAGCTCGGCCCGAATCCGCTGAAACGGAGGGGCCAACAGTGGCTTTGCCTTCAGGCACGACCGGATCAATTGGTCCGGTTGGATTGGCTCAGACCGGGCTGGCCGCGGGTGCTTCGCCAGGCATCTCAACTGGAGCTTGAGATGACCGCACTGCCTAAGCCGCAACAGCCCGGATGGATTCGGCTTCAGCTGGAGGTGCGTTGAGCCTGCTCTTCCAAACGACGCTCCTTCTTGCGCTTCTCGGCAGCGATGGTCTCTTCCACAAGCTCAACGGCCTGATCCATCCGTTCACTATTGGAGCCAAACAGGGTCAGATCCTTCTCGACGCGATCCGTGGGCAAACCGAGCCCTTCGGCAAGTTCCTTGCTCTGTTTGACGATGGCCTCGGTGTCCGAGTCTGTCGCATCCGCCGCGGCCGCCTTGAGAAGGCTCATCAGTCCAACGGCCATCAAACGCGAGTAGTGGCTGCCCTCTTTGAGGGCGTGGGATGACAGCCAATCCTTGAGGCTCTCGGGATCCTTGCCTTTGGCCTGCTCAACCAGAGAAGCGTAGGTTTTGCGCAGCTTCGCTGCGTCGAAGCCATTGCTGCTGCAGAGGGCTCTAAACAGTGCGTCGGTCTGCGCTTCGGGCCGATAGCCCTTGATGAAGGTGTCAAACACGGTGCAGAGCCCAACGCTAAAGAGCTCGTTGGCTTCAAATCGGCTTTGATGGCTCAGCAAATGCAGCTCCACCAGCAGCTCATCAGCAAGGCGGCGGTACAGCGGTGCAATGACGTGGGGAAAGGCCTGATGAAACGCTCGTTTGCTGTCGGCAATGGTCTGACTTGCGGCCAACGTGCAGTCCAGGAATGAATGGCCGAAACCCTAGCGCCGCAGACATCGCCGTTAGGATTGCTCGACCCTACTGTTGCTCAGATGATCCCCATTGTGATTGAGGAGTCCGGCCGGGGAGAAAGGGCCTTTGACATTTATTCCAGGCTTCTGCGCGAGCGAATCATCTTCCTTGGTGAGGCCGTCACCAGTGACTCCGCCAACCGGATCGTGGCCCAGATGTTGTTCCTCGAAGCTGAGGACCCCGAAAAAGATATCTACCTCTACATCAACTCTCCCGGAGGTTCGGTCTACGACGGCCTCGGCATCTTCGACACGATGCAGCACATCAAACCGGATGTGCACACGGTGTGTGTCGGCCTCGCCGCAAGCATGGGAGCTTTCCTGCTCTGTGCCGGCACCAAGGGCAAGCGAAGCAGCCTGCAGCACTCCCGGATCATGATTCATCAGCCGTTGGGTGGTGCCCAGGGTCAAGCCAGCGACATCCGCATTCAGGCGGACGAGATCCTCTTCCTGAAAGAACGCCTCAACAAGGAGCTGTCCGATCGCACTGGGCAAACCCTTGATCGGATCCAACAGGACACCGACCGTGACTTCTTCATGTCACCCACCGAAGCGATGAACTACGGCTTGATTGATTCGGTGATCGACAAGCGTCCAGTTCAGGCGGTCGCTTGAAGAAAGGAAGTTCAAAAGCCAACCGTCCCAGCAAGATCTGCCCAGTCTGCGATCGTCCCTTTGAGTGGCGCAAAGCCTGGAGAAATTGTTGGGACGAAGTTGTGTATTGCTCCGAGCGTTGTCGGCGAAGAAAAAATAAATCCAATCAGTAAACCCCCCCCCGTCTGAATAAGACGGGGGGGGGTTTACTGGACCAAGAATCAATCCAGGGTGACGACGGTGCGGTCTTTCTCAGGAACAGCGGTGAATTCAGCCACAACGGCCTTGAACTCATCACCATCCATGGTTTCCTTCTCGATCAGCAGTTCCACTAGACGATCAATGGCTTCGCGGTTGGCAGCCACGATTTCCACGGTTTCGTCATAACAGCGCTTCACCATGTTGCGCACTTGAATATCGATCTGCTGGGAGATCGATTCCGACACATCACTGCGTGACATCAAATCGCGGCCCAGGAACACTTCCTGGCTGCCGCCTTCGAGGGCAACAGGGCCGAGATCACTCATGCCGAGTCGGGTCACCATATTGCGGGCCATGGAAGCAACCTGCTGGATGTCGCCACCGGCTCCGGTGGTCACTTCCTGGTGGCCGAACACCACATCTTCAGCGGCGCGGCCACCAAGGGCTCCCATTATGCGTGCCTTGAGCTGGGCGCGGGTGACGAGGGTTTGCTCCTCGTCCGGGGAGAACCAGGTAAGACCCTGGGCCTGACCACGGGGAACCAAAGTGACTTTCTGAACAGGGTCGTGGTCTTTAACCAGCGTCCCGATCAGGGCATGGCCCACCTCGTGGTATGCGATCAGTCGCTTGCTGCGACCGTCGGTGAGGGGACGACCCTCCATGCCAGCAATGATCCGATCGACAGCGTCGTCGATCTCGCTCAAGCCGATGGCTTCCTTGCGGCGCCGTGCGGTGAGGATGGCCGCCTCATTCATCAGGTTGGCCAGGTCAGCACCAGTGAAGCCAGGGGTGCGGCGGGCGATGCTCTCGAGGGACAGCTCTTCTTCGAGCTTCTTGTTGCGGCAATGGACGTCCAGGATGGCGAGACGACCCTTAATGTCGGGGGCGTCCACGGTGACCTGACGGTCGAAACGGCCGGGACGCATCAAAGCTGAGTCCAGAACATCGGGGCGGTTGGTGGCGGCGATGATGATGATGCCGCTGTTGCCCTCGAAGCCATCCATCTCCGTCAGGAGCTGGTTGAGAGTCTGTTCACGTTCGTCATTTCCTCCACCGATGCCGGCGCCGCGCTGGCGGCCAACGGCATCAATTTCGTCGATGAAGATCAAACAGGGGCTGTTTTCTTTGGCCTTTTTGAACAGATCGCGGACGCGGCTGGCACCCACGCCAACGAACATCTCAACGAACTCCGAACCAGAGAGGGAGAAGAAGGGAACTCCCGCTTCACCGGCAATGGCCTTGGCGAGCAGGGTTTTGCCTGTGCCGGGAGGGCCGACCAGCAGAAGGCCACGGGGAATCTGAGCACCCACGGAAGTGAACCTCTCGGGCTGCTTCAGGAAGGTGACCACTTCTTGTAGTTCCTGCTTGGCCTCGGTGACGCCGGCCACGTCATCGAACATGACTCCGGTCTCCGCTTCCATCATGAAGCGGGCTTTGCTTTTGCCGAACTGCATGGCTTGGCCAGGGCCGCCAGGCATGTTGCTGTTGCGGCGGGCCAGGAAGATCAGGGCACCGATCAGCAGCAGCGGGAACGCCAGATTGCCCAAAACTCCGAGCGCCGGTGGAGCTGTGCGGGGGGGATGAATGTCAAAGCTGATGCCTTCGGTCTTCAGCGTGTTGATCAGCTCAGGTGCCAGACCAGGAAGATCAACGCGAAGGCGCTGGACGCGGTTGTCGAGGTCGGGGTCAACGGCTTCGATCACGGCGTTGCGGCCACCGTCGTAGATGTCAACGGCTGTGACGCGACCGGCCTCGACGTAATCGAGGAAGCGGCCGTAGCTCATCCGTGCCACCGCAGCATTGCGAGGAGCGACTGTGGTGCCATTGCTGTCTTGGCTGAGGCCATTCATGCCTCCATTGCTCACGACCTGCCAGCCGATCAGCAACACGACGCCGATTGGCAACAGCCAGAGGGCAAGAAGGCGCCAGCGCTGATTCATGAGCTGAAGAAATTCGTTAATTAGTGTAAAGGAGTTGGCCTGATTTTTGAGGCCTTTTTCAAAGGCTTCTCAGGGCAACAATCGGGTCGAGTTTTGCGGCTCGTCGGGCTGGAACGACTCCGAAGAACAGACCGATGGATCCCGAGAGTCCAACGGTGACCACCACCATCGTTGTGCCGATCGTTGCTGGCAGGGGCGTGACCGCCGCCACGAGGCTCACTGTTCCAAGACCCGCCAGCGTGCCGATGGCGCCGCCCAGGCTGGCGAGAGCAAGTGATTCCACCAGAAACTGTTGCAGCACATCACTGCTGCGGGCGCCCAGGGCTTTGCGCAGACCGATCTCTTCGGTGCGTTCACTGACGGACACCAGCATGATGTTCATGATCCCGATGCCTCCCACCAGGAGGGAGATCCCACCGATAGCCCCGAGCATCAGGGTGAGTCCTCCGGTGATGGTGCTCACGATGGTGAGGGCGTCCTTCTGGGATCGCACCACGAAATCGTCGTCCCGGAGAATCCGGTGCCGCTGCCTCAGCAGGTTGTTGATCTGAAAGCTGGCTGCGCTGATGCTGTTTTCATCCCTGGCTTCAACACTGATGGAGTTGAGGCTGACGCCGTAAATCGGATCCCGACCGGTGATCCGGTTCACCATTGTTGTGATTGGGATGTAGGTGTTTTCATCCTGGTTGCTGCCGAAGACGGCTCCTTTGGGGGCCATCACACCGACCACCTCAAAGCTCTGATTGCCGATGCGCACCTGCTGGCCAATGGCTGAGCCAGTGGGAAACAACTTGATCCGCAGATCAGAGCCAAGCACGGCAATGGCTTTCGCGCCGGCGACGTCCCTGGCGTTGATGAAACGGCCCTTGGCTACCTCGAAGCTGCGCACTGGGAGGAACTCCGATGTCGCGCCGAAGACCGCACCCGTGGAGCTGCGGGCTCCGGCCTGAACCACCTGATTGGTGTTGATCACGGGCGCCACGCGCTTGACGCTGGGAACCTGGCTGGCGATGGCTTCGGCATCCTCCAGCACAAGCGTTTTGGGTCGGGTGACACCTTGGCGTCTGGCGTTTGTGTTGCCCGGAACCACAAACAGCACATTGGCCCCGAGGTTGTTCAACTGACCTTCAGCCAGTAACTGTGCCCCCCGTCCAACCCCCACCAGGGTGATCACAGAGGCGTTACCGATCACGATGCCCACCATCGTGAGGAGGCTGCGGAGGCGGTTGCTCCGCAGGGTGGACAGGGCCATCCGCACCGTTTCCGTTGCGGGCATGCGCCGCTTCATGGTTTGGCGTCGTTCAGATCAGTGTCGCCTCTGCTTCGTTGCCCACGATGCTCACCTTGACCAGATCCGTGGATCCGGAAACTCCGGCATGGGTGCCTGCGGACTGAACCACGAGATCACTCTCCTTCAGCAGGTTGAGCTCCTTGGCTTTGAGCATCGCTGCCTGGAAGGTCTGCGTGGTTCGCTCGCCTTCGGGAATCACCAGCGGTGTCACGCCCCACACCAACTGCAGACGACAGGCGACGGTGCGATCAGGAGTGATGGCAAGGATGGGTGCCGCAGGCCGGAACTTGCTGACGTTGCGAGCTGTGGCCCCACTTCGGGTGAGGGGGAGAATCGCCGAGGCATTGAGCTGGCTGGCGATGGTGCTGACCGCACCGCTCAAGGCGTTGGGAATGGTGCTGGGAAGGTGGCTGTCGATCGAGCGTTGGGGGTAGTCCTTCTCGATCCTTCGGGCAATGGTCGCCATGGTTTGGACGGCTTCCACGGGGAAATCCCCCACTGCAGTCTCGTTGGAGAGCATCACGGCGTCGGTGCCATCCAGGATGGCGTTGGCCACGTCGCTAACTTCGGCTCGGGTGGGCCGGGGGCTGGAGGCCATGGAATCCAGCATCTGGGTGGCAGTAATGATGGGGATGCCCAGGCTGTTGGCCTTGCGGATCAGTTCCTTCTGCAGCAACGGCACTTCCTCGGCCGGCATCTCCACGCCGAGGTCACCGCGGGCCACCATCACGCCGTCACAGAGCGGCAGGATTGAATCGATCTGATCGATGGCCTCAAACTTTTCGATCTTCGCCACTACAGGGGTCTCATGGCCCTGTTCACAAATCAATCCGCGAATCTCCTCCATGTCCGAGGGATTGCGCACGAAGCTGAGGGCCACCCAGTCCACCCCCTGGCTGAGGCCAAAGGCCAAGTCGGTCTTGTCCTTGTCCGTGAGGGCACGAACAGAAAGTTGAACATCTGGGAAGTTGACGCCTTTGTTGTTGGAGAGAACACCGCCCACGGTGACGGTGCAATGCAAGGTCTGCTCCGCTTTGTCGACGGTATCGACCTTCATCTCCACACGGCCGTCGTCGAGCAGGATGCGACTGCCGGCGGTTACTTCGTCGGCGAGCTTGTCGTAGGTGACCGTTGCGATCGTCTTGTCGCAGCTCACCGGCCGTGAGGTGAGCGTGAACGGATCGCCGTTGGCCAGGGTGATCGGCCCCTCGGCGAACCGCCCGAGCCGGATCTTCGGACCCTGGAGGTCTTGGAGGATGCCGATGGTCTGGCCCAGTTCCTCAGACACCTGACGGATCGTGGCGATGCGTGCGGCGTGCTCGCTGTGGTCCCCGTGGGAAAAATTCAGCCTGAAGGTGGTAGCACCAGCCTTCACCAGCTCTTTGATCCGCTCTGGACTCTCCGTGGCAGGGCCGATGGTGGCCACGATCTTGGTCCGTCGGTTCAGGTCGAACTGGCCCATATCGCGGCTGAAAATCCCTGCGGAAACTACCATCCGGGCGTTTCCCAACCGGCCCCATGGAGATGAATTCCTATCAGGACGCCGCCCGAAAGACGGCTGCCTACCCGGATGTTGGCCGTAATCCCATCTATCCGACCCTTGGCCTGACCGGTGAAGCCGGAGAAGTGGCCGACAAGGTGAAAAAGGTGATTCGTGATCGTGGAGGAGTTTTTGATGCCGACACCCGCGAAGCCATCAAGTTGGAGCTGGGAGATGTGCTCTGGTACGTGGCTCAGTTGGCCAGCGAACTGGGTTATGACCTGAATGGGGTGGCTGACGCCAACCTGCAGAAACTGTCGAGCCGAGCTGCCCGCGGGCGCATCGGCGGCAGCGGTGACCAACGTTGATCTCCTGATGCTCCGTCGACTTCTTGCCTTGATGTGCAGCCTCCCTTTGCTGCTGGGACTGGCGCTCCCATGCGATGCCGCTGAACTGCAACTCAGTGAGGTTCGCCTAGATCCTTGTGGAGAGCTTGATGCTGGCAATCAACCCGAACTGAGCCGGCCGGTGGGTGCCAGCTGTTATGTGCTGACGGGAGATGTTGAGAACCGAAGCAAGAACAGCGTCATCGACACGGATGTGTACGCACGGATCCTGGATGCCAGTGGTGAACCCGTTCTTCCCAACAGAACCCGGGTGGGATCGATCGGGGATGTGAACCCGGGTCACTCCGCGTTCGCCCTGCGAATCTCAGTGCCTGCCGGAACCCCAGGACCGTTCGTGATCAAAAATCCCCGCGCCCGAGGCTTCAATGCTCCGGTCCGAACCCGCGTTGATGTTGACGATGATGACTTGCTGCCGCTGGAGCGCGGCATTAACCAGCAGTGATTACCAAGGAGTGATCACCAGCTGGAGCCCGACATGTAGAAGGCGCTGATCGACTGCCCCACAAGGCTCTGCAACAGATTCAGGGCGAGGAAGGCCAGGATGGCGGAGAGATCAATGCCCCCCAGCGGTGGGATCAAACCCCTGAAGGCGTTGAGGTAAGGATCGGTGATCGCACTCAAGCTGCTCAGCACCGGATTGCCCCAGTCCAGGTTCGGGAACCAGCTCAGCAGAACCCGAACGATCAGCACCAGGGAGTAGATCTGCAGGGTCTGGGCCAGCACCTGCAGCAGGGTGACGGGTAGAGATTCCATGGCGGAGGCTGATCTTCTCCGACTTTATGCAGCTTCCGTCAGATCGGTTGTCCCAAGATCAGGAAGCACGGAGAAGGTGCGATGGAATTTTTCGGTGAGGGTGAGCCAGTAGGACCGCCCCTCGGTCTGACGACGCCGTTCAATGAATTCCTGCGCCAGCAGTTCCTTGATGTGGTCGTAGGCCCCTGAGCCTCGCAGATCCACAAGATCCGATTGAAGGATGCGTTTCTTCAGGGCAATGGTGGCGAGGGTTCGCAGGGTTGCCGTGGAGAGATTCACCGGCAGCAGGTCTTTGACCAGATCGCCCATGCCTGGCCTGAGCTGCAGCCCGTAGCGACCGCTCTGTTCAACGATCTCCAGGGCACTGTCCCGCTGGGCGTAGGAGGCCGTCAGGGCCACGAGGGCTTCTTCGACGCTTCGACGGTCGGAGTCGGCCAGCTCGGCCAGTTCGCCGATGCTCACGGGCCGACCCTTGAGATAAAGAATCGCCTCGAGCCGGGTGGGCAGTGATGGAGACGTCATCACAACCCCTCGAGAGAACTCAAGTTACCGCCCAGAAACTCAGAGGAACAGCCCATAGGCGGGGTTGTTGGTTTCATCCCAGTGGCGATAGCCCAGGTCATTGAGGAATTCGGTCCAGCCCTGCATCTCCTTTTCCGGCACCAGCACGCCAACAACGATGCGCCCCACGTCAGCACCGTGATTTCTGTAGTGGAAGATGCTGATGCTCCAGCCGGGGTGCAGAGCATCCACGAAGCTCATCAAGGCGCCCGGTCGTTCGGGAAATTCGAAGCGATACAGCAGCTCTTTGCATTCCCCGGCACAGGCCGTGCGCGCTGAAGCCGGCAGACGGCCCCCAACCATGTGGCGCAGGTGAACCTTGGCAAATTCGTTCTCGCTGAGATCGAGGCATGGGAAGCCCCCACGCTCCAGTTGGCTCAGCAGTGATGCACGGTCGT
Organism: Synechococcus sp. CC9605; assembly: GCF_000012625.1. NCBI lineage: Bacteria > Bacillati > Cyanobacteriota > Cyanophyceae > Synechococcales > Synechococcaceae > Synechococcus > Synechococcus sp. CC9605. The sequence goes on along the minus strand of NC_007516.1, from coordinate 1,345,330 downwards.
TGTCGTCGTACACCTGCACACCGATGAAGATCTGCGCCGAAGTGCCATCGGTCATGCGATAGCTGAATTCCGTGAGGCTGCGCTCCCGCAGCAGTTCGCACAGCCGCCTCAGGCTGCCGGGTGATTCGGGAATCTCCACGGCCAGCATCGCTTCCCGCTCTTCCCCGAGCTCAGCCCGTTCCGCGATGAAGCGCAGGCGATCGAAATTCATGTTGGCCCCGCAGGCCACCGCCACCAGATGGCGCCCCTCCAGTTGGCGCTCGGCCACGTCCTGTTTGAGCCCGGCAACTGCCAGGGCACCGGCGGGCTCCAGGATGGAACGGGTGTCTTCAAAGACGTCCTTGATCGCGGCACAGATGGCATCGGTGTCGACCCGCACCATGTGATCGACGAACTGCTGGGCCAACTCAAAGTTGTGTTCGCCCACCTTTCTCACGGCGACGCCATCGGCAAACAGCCCCACCTGTTCCAGTTCTACCCGCTGGCCCTGCTCGAGGGAGCGGCTCAGGGCATCGGCATCGACCGGCTCCACGCCGATCACCTCCGTTTCCGGCCACAGCCGTTTGACGTAGGCGGCGATGCCTGCGATCAGGCCACCTCCACCTACGGCCACATAGATCGCGTTGGGTGGCTGCTCGGCCTGGCGCATGATCTCCATCCCGATCGTGCCCTGGCCTGCGATCACTTCCGGATCGTCGAACGGGTGAATGAACGTAAGTCCATCGGCTTTGCAGCGTCGCTGCGCTTCAGCGGAGCACTCGTCGTAGGTCTCGCCATGGAGGACCACGTCACCACCAAGGGCCCGCACGGCGCGCACTTTCACCTCGGGTGTGGTGCTCGGCATCACGATCACCGCTCGACAGCCGAGCCGCTGGGCACTAAGGGCGACGCCCTGGGCATGGTTCCCGGCGCTGGAGGCAATCACACCGCGCTCGAGTTCGTCGTCGCTGAGCTGCGCCATGCGGTTGTAAGCGCCGCGCAGCTTGAACGAGAACACCGGCTGGAGATCCTCACGCTTCAGCCAGACCGTGTTGTTCAGGCGGCGGCTCAGATTGGGGGCGGGATCCAAGGGGGTTTCCCGCGCCACGTCGTAGACGCGGGCACGCAGGATCCGCTGCAGGTAATCGGTCATCCCACCATTCTTCCAAGGGTTCGATCCAGACAGGATCCGGGTTGGTTCCCGTAGATTGCATGGATTGGAGTTGTCAGTGCATGCATCTCGGAGATCTGAAGCATCCGAATGAACTGCACGGACTCAGCCCGGCTCAGCTCGAGGACGTGGCTCGGCAGATTCGTGAGCGGCATCTGCAGGTGGTGTCCACAAGCGGTGGTCACCTAGGGCCTGGCCTGGGGGTTGTCGAGCTGACCCTTGCGTTGTACCAAACGCTGGATCTCGACCAGGACCGTGTGATCTGGGATGTGGGCCATCAGGCTTACCCCCACAAATTGATCACCGGCCGGTTCAACGATTTCGACTCTCTGCGTCAGCAACACGGGGTAGCGGGGTACCTCAAGCGCACTGAGAGCGACTTCGACCACTTCGGAGCGGGCCACGCCAGCACCTCCATCTCAGCGGCGCTGGGCATGGCCATGGCGCGAGATAACCATGGTGAATCGTTCAAGTGTGTTGCCGTCATCGGTGATGGAGCCCTGACAGGCGGCATGGCTCTGGAGGCCATCAACCATGCCGGACACCTCCCGAATACACGGCTCTTGGTGGTGCTGAACGACAACGACATGTCGATTTCCCCGCCGGTGGGGGCCTTGTCGAACGTGCTGAACCGTGCGCGGCTCAGCCCGCCGATGCAGTTCCTCTCAGGGAGTGTTGAGGAGAGCGTTCGGCACCTGCCGTTCATGGGTGGCGAGATTCCTGCGGAACTCAACCGTCTCAAGGGCAGCATGCGTCGCCTCGCGGTACCCAAGGTGGGTGCCGTGTTCGAGGAACTGGGCTTCACCTACATGGGGCCGATCGATGGCCATGACATCGGTGAAATGGTGCGCACCTTCCAGGCGGCCCATCGAGAAGGCGGCCCGGTGCTGGTGCATGTGGTCACCAAAAAGGGCAAGGGCTATCCCTATGCCGAGGCCGATCAGGTCGGTTATCACGCCCAATCGGCCTTTGATCTCGGCACCGGCAAGGCAATCCCGTCATCGAAACCCAAACCTCCCAGCTACAGCAAGGTGTTTGGGCAGACCCTGGTCAAGCTCTGTGAGCAGAACAGTCGGGTGATCGGCATCACTGCGGCCATGGCCACCGGTACCGGTCTCGACCTGCTTCAGAAGGCTGTTCCGGACCAGTACGTGGACGTCGGCATTGCTGAGCAGCATGCCGTCACCCTGGCGGCGGGCATGGCCTGCGAGGGGTTGCGCCCCGTCGTTGCCATCTACAGCACCTTCCTGCAGCGCGCCTACGACCAGTTGATCCACGATGTGGGCATCCAGAAGCTGCCGGTCACCTTCGTGCTTGATCGCGCCGGCATCGTTGGTGCTGACGGTCCGACCCACCAGGGTCAGTACGACATCAGCTACATGCGGGCCATTCCCAACTTCACAGTGATGGCACCGAAGGATGAAGCTGAGCTGCAGCGGATGCTGGTGACCTGCCTGCAGCACGACGGGCCCACGGCGTTGCGAATTCCCCGGGGCTCCGGGGAAGGCGTGCCGTTAATGGAAGAGGGTTGGGAAACGCTGCCGATCGGCCGCGGTGAACTGCTGCGGGAAGGCGACGATCTGATGATCGTGGCTTACGGCTCGATGGTGGCGCCGGCCCTTGCGACTGCAACGCTGCTCGAGGAAGCCGGGCTCTCCACCACTGTGATCAACGCCCGCTTCCTGAGGCCCCTGGATCAAGCGCTGATCCATCCCCTGGCGCGGCGCATCCCCCGTGTCGTCACCATGGAGGAGGGAGCTCTTCCGGGTGGTTTTGGTGCAGCGGTTCTGGAGTCACTGACTGATCAGGACATCAACGTGTCGATGCTGCGCATTGGCATCCCTGACAAGCTGGTCGATCACGCCACGCCGCAGCAGAGCAAGGAGGCTCTCGGCCTGACTCCTGCGCAGATGGCTGAACGAATCCTTGAGCGCTTCAGCAACACCTCGGGTGATCTGCCAGCCAGCGCTTCGATCAAGGCCCTGCAGGCCTGAAGCTGGGGCATCAGTGTCCGTTCTGATCGTTGGCGCTGGGCCGTCCGGTGCTCGCCTGGCGATTCAACTGGCCCGGGCGGGTGCTCAGGTCACCCTGGTGGATCGCTTGGCCGATCCTCATCGCCACGCCTACTCCAGTGGTGCGCTGCCGCTCGACGCTCTTCATCGGTTGGGTCTGCCGGATGACGCCATTGCCGCCACCTGGCAGGGCTGGCAGCTGCATGATCCCTCGGGCCTGGTTCATCAGTGGTGGTCTGCCAGCGATCTGGGGGTGGTGCTCGACTTCGGCCGGCTTCGGTACTGGCTCTGGGAGGAGGCGCGTCGCCATGGGGTGGAGTTGATCCAGGGCTGCCGGGCTGCGCTGAGCAAGCTCACGGCCGATCAAGCCAGCGTGCGACTGCAGACATGCGATGGGCGGACGTTATTGCGCTCAGCGCGCTGGTTGATTGATGCCACGGGTGCGCGCAGAGATCTCCTGCAGCAGGCTGGCCTCAGCCCCAATCCTGAGGATCCGCTGCTGAAGGGCATCGGCGTTGAGTGGTTGCTGCAGGCCGATGATCGTGAGGCCGCTGCATGGCGGGATCGGATCAGTTTCTTCCTGGGCTCCGACTGGATCCCCCATGGATACGGCTGGATCTTCCCCATGCAGGGGCAATGCCTCAAGGTGGGCGTCTGTCACCTCCCACCTGCGGATCGTCCGACCCCCGGCAGCCTGGCTGGGCCCCTTCAGCGCTTGATTCAACGTTGCGGCTTGAGCGCCTGCCCGGTGCTGGATCGCCATGGCGGGCCTGTGTCCAGCAGCATCGCCCGCTCGGAACCCTTCGTGGCCGGTGCACTGCTGGCGGTGGGGGATGCGGCCAGTTCCGCCAATCTGCTTGGGGGAGAAGGGATCCGCCATGCGATGGACAGCGCGGATCAACTGGCTGATCTGTTGATCGCTGAGGGGATGCCTGGGGACGCCACGACCATGGCCTGTCGCTACCAAGAACAGATCAAGGCCCAGCGGAGTTGGCGCTGGATGGTGTCGGGCCGGCTGGCGCGGCGCACTTGGTGGGGCCTCGACAATCCAATGGCCGACCGACGTCTCGAACGTCTGATCCATGGGCTTTCTGCGACCGCAGAAGCCCCTGCTCTCTCAGAGCTTTTGTTCCATTACAAGTTTGAGCGTTACGGCCTGAGGCTGCTGCCGTATCTGCTCTAAGCCAAGGGTTGTTTCAGGGAGGAGACTGGCTCCTCCCTCAAGAGATGTGCTTCAGAGCACGCCGCGGGCGGCCAGACCCTGGATGGCGCCGATGCCAATGATGTGGCCGAGGCTGGTGGTGCCGAGCAGGGCTGCATGACCCATTCCGCCGAAGAAGGAAGCGTTAGGGAGTGCAGCGCCAACGTTGGGGTGCTTGATCGTGGCCTTGCCGACCATGATCGCAACCACATTGCAGAGGATCATCACCAAGGCGACCTTGGGAGACCAGGACACGGAGGCGGGAGCAATCGCGAAGAGGTGGGTCAGCATTAGAGCCAATGAGCGACACCTCATCTTCCGGTGATGGCGACGCCTTGCCTGCCTCTCTTAAGACTTGTTCACCCTTTTTTGGGGGTTGGTAACAAAAGTCCGATCACCAAAACCGTGTTGCTGAGGGTGAGAAAGGCTTCTGCCCCACCGTGCAACCAGTCAATCTCCACCAGTTCCGCTGAGCAGCAGCGCAGGGCGGCAATGGCGGCACCAATCGTGACGGCCACAAACAGAAGTGTGAGCTGAAAGCCCCGTTCCGCCATCAGCGGCAGCGCCTCACTTTTGCGGAGCCAATAGAGAAACAGCAGATAGGGGATCAGTGAGGCCGCGAACAGCGGTGCGGGATCAAAGCTCATGGAGCACTGGCTCCGTCCACCACCCGGCGTCGTTGGAGCTGCCAGGCCGCGAAGGCCAGGGTGCAGTTGCCGATCACGGTGAACAGGGCCTGAAGGGTGACCAGCCCCCGCAGCGCTTCGCTGTTGTCAAACAGATGCCAGGTGCAGGCGGCCATGGCACTGACGAGGGCTGGAAGCATCGCCAAGGACATGCCCAGCAGACCACGTCGATGCATCAACACGATCGCCACGCACCACTCCACCACGGAGGCGACGTGGATCCACCAGGTTCCGAGCGACAGTGCATGCATGCTCTTAATCCTTGGAATCCGTTGATAATGCCAGGAGTGAACAGGCTGCTGCCCGTGGTCCGCCCCACTGCGCCTGTATTGCTGCTTTGCGGCTACTACGGAGAGCACAACCTCGGCGACGATGGCCTGCTTCAGGTCCTGGTCGCGTCACTTCCCCAGCCGCAGCAGCTTCTGATTACGGCCCGCGATCCGGCCCCTGTTTTGGCGTTGGCTCCGTCGGCGCAGACGGTGAACCGCCGTTCCTTGCTGCTCTGTCTTCGTGCGGCCCTGAGAGCTGATGTTCTTGTTCTTGGTGGGGGGAGCCTGCTGCAGGACAGCACCAGCTTCAGCAGCCTTGTCTATTACCTGCTGGTGATGACGGTTGCCCGTTTAGGTGGCGCCGAGGTGGTTCTCTGGGGGCAGGGCCTTGGACCCCTGCAGCGGCGGATCAGTCGGCTGTTGGTTCGCACGGTGTTGCCGCTCTGCAAGGCAGCGAGCTGGAGGGATCCGCGCTCCTTTGATTGGGCCCAGCGTTGGGCCCCCAAGCTGCCGATGGTGCTGGCTGCCGATCCGGTCTGGCAGATGCCGGCGCGCCCTTGGCTCGGTGGCGACGCCATCGTGCTCAGTTGGCGTCCGACACCTTTGTTGGATCATGCGGGCTGGCGTCGCTTAACCGAAGCCCTGGATCGGCTCAGTGCCGACTTGGAGGCGCCGGTGATCTGGCTTGCGTTCCATCACCATCAGGACGCGCCTCTGCTGCAGCACCTGAGTGATCAAGGTCTGCTGCCGGCGCGATTGAAAGCGCGCAGCTCAACCTTGTTTCCCCAGTCCCTTGAGGCTGTGTCCGATCTGGTGCAGCGGGCGCGTCTGGTGCTGCCGATGCGGTTGCATGCCCTGATCCTGGCCCGACTGGCCAACAGCCCCATGGCTGCCCTCAGCTACGACCCGAAGGTGGAGGCTGCAGCGGCCATGGCCTCAGTGCCCTGCATTACCTTGCGGTCGCTTCCCTCTGTGGATGATCTGCTGACCCTTTGGCGGGCCGAAGTGGACCGTCCAGCGGATCCTGATCAGACCGAAGCTCTGCGACGCCAGGCGTCAGCGCACAGTGAGCTTCTCAATCGGATGGCGGACAACCTGACGGCAGACGACGGCCGCTGACGGCATCAAAGCGGTGCTCGCAATCACTGGGCCAGCTGATGCATGGTTCAGCCTCGATCGCTGTTTCTCCAGAGCAGACCAGCCGCAGGTCGCCGCGATCGCAGCGCACCAGCAACATCTGATTGGCTCCGAACCATTCACGGCTGAGGATCGCGCAGGGTGAGCCTGCGGGGTCGAGCCGCAGATCGTCCGGTCGGATGCCGGTGATCACCCCGTTCTTGGCAGGCAGCAGGTTCATCTGCGGGCGGCCGATGAACTGGGCGACGTAGGTGCTGGCCGGTTGCTGGTACAGCTCGCGGGGTGTTCCGATTTGTTCAATCCTTCCCTCGCGCATCACAGCGATGCGATCCGCCAGCGCCATCGCCTCCTGCTGGTCATGGGTGACATAGACCACAGGTTGTTCACCGCCGATCATGAGGCGGCGCAGTTGAGGTCGTAGGTCTTCGCGCAACTGGGCATCGAGATTGCTCATCGGTTCATCCAGCAGGTACACCAGGGGATCCCGCAACAGGGCTCGGGCCAGGGCGACGCGCTGGCGCTGGCCGCCGGACAGTTGTGAGGGTCGTTGCTGGGCTTGCTCGCTGAGCTGCAACACCTCCAGGACGCTGCGGATTCGTTCATCGCGGGCGCCGGCGCTGCCTCCCCGCATGCGCAGCCCCAGTTCGAGGTTCTCCCAAACATTCAGATGCGGGAACAGGGCATAGCTTTGAAACACCATCCCCACCCGGCGACGTTCAGCGGGAACGTCAACCATTTCCGCATCGTTGATGCGAATCGAACCTTGATCGGGGTGATCGAGCCCGGCGATCAGACGCAAGGCCGTGCTTTTCCCACAGCCGCTGGCCCCAAGCAGAGCGATGCATTCGCCCTTTGCCACATCGAGATCGAGCTTGTGGAGAACCTGACGCTCGCCGAAGCGCTTGTTGATGGCCCGAAGTTGCAGTGTCATCCCTTGATGGCAGCGTTACTTCTTATTAAGACGTGATTGAGACTCATTGGAATCGACTGCATTGCATGAGTTCTCAAGCCTTGATAAAACGAGAGTGCTTGCCTGAAATAACGGGGTAGCCACACGGTAGCCACAGTGAATCCACACGTTTAGCCACAGGTTCAAGGCACTTGTTAGCCAGAGATTAAGGGTGATTTCTGTAGAAACCGGTTCGCTTGTGCCAAGTGGTTGCCACTCACCTTTGGCTGGTTGTAGTACAGGTGTATTGCTGCCTATCAAAAGCATGGAGGACTGGAACTTTCTCGATGAGCGTGACCTCGAACCCTTCTGTGAGGTCAAAAGCTGCTCCACTTGCTCGTCCTTTGGCTACGTCACCCTCAGCCAGTGCCAGGTCTTGGGTGCTTGTCACCTCAAGAAACGACTGCTGCCTCCTGGAATACAGCTCATACGTCAGTGCTGGCTGGTCACACGCAACGCCCTGGGCTGCAAGACAAGAAGCAAACCTGCACTGATGTCAGCTGCCCCTTGGTGCATCACAGTGAAGGTGTTCCACGGTCCGAGGACCCAGCGAGAAACCTCAACAACGAAATCGCCGAGCTCGAAGCACGAGTAGCTCATCCAATGCACTGGACCAACGGTGAGCACCAGCTCAACCTCACCAGGCTTCAGCAGCTGATCTATAAAAAGCAACGCCGAGACAATGCTCCTGCCTCAGGCAATTCACCTGCTTAAGACGTTGTTTTGAAAACAATCGATCTGATTAGGTATCGCATCTGACGAATTGCGCAAGTCAAGCGGTGGACACCCTGTAGGTTGTCACCAATTGCCCATTGGCTTTGACAAGCACGCAACTCATCACCGCTGCCTGGCAAACGCTCTTGCAGTTCATTAATCACACTTCAGCAGATACCGATATCCCTGCTCCTTGGGACGATCCGCTGATGTGAAGCATCACGATTTAAGTCAGCAACTCAATCGCTGTACTCAACAGTGCACCAGTAACGGGTCGACATTCCCACGTCTTTACTTCTGCAAGTGGTGCCCGTCACTGATGCGCCCTCAGGAACTTTACGCATTGCCTCAGCAGTTGCGAATTCTTTTGACATTCCTTCGGCCGTGGCCTTGGCTTCATGGGCCAACACACCTGCCGGAGCCAACAACATCAACGAAAGGATTGCTGCAAACCGCATGTTGATCTGAAGTTGTAAGTGCTGTGAGAGGGAGATCTTCAGACCTCAATCCCCTCCAGTCTTAGCGGCCGCTAAAGCTACCAGTCCCACGCTGTCAGTACGCAAACCGTGCATAAAGGTGAAAACCGCTGGTAATTTTTTGTAGTGGTTGTCACAAAAACATCGTCCTCCTCCTTGGGACGATCCGCTGATGTGAGTCGCTTGGTCAAAGCTTTTCAAGGAGAGCGCTATGCCCTTGTAAAACCCAGCACCAACCAAGAGAATGCAGCTCTGCATCCCGGCGGCACAATCCCAGACACGTCAGGTCTGAGGAGTTCGGCTCAGCACACCTAGTCTCTAGCAATAGCTAAGGAGAAAGGGCAGGTTGGTTGCTTGCCCTTGACCCCCTTGTGTGACTTTCGAGTCAAAGCGAAAGCTCGATTTCGCAAGCCACATTCAATTGATAGCTACCGAATGAGCATCTGGCAGCACTCCCTCTTCTCAATAGAGTGAGCGGTGATGCCTTGGATAAGTCAATTGAATTCCGGAACGATATGGCGGCTTATTCTCACGCTTGCGACTGGATATCTGACTGTGTTTGGTGTGAGGCAGATCCCATATGAGTTTGACAATGAATGGCTTGTCCTTGTGCCAGCATTGATTCTTGTCTATGCGTTAACTATTTGGGTAGAAGGAAAAGTCTTCAAAGATGAATCGATAGCGCCTCCAGTTGCTAAGCCTGCTAAAAAAAGAAATGAACCTTCAGCCAAAGGATTCAAATCATAGAAGCAACCAAAGCAAGAGAAGAAGTGAAGACTAATTGAACTTGCTAGGGTAAGCAGACACGTCGATCTTGGATGCTCAGCAAATTTCCAGTCATCCGAAGAGTTTCCATTTATATGGTCCTCAGCTATTCAGGCTTAGTACTTGTGAATAATAGTGGCTATCAACTAGAGAACATGTGGGTAATCTATGCACCAATGTTTGTTGGTGTTTATATTTTCTCGAGGTGGATTGATAGCAAGCTTGCTAATAAGGACAACCGCTAAAGCGGTTGGTTTGTCTTTGGTCCTCCACTTGTGCTGCCTATTGCCGCACCATTGAAAAGGACGATCGCAAGCGGTCGATTTACTTTTATTTTCTTTTGTTGAAGTGACCTCTGCCACTAGGTTGAGGCACGGTTTTCAATAAAAAGCTACTGCTTCATTAGTCAAACCCGCTGCTAAAGCCGCCCTCGGTTTCGGGGGCTTCCATTTATGTGAACCGGTGGTTCTCGTAGTTGGGTAGCGACCCAGGACCACAAGCTTGTCGTTCGTGAATCGGTTGGTCTACACCTTTGGTCTGGGCTGCCTTTAGAAATGATTGAACGTAAGAAAACTTTTGTCTTGTGGGCCACTACCCAACTACGGGGAAGCACCAGTCCAACTTAAGCGGGTCCCACGAAAGCTCGGGCGGACGAGCAGGGTCTTGGTCTTCCTTGCTCTATCGACTGGTACTTACTGTCCGACATTGGTTGAAGAGACTTATCCGGTCAATGGCGGCAAAGGCTTAGGAAAAATTACGACCCAAGTAATTGATAAATAGTGACACGGATACGTTGCGTATTCGTGTAGATATTGGTACGTCTAGTGTCTTTACTGCTTCCACCAGTCACTTACCTATGTTCCTCGATTGCAGTTGTAAATGCAACAACGATTGCTGCAATCGGAGTCACCGGCTTTTGACTCTAACCCTTAATCCTTCAACTAACTTTACATTCGCCACGCAAATGTTCTAACGTCAGTCCTATCAGACGTTTTGCCGCTGTTCAAACTAGCGTTTAGTTTCCTGATAGATTTGCATTTTGATTCATGCATAATGCACAGCCTCAGTTAATCAAGGTCTCTGTGCGCTACGCAAACATCTGCGCTTACGTTCGCACTACAGTCTCTCCTCTTGAACCCTAAAAGTATTTCAAAAATACTTTCTTAGGTTCAATAAGAATAGCTGATTACCAGATTCAACTATTCGATTTTGGTTATCTGGCCTATTTTGTTTTATTAAGCTTCCTGCAAAGGGTTTTAAACCATTTAGATTTGCTTGTGCTGAAACTTGTGTATGAGCTGGATCGACACAGCTTTAAAGATTTTAGGCAACAAGTTTCTTGCTGCGCTCGTTCATCCTGACGATGCGTGTTTTGGTGCGGTGAAAGATCATGATTCGGTTGTGTGTTCTTGGTCAATCGATACAGAAACAATTGATTATGTCGACGATTACCACAATTCAACACTGATTTTGCGAGCCAGTGATAGCCACGGCAATTCAAGTATCTTTAAAGCTATAGAAGTCTCTACCTCAACACGATCAGCTCGTATTGATTTGCCTCCAGTCACAGGAATGATCGATATGCAGCTTGGCTTTTACAACGCAGCAGGCGACTTTGCTGTGCTTGAAACTGCAGTCGTAGACTTCGGCTTGAAGATTATTGAGCCATCTGTAGAAGAAGATTGGTTCACAAATGAATCAAAAAATATTCACCAAGAAATGTATGAAAGAGCTATGCGAAACTCGACATTGATGGGTGGGTCTGAAGGCTTTGGTTCAAGAGTTTGATAGCTTTTAGATTTCCTTGTTGATATCTGTTTCACCAGCCTGACGCTCACGATCAGCTTTTCGCAAGGTCTTATCGAAGCGCTGGTTGGGGATTGGGTTGCGATTCACCCGCTTACCGACCAAGCGAGGTGGTTGCTGCATGCTCTTTTGGACTTCAATCTCCAACTCACGCCGAACTAAATAACCCTCTTTAGTTTCATGGGGGATCTTGTGCACGGGTTCATACTTCTTCTTTGCAGGCCCTTTCGTTCCAGCAGTAATGTCAAAGATGTTTGGCTTCTTCTTTGGAAGTGGGCCTGGTTTGCGGTGACCATTAGGTCTAAGCCTATGGGTCTCACACCAATCTTCAGGGCTCATCATTCCTGTGCCGACTGTAACACCTTCTTCAATAGCTGCAGCAACTCCTGCAAAAGTCTTGCTTGAAGGGCAGCTTTCTGCCTCCAGGTCTTTAAGTGCTGCAAGATCATCAAGGTACGAAGAATAGACCGCCTCAAACACCTGGTGCAGATGCCTTAGTTCGCGCTTCGTCATCGTTGCAAAGTCAAGCTCACAGATTTCTTCAAGGGCATCAGCTCTAGCCTTTGGATCAATCGGTAAGAACTCTGAGTCTGCTCTTTCTTTTAATCGTGCAGCAGCTTGCTCTCTTAACTCCTGCCCGCTGAAAAACTTTTTAGTAGTTGGATGGCCTGGCTCTCTCTTCTTGATCATTGCGTTCACTTGTTGAGTGGAAAATCAAAGCAACGCTTGAGATGGCGAATGTCGTTATTGCGCCTGGTGATTTTCTCTTTTACTTGTTTCTGATATCGATCTCTGCCTTCCTCAATATTATCCGTTCTTTTGCCTCCGTTCTTAATGCAGGCAGCTAAGAACCCATTATCCAGAACAAGCAGGTCGATAATTCCCCTCTCGGCCATATGGCTTAGGGCCTCTTCCGTGAACCCGACAAAGTTGCGCCCTGGGTGTTCTGCTTTACCTGCGTTCACTGCTCTCTTGAGTAGATGGGCGAAGGTATAGGCGGAAAAAATCATTTCTTCTGGTTTGCCTGTCTTCAAGTAGTCAGAAAAAAATAACCAACGGTGGATTAAGCCAATTGCCTTGTACGACTTGTCCAGTAACCAGAGCTCACGGTTCTGAGCTGGGTAAACGTTGATTCGACAGAGGTCTCCCGCGAGAGCCTCACTCACTAGTTTGCTTTGCGCTTGGATGTATTCGTCTTTAGTTTTCGGCACGTAGTTCATCTAAAAGGCTCCAACCATCTCTCTAATTTCATCTATTCATTTTAGCTAAAATGTTCATCTGCGCGTATGCCCACGAGCGCTTTATTTTATCGCTAGCATAAAGTTCTTGGTTTTATTTATTGGCCTTGATAAGACTTGAAAGTTTACTTGTCGCCAATCATTGACTGACTGCTATTGCTGTTGAAAGCTATGACTAAGGATTTCGGTGAACTCGAGTATGGAGCTATTCAGGGCGTCAGCAATCAAGAGTCTTCGATTGACTACGAACAATTTGACTTCCTTTCATCTCACGATGAAGAGACTTTCTTTGAGCCTCTCCCTGATGTCTCACACTGCTTCGATGAGCAGTTGTGTGGCAAGAATGGCAAGCGTGTTGCCGAAACCATTGATGATTACGAGCGAGTTCTGATTGAATTGAAGACCAAGATCACGGAGATCTGCCAGAAGCCCGACCTGACTTCGGAGCTTAAGTCTGATTTGATTCGATATGCCGCTAAGCAAGCAGGCCATCCGTTGGACCACAATCGGATTGTTCAGATTCTCTGTGACGAGCACAACAAGCAGAAGTACGGCTCCCGTTTAGTAGTTATTAACAAGCACCAGGGAGCACAATGGTTCCAATCGGTTCAACGCCACATCATTGAAGACCTTGTGATGGCTGAAGAGCTCAACATCATTGGAGGCCTCTCAGGCGCAGCCAAGACGAACTTCACTGCGATGCTGCTGAGCTCACTGATGAACCACGACCGGGAGCCACGGTTTCTTAGCTTTAAGGTCAACCGTGATTTGGTCAACCAAGTCTTCTTTATTGGCCTTGATGGTGGACGCAATGTCTACACGCCCATCTTTAGGAACACAGGCTTGATTCGTGATGGAATTCCTGTGGATGGCTTCAATTTCATTCCTAATGAAAGCGGCTGGGGGATTACCAACACCAACCTCGACAAGTTGGAGGCTCTTCTGAAGAAAGCGCCAAGTTCCATCGTTGTTGTGGACAGCTTCCTTGCTGCTATCTCAGGCACAGGAGTCGATGAGAATTCAGCTGTTGTCGCCGCACGCATCCTCGACTTGAAGCTGCTGTGCGAACGGTATGGGGCCACTCCGATCCTCTTGGCGCATCAAAAGAAGGAGAGCACTCAGGAATTCACTGGTGCTGATAGCTTGCGGGGACACGGATCAATCCCTGCCTTTGCTGGTCAGATCATCACGCTGAACTTCCTTGACCAGAAGAGCAAGGTCAATGGCAAGGCGGTGCCTGACCGCAAGTCGCCCAAGCGTCGGCTGGTGTCAGGACACCGAGGCACTCCCATCGATCTATTGGTGGAGCTCGACTTCCAGGGCGGCACGGTTAAGAGCCACGGAGACTTCTATGACGCCTTCCTTTCGCTCCAGTCAGAGGAGCAGCTCAATGAAGACCTCGATGGTCCATCGCTACTGACCAAGATCAAAGGGCTCAGCCAGGGCAAGCGTGACGTGTTGGAAGCACTGCGCGGTTATGACGCTCCCATCCTTCAAACAACACTCGTCTTAGACAGTGGGATCAACAAAGGGACAGTCAGCAGAAACCTCAAGGCACTGACAGCGGAGCGTTACCGAGGCATGCCACTCGTCACTGAATACGAGACATCAGACGGAAAGGTCTACGAAGTCAGCTACTCCATCAAGCAAGAGCTGCTTCCGGATTACTAAAAAGCTGGGTGTGGGAGAGAGTTGCAACCACTGCAACTCTGCAACTCCCCTAGTATGACTGGCTTTTTAGAAGTGAATAACTGCAACCAGAATGCAACCCCTTTGACATAACTGGTTTTTTTTGATCAGACTAAATACATTTGATACAGACAGCACTCAATATCCGCATGAAACTGGTGTATTCCATTTGAAGTTCTTGACCTTCATGGCTTCAAAAGAGCAACAACTAAAGGACGTACGTGATTTCTTTAGTGAAATGGACTACTCAATAAGAAAGTTCCAAATGAAGACTGGTGCAGACAACCAATACATCACAATGCTGCTAGGTGCATTGATCAATGACTACAGGGTGAAGACACCAAAAATTTCAGACTTCAAATAAGAAAGCCTCTGCTGCGGCTTAGTTCACTAAATCTTGCTGACGCTGGACACCATATAGCTCAAACTTTTCTGAAGTTGTTCCATGTTTTTAACTCTGCACAATTTTGCATCTTTAACGCCTGCTTGCTTTCTAACTCTTTATGCAAATACTACTACTCCCCCTACTATCCAATATATCAAATTGAAACGCGATCTGTGGATTAAGTAAAGTATATGCCTGCCTCAAATCTATTGCTGAGACTGCGGTTGCAATGGTTGCGATGTAGTTGCAATGCTGTGCCACTGAGATCCCAGTTGTAGCAGTCGAGTTGCAGAGTTGCAACGGTTGCAGCTCTTTCTCAGGCCTCCGTAGTTAACGCTGCAGCGTTTTGGGCGTATGACTTTCGAAACGAGCGCGCGGCTTTCAGGAGTGTGATTGAGACTTTCACGAACTTCGGAATGGAAATCGCACTTGCCTAAAAAAATTGTCAACTTTGGGAAAGACTAAATTGCCCTGGGCATCTATAAAGTTCTGTGAGATATTCTTCGAATTAAATCCTTTGTGTACTCGATTGGTCGGTGGGACAAAAAAGAAAGACTAAGTAGAGGAATTCTTTGTTGCCAATGGATTTTGCTGGAATAATGAACAAGAGAAATTGACTGCAAAGTCAACCCATGGACCACACGAAAGGGTCGATCAATGCGCTTGAGCAAGTCGGCACTGCCGCGCATCTCCTCATTGCAAAGCGAGGCCTGGTGGATTAACTCCGCTCCTTCTGCCATCGCCTGGCGGGTTGCGGTGTAGTCGGCGTCGGTTTGTTTGCCGGGCAGCCGGGCAATGCTGTGGCCTGCCTTTTCCAATTTGGTGAGCAGCACCTGCTCGTGGCGTAGGCCATCGGCAAACAGCTGCTGATCCGGCTCATTCACCGCTGGCTTGCTCCCGTCAAATAGCTTCTGCGCCTGCAGCTCCTCCCACCAGGCCCCGATCACTGGGCTGATGCTAAATAGCGACAGCTGGCTGGGAGTGATAAGGCGTGCGGGCATGGGACATGGGAGTGCATGTTCCTCCTCAAGATGCTTCTGCCCTATGGGAGTTCGCATCCCTCACTTGGGGGAGATGAAGCGATTTTTTGCTCCCTCAGCCGAGAGGCAAAATCATTTCTCCGCATCACCCGCCACCATCCACACCTTCTTCAGGGGAAGCACGAGCCGGATCTCTCCTGGAAAGGCGTCCTAGTAGCGAATCAGCTTCTCGAGAAATTCCTTTTGGCTCCAAGGGCGCAACTTGAAGGAGTCCCGAGCTAGTTCCTTCTGCACGTTGCTGCAGAAACCAGCTCAGCCTTGCTCACAGGAACATTGAGTTCGTGCAGGTCAGATATGGCAATCCTTTTGAGTGGCTGGGGAATCAAAAATAGTTTTCAGAAGCAACAGTTTTTAGATTTATTTACCGTGCTGATTGGCTTGATGGCTTTGGGAAAGAGAAAAAGCGCTATAGAGGCCAAAATGTGCTGCAAAAAATTTGACGCCCCAAACTCCCCAATTATTCGCTCGGTGGCTGGAGCAAAAAAGAAAGCCTCTGCCGACCCCGCGCATGCTTTGTAAATGGTGCTCAGCGTAGTTCGATAGCTACTCGTAGATGCGTGATTGAGAACAGGCTTGGTACGAGCCCAATAGACGCTGGCTAAAAAGCCCCACCACATCTGTGGCAGGGCAACGGGTGAGGGCTATTGGCTAGCCGTGGTCCTCACTCCTCTTCGTCAGATCCACCAACAGGGACCAGGCGAATGGCTTTCTTGCCGAGCTTGATTTCAAACTCATCTCCTGCATCCAGATCAAGTATGGCGGTGTAAGCCTTGCCCACGAGCAGGTTGCCGTTGCCTTGAACCACAGCTTTGTAGGACAGCTTGCGCCCACCTTTGCCAATAGGAGAGCCGCCACCGTTTGAAAGGGTGACGCCTTTGGCTTCAAGCAAGGCTTCATAGAAAGCGGTGAAGTTCACCCGCTCACCACCATCCTTTTTGGTGGATACGTAGCCGCAGCCACGGGCCAAGTCTGTTTTTGAGACGTCGCCAAGATCTTTCACCTTCGAGAGAAGGTCGGTGCCAGTCAGCATTGGATTACTGCTTGTTGGATGTCACAAACCTAGCAAACATAATTTCTTTCTGCCAATAACTCACTGCAAATAACAGCCCGCTCGGTTCCAACGAGCCTTATTCCAAGTGCTCTAACACAGAGCAAACAACAGCCACTGGCGTCCTACGGGACGCCTTTTTTCGTGGTGATCTTCTTGCCTCATCAGCCTGAAGGTCGTGTTCACCTAGCAGAAAACTGTGATGACTCTCTCAATCGTTCCTGTCGACCAGGCAGGCATTGACAACATTGCTGATGGTCTCAGCGGGTTCACCGATGAATCCTCTGAGCTTCAGCAATCGATGATGACCACGCTGTTTATCGCTGGTGCCAGTGATGCCAGCAAGGGAAGGTGTGCCTATCTCCTCTTAGAAGATGGCTCTCGCATGTGGGTTCCCAACTCACTGCGCTGCTGGATTGTTGACCTTCAAATCAAGACTCAGCAGTACGAAAGCTATGACCCAGTGGAGAAGCTGCTCATCCTTGTCACAGCAGTTGATGGGACCACGTATGTGTACCGCTGCGGCTTTGACAGCTGGACTGCCACGAGTTTCCTCACGCAGTTCAAACACATGAGCCGCCAACAACTTGCCGATCAGGTGACCATCACCTTGAGAAGCAAAGGGCGAGCGACCTTCGTTGATCTCTCCTACTGCGAAAACGGACAGTTCCACCGTGTGCAGTTGCCTGAATCCGCCTTCACTGGCGAGAAGCTTGGGTATGACGAGCGGCTGAACATCATCAGCTACGTCAACGGAACCAGCCAAGACAACGAGGACAGCCCTTTTGTTGAGGCTCAGGTCCAAGTTGAAGAGGAATCTTTCGAGGTACCTGCTGAGGAGATCGAAGAGTTACTCGACGAGATCCGCAAACCCAAGCGCTCCCGTCGCAAGGCCAGCGCTACCAAAGAACAAGCCATTGCTTGAACCTCTTGCCCTCACCCTCTGGGTGGGGGCTTTTCTTTTTTCTTTTATGGCAGCCAGCTCCAGTCAACTTTCGATAGCTCTGCATGCAGGATGTCTGGCATTCGCTGCAGCCCCTCGCCATACGTCCTGTCTTGGACGTCTTTGCTGCTGTGCCCTGTCAATGCACGACGGACGTCCGCGGGTAAGCGCGCGGCACGCCAAGCATCGATGGCCGTTGCACGCAATGAGTGCAGTCCTGTCCTTCTGTACTCATAGATCTCAGTCTTTTGCAGCAAGCGCTTGAACCAGGCGCTCAAGCTTTCGTTACTCCTGTTCTCAAAGACGTATCCAGACTTGTCTGCTTCAACCATCTGCAGAACACCACGCTCAACAAGCAGTGGATGCAGTGGTGTCATTCGCTCGTCCTCAGATCCGCCTTTCAGAGTCCTTGGGTACTCATCCTTGGGCTCATCGACCATGTCAAAGAACCAAGTCCCCTTGTTGGTTTGCTCAACGTCCCGATGCCTAAGAAAGATGATGTCGCCCAGCCTTGCGCCAGTCATCAGCAGGATCAACGGCACGATGTTCTTCTGATTGGGCGGCAGCCTGTTGATCTCTTTGAAGATGACCATCAGTTCTTCCCGTGTGAACGGTCGATAGCCCTTCCCCCTCTCTCCCTTTGGTCGCTTGATCCTTAATCCAGCAAATGGGTTCTGATTGAGCAGCCCAACACGGACACCAATGGCAAACAGGTTGCTCACCGTCACTAATCTCGTCTGCTTCGTGGCTGTTGCCAGCTTTGAGAGCTGAATGTGGGTCAAGTACTGCCGTGCCGTGTCGATATCCAACTCATCGGGGTAATGCAGCTGTGTGACCTCAATCAGCTCAGTGATATGCGCTCGATACTGTTCGACTTGCTTCTGACCTACGCCAACGCCATCAAGTTCACGGATTCCTCCCGCATCTCGCACCCATTCATCAATGAGCTGTGCGTATGTGACCTTGGCCTTGGGTAACGGTGGTGGTTTCGTCTCGATATCCCCAGGACTGAAGTCTCCTGCTGCCCGCTTCTGCTCATCTGCCCCAAACATCGGGACGTATCCCAGCAATCGCTGCTGGATCTGCCGCATTACCTGCGAATCAGGCTGGATCTGCAGCTTCTCCAGCGTTTCTCCCACCATTCGTTGCGTGATTGCCGCTTTTGCTGCCTCGATTTGCTCTAGTGCTCCCGGCTTGCCCGCCTGAGACATGGCTTCCAGCGCAATCAGCACCACCTCGGCCAGCATGTCTTCGATATCGGTGGTGATTCGCCCCTGATCGCCTGCATTCAGCAGCTTTCGCCAAGGTTCAGCCGCAATTCCCGCCACATCCTTTGGTGACAAGGCAGATACCTGCTGTGCGCCCAGTGATTGGGCCTGTTGTTCCGCACGTGCTGCAGCAATTTCCGCTTCAACCTGTGTTGTTGCCTCGTTCCAGGCCTTGATCAGTCGCTTATCGGTGGATTCACGGGCGTTATTCGGCATGAGCACCGTGATGTAGCGCCGATTGCCCAGAAATTCCTGCAGATCAGGGGGTACACGCCGCACATAACGCAGCCTTCCTGAGGGCAGCGTCTGTAAGTACGGCAGAAGCGTTGGCTTCCTCGGCATTCAGGGGACGTAGCCACTGGGTAGCCACACGGTAGCTACACATTCGGTGGCTGAAAAGCATTGCGACGACTGAGATCTTGATGCCTAGATCAGTCTCAAGCAGGGACTTATCCCTTGATGGCTCCGTTGGTGAGTCCACTGACGATCTGACGCTGGAAGACAAGCACCAGCACCAGCAGCGGAATGGCGCCGAGCACGGTGGCTGCCGCGTAGGTGCCATAGGGGACGGAATAGGTGGATGATCCCGCAATTCGGGCCATGGCCACCGGCAATGTGAGCAGATCGCTGCGGCTCAGCCAGGTGAGGGCCACGGGATATTCATTCCAGGCGAACAAAAACACCAGGATTGCCGTGCTGGCGGAGGCCGGTGCAATCAAGGGGAGCAGCACCCAGCGCAGCCGCTGCCACAACGACAGCCCCTCCAGCTTTGCTGCATCTTCGAGATCGTTGGGCAGGGCTTCAAACGCCGCCGTGAGTAGCAGCAGGGCCAGAGGCATCGACAGAGCGCTGTAGGGAATGGCGATGGCGATCAGGTTGTTGCCCAGGGCAAAGGTGCGGGCCAGTTCGAGCAGCGCCAGAAACAGCAGCACATAAGGGAACAGAGCGGCGCCCACCACCGCAGCCCGAAGGCTTCCCTTCCATCGATCCGGGAGCTTGGCCATGCCATAGGCGGCGGGGATGGCCAGCATCAAGGTGAGCAGTGTGGTGAGGGAAGCCACCAAGCTGCTGTTGAACAGGTAACGCCAGAAGGGCGCATCGGTGCTGAGCAGATCCCGGTAGTTGTTGAGCGTCCAACGGCTCCAGAAGCTCAGTTGGTCATTGACCAGAGCATCTGCAGTGGTGAAGGAACTCACCAGCTGCCAAAACATTGGCCCGAGCGACCAAACCAGCAGCAGTGCAATCCAGAGAGAACGTTGTGTCATCAAGCCAAGTGTCATCGATCCACGTGTCATCGGTCCATGGGTCAGTGATTCATGGGTCATCGGTCGAGGGGCCTCAACAGACCGACGCTCTTCAGCAGCAACGTGCCCGCCAGAATCAGTGCGGTGAGTAGCAGAAATCCCGCGAGCATCACCGTGGCGCTATAGCCGAAATCGAGGAAGCGCATGCCGTTGAGGTAGGCATAGAGGGCGATGCTTTCGGTACTGCCGGCGGGACCGCCACCGGTGAGAACCTGCACCAGATCAAACACCCCGAAAGCCTGGGCCAACCGGAACAGAAGGCTCAGCAGGATGTAGGGGAGCAGCAGCGGCAGGGTGACCCTGCGAAGTGCCTGAAGGGGCGTTCCCCCTTCCAGGCGAAAAGCGCTGTAGAGGTCGTCGGGAATGCTCTGGAGCCCTGCCAGAAGAATCAGCGTGATGAAGGGCGTTGTTTTCCAGACATCCGCAAACACCGTCACCAGCCAGGTGATCGATGGGGTAGACAGCAGATCCAGGGAGCCGAGGCCAAGGCTTCGTGCCAGCACCTCGATCGGGCCGTAAGGCGTGTTGAAGATCCAGCGCCAGCCCAAAGCCATCATCGTTGTGGGCAGGGCCCAGGGCAGCAGGGTTAGGGCGCGAACGGCACCCCGACCGCGCCAGCGTTGATGCAGCAACAGTGCAATGGCCAGGGCCAACAGCAACTCCAAACTCACCGAGATCAGGGCGAATCGCGCGGTTTGTCCGGCATCCAGCCAGAAGCGCTGATCAGCCGCCAGTCGCAACCAGTTGGCCCCGCCGTTGGCCACCGGTTCAAGGCCCGTAAGAACGGAATCAGCGTGAAAGCTCAGCCAGGCGTAGCGAAGCATCGGCCAGCCGAACACCACCGCGATCAACAGCAGCGCAGGAGCAGCTAGAAGCATGGTCATGGCGTGGCTCCCGCAGCACGCAGCAGGGTCTGGCTCCGCTGCTGCGTGGTGGCCATGGCCTCATCGGCGGACCCGGCAGCGGTGAACAAGCCATTGAGTTCCCGCTGCACCACATCGCTTAGCTGGGCATAAAGCGGGGTTGGTGGACGAACCACCGCATGGTTCAAGCCCACCAGCAGATCAGGCAGCACTGGAGAGGCCTTCAACATCTCCGGATCGTTGAACAGATCCGCCTGGATGGGTGTGTAGCCATTGTTGAGAAAGCGCTGCCGCTGGGCGGTTTCGCTGGTGAGGTAGCGAATCGCTTCCACCGCTGCCTCCTGGTGCTGCGATTGGCGCATCAGGCTCAGCCCCCAGCTGCCGAGGGTGGCTCCGGGACGTTCACCCGGTTGCGCCACCATCAGGCTGATGCCTACGTTGCCTTTCACCGTGCTGTCGTCCTTCTGCAGCTCAGCCCAGGCGTAGGGCCAGTTGCGCATCAGCGCTGCATCCCCTGCCTTGAAGGCCTGAAGCGACTCCGCCTCGGCGTAATTGGTCACGGCGTAGGGGCTTACGCCTTCGCTGATTAGATCGTCCAACCAGGCTGCCGCGGCCGTCGCCGCAGGCGTATCGAGTTCCATGGTGTTGGTGGTGGTGTCCATCCAGCCACCGCCGAAGCCCTGCAGCACTTCAAGGAAGTCGCAGCTCAGGCCTTCGTACTGACGTCCCTGCCAGACAAAACCGTTGGCAACGGCTTCGCTTTTAACGAGGCGTCCAGCAACCTCCACCAGTGCATCGGGCGTTGCTGGTGGCTGATCCATCAGATCCGTGCGCCAGTAGAGCAGTCCCACATCGGCCACAAGGGGCCAGCGGTAGAGATGGCCGTTGTAGTCATTGCCCAGCCGTGCCCCTTGCACCAGCTGCTCCTGGTCGCCCTGATCAAACCAGGGATCCAGGGGTTCCAGCCAGCCGGCGGCGGCATATTTCGGCAGCCAGGTGACATCCATCAACAGCGCGTCGAAGGGCGCATCGCCGAGCAGAAGACTGCTAATCGCTAGATCTGAGATCGATTCCGTGTTCAACGGACCTCGGATCAAGCTGAGATGAATCCGGCCGCGATGCTCACGGTTGAAGGCTTTCACCAGATCAGCACTGGCATCGGTGAAGGATGACGGCATCAGGATGCTCACCTCCTCCGCCCTAAAGGAGGCTGACCCGATCAGGGCTCCCAGGGCCATCACCAGCGCCAGGGCACCGCCTGCGAGCAAGCGGCGCAGTTTCATTGCGGGGTCGAGGGCGACAGACCAGACATCTGTTCATCCGCCCAGTCGCTGACGGTGTAGCTCTCAACAGCATCGGTCATGCGGCTCATTCGGTCCCGTTGTTCGTCTTCATCCATTTCCAGTGCCGATTCAATGGCCTCGTCCATGCGGCGATTCGAATACGGGTTGGTGAGCACGGCACCATCGAGCACAACCGAGGCTCCGGTGAATTCTGAGAGCACGAGAACGCCGCCACGGTTGCGTCGAGCAGCGGCATATTCCTTGGCCACCAGATTCAGGCCATCCCGCAGCGGCGTGATCCAGCACACGTCTGCATGGCAGAACCAGGCGATCATTTCGTCGTAGGGGATCCGACGGGTGGAAAAGCGGATGGGCACCCAATCGATCTGGCTGAAGCGGCCGTTGATTCGACCGGCCATTTCCTCGATCGAGCGTTGGGTGTCTTCGTAGATCTTCATTCCACTGGCGGCGGCCACACAGGCCAGCATCAACACCACTTGTCCGTGCAGATCTTTGCGTCGTTCCAACAGCCGTTCAAAGGCCAGCAGTAACTCTTCGTTCCCTTTGGTGTAATCCACTCGACTGGCGGAGAGGATCAATTTTCGACCTTTTTTGGTGTCTTGAACGATCAATTCGCCATGGCTTTCAACCGACGGGCTCCAGCACAACTCCTGAATAAGATCCGGTGAGGTGCCCACCGGAGAGCTGAGCAGCTGAATCGTGCGGCCGTTGTGCTCGAGGTGACTGGTGACCGTGCCTTCCGACAGGGCAGTGCCGACCTCAATGAACTTTTCGTCCACCGGCACTTTGGGTCCACGTTTGGCACCCACAAGGGTTGTGGCGGCACGGGCAAAGTTTTCCGTGTAGCGGGGAATATGAAAGCCGACGACGTCACAACAAAGCAGACTTTCCAGAATCTGCTCACGCCAGGGAAGGATGGCGAAAACATCATTACCCGGGAAAGGAGTGTGATGGAAAAAGGCGATCTTCAGGTCTGGACGTTCGGCTCGGATGTATCCAGGAGCCAACCAAAGGTTGTAGTCATGAACCCACACCGTTGCACCTTCGGCAGCTTCGGCGCATGCCGCCATGGCGAAACGTTTGTTGACCTCTTCAAAGATCTTCCAGTTCGCATTGTTAACATTAAAATATGTCGGGAATGTATGAAGAATTGGCCAGAAGCATTCTTTGGATGTGATGTGATAAAAACTGGAGATCTGTTCATCTTCCAGGGGGATTCTGCAAAGAGTGAACGGAGAAGGGTTATCCATCTCAAACCGTTCTGTGCCCTCATTCGACTGATCGTTGACTCTTCTCCAGGCAATCCAGGTGCCCTTTTCGCAGCTGCGGAAAAGATTGCGAAGGGTTGGAATAATTCCGTTAGGGCTTTTCTGATCGACCCATATTCTTTTGCCGTTCTTGTCTTTTGATTCGTCGAACGGTGTGCGGTGGTAGAGGATTACAAACGAACTCTGACCCGCACCCATTTATTCGAACAACGCTTCGTTCGGTCCACCATTCAGCAAAAGCCCTTTTTTGTCAAACGGCGGCTTCGGACTGAAAAGTCACCAACGAATCCAGCACCTCCCGGGCGTGACCGTTGGGTCGTACCGCCACCCAGCGTTCGCGCAGCACCCCGTCCGGATCGATCAGGAAGGTGTGGCGTAGCGAGTACGGCGCCATCCACGACCCGTAGGCCTTGCTAACGGTTCCGTCGGGGTCCGAGAGCAGGGGGAAGCTCAATCCTTCGCTTTCACAGAAGGATTCGTGGTCATCAACGCTGTCGGCGCTGATGCCGATCACCTCGGCCCCGGCCTGAAGGAAGTCGTTGTGAAGGCTTTCGAAGCCCCGGGCTTCGATCGTGCATCCGCCGGTGAAATCTCTTGGGTAGAAGTAAGCCGCGAGCCAGCGGCCGCGCAGATCACGGCTACTCCATTGCTTCCGATCGGGTTCGGATTGGCTGGATCCGGGCAGATCAAAATCGGGCACGGTTGTACCCGTTTCCAAAACAACACCCCCGAGGGCCGAAGCCCGCGAGGGTGTGAGCGTCAGAGCTGCAAGGAAAAGGCCGGACTTGACTAGTAATTCCCGCCGATTCACCCGTTCAAAATCTCAGATCTTGGCCAGGTTAATGCCCAGAGACTTGGCATA
This sequence comes from Synechococcus sp. CC9605, assembly GCF_000012625.1. Taxonomy (NCBI): domain Bacteria; kingdom Bacillati; phylum Cyanobacteriota; class Cyanophyceae; order Synechococcales; family Synechococcaceae; genus Synechococcus; species Synechococcus sp. CC9605. The sequence continues at coordinate 1,320,953 of NC_007516.1, read as the reverse complement.
GGCGCCGAGGCCTTTCTTCTGGATAGTTTTTAGGGCGCGGGTGGTGACGCGAAGCTTCACCCAGCGGTTGCCTTCGGCCCACCAGAGGCGACGCTGCTGCAGGTTGGCCTGCTGCAGCTTCTTGGTGCGGATGTGGGAATGGCTCACAGCCATGCCGTTGTTGGCGCGAGTACCGGTGAGCTGACACACCCGTGACATGACAATGTCCTTCTACTGAGAGGTTGTTTGGAGCTGAAAAACCAGTTCCAAAAAATCAATTTAGCAAAAGGTCTTCCGCTCAAAGACCTCTCTGCATCAAGGCACCCATCAATTCAGCACTGCGGGTCTGGAAACCGGCCAGTTCATTGGGTTCCAGCCCCCCGACGCCCAGGCGCGCCATGTCATACAGATGGCGGGCCACATCCTCGGACAGGCTTGCGGTCGGCGATGTTTCCGCCGCTCCCACCAGCACACCACCGGCACGCAACTTCAGCATCCCTTCCACAAGGGGGTGACGCCGGTTCACCAGCAGCACGTGATGCTCGGGAAGTCCTGGCAGCCGTTGTTCCATCAAGGCGCCCATGTCGTTCAGCCGGCGCATCTGCTCCGGCAGAAGAATCAAGGCCGGCGGTGCTCCTTCGGCTTTCAGGGCCTGCACCTGAACGGTCACCTTGTCATTGGCCAGGGCCCCTTTGATCAGATCACGCAGTCGGTCTGACTCCGTGGTGCCGTCCTGATCGGTGAGCTCGGCATCGTTGTCCTTCAGGCTCTCGTCCAGTTCAGAGTCAACGCGCTGGAAGGTGAGTTCCTCATGGCGATGCTCCAGCCAGGGGATGAACTGGGTGTCGATCACCGTCTCCAGCTTCAGCACTTCCGCGCCCTGGGAAGTCCAGAGGTTGAGCGCTCCGGCCTGGGCGACGTCATCGGTGCTGTAGAGCACGCGCTTGTTCTGATCCGCGGACAGTCGGCTGCGGTATCCCTCCAGGGTGGTGAAGGCACGGCCATCGGAGGCGATCGGGTCAGCGTCGTTACCTTCCACTGCTGCTGCGGTGGTGGCGAACAGGATCATTTCAGACACCTGCTCCGCGAACTTTTCGTCCTCCATGGCGCCGATCTTCACGAAGGGTGCCAGGGCATCCCAGGCTTCGGCGTAACCCATGGGATCCTCCTTTTTCAGGTTCCGCAGCCGGTCGGACACCTTCTTGGCGACGAAGTTGCCGATGGAGCGAACGCGTCGGTCGGTCTGCAGGGCACTGCGGCTCACATTTAGGGGGATGTCGGGTGAATCGATCACTCCCCGCAGGGGCAACAGGTAGCGAGGAACGACCTCCTTGATCGAATCGCTGACGAACACCTGGTTGCAGTACAGCTTGATTTCCCCTTTCTCCCAGTCGGCACGACCGGTCTGCTTGGGGAAGAAAAGAATGCCCTGAAGGTTGTAGGGATAGTCGGTGTTGAGGTGAACCCAGAGCAGGGGGTCGCCCTGGAAGGGATACAGGTAGTGATAGAGATCGATGTAGTCCTGATCACTCAGATCTCGGGCGCTTTTGCGCCAGGGGGCATCCATCTTGTTGATGGTTTCCCCTCCCAGCTGCACCGGTACTGCCATGAAGTCGCAGTAGGTGTTGATCAGGGTGCGGATCCGGGCCGGTTCGAGATATTCGAGCTCGTCCTCCATCAGATGAAGGATCACGTCCGTGCCGGGCTGCTCCTTTTCGGCGGCAGTGAGGCTGAAGTTCGGGGAACCATCACAGCTCCAGCGCACGGCCTCAGCCTCGGGCCGGGCTGAACGGGTCAGCAGCTCCACCCGCTCGGCCACCATGAAGCTGGAATAGAAACCCAGCCCGAAGTGGCCAATGATGGCGTCGTTTTCCTGCTTGTACTTCTCCAGGAAATCCTCGGCACTGGAGAAGGCCACCTGGTTGATGTAGCGCTTCACCTCATCGGCCGTCATGCCAATGCCGTTGTCGCTGATGGTGACGGTCTTGGCCTCACGATCCACCGTGATCCGGATGGCTCCGTCATCCCCTTCGCTGCAGTCGCCGGCCATGGCGGCCATGCGGCGCTTGCTGATGGCGTCGACGCCATTGCTCACAAGCTCCCGAAGAAACACCTCGTGGCCGGAATAAACGGCCTTCTTGATGATCGGGAAAATGTTTTCGGTGTGGATCTGAATCTGACCCTGTTCCTCCAGCACCGCCATTCCTTTGCTGCGAAAAACCAGACACTAGAGACAGGTTTTGCCCCGGCTCAACGGCTTTTTCAGGGGGTTCTCCGTACCTTTCTGCAGCTCAGGGCGTCTTCTGCAGGTCTGGACGCTCTTCGGCAACGATGGCTCCTTCAACGGGACACACCTGCAGGCAGATTCCGCAATCGATGCAAGTGTCGAAATTGATCCAGTAGAAGTCGGTGCCCTTTTTGTTCTTTCCTTTGCCTTGGTCAATGCAGGCCACGGGGCAGGCATCAACGCAGTCAGCGATGCCCTCGCAAACGTCAGTGACGATGGAATGAGCCATGGAGGTCCTGCTGTACAGCGGGATCCTAAGGATCGACCCAATCCAGCTGCAGACCACCCTGGGCTTTCGCCTGCAGCTCAGCCTCCTGCATGGATGACAAGGGTTCAAGGGCCATCACGGCAGTGCGTCCCTGCTCGTGCCAGCTGCGCTGACGCTCCATCGCGGATTCCAGATTCGAGGCCGTTGAAAAAGCAATGAGAACATCGGACTGCTGTTGTTCGGCAGCATCCAGGTCTGAAATCAGTTCGCGGATCGGATCGATCGCGAGGCTGAACCCTGCGCCAAAGGCCCGATCATCCGTAGCGCCGCAACGGCGCACCAGGTCGTCGTAGCGACCGCCGCGGGCAAACACCACCGGTGAACTGCGGCCATCACAAACGAGCTGGAACACCAGGCCGGTGTAGAGCTCGAAATGGGGTTGGAAGGTTGGATCGAGCTGGATCGTCACTGCCTGAGCCTGAGCTGCCGAGGCGAGATGGGTACAGAGCCGCCGCAGCTCATCGAAGACCGGCTGTTCCCCGTAGAGACTGCTGAGCTGAGCCAGCACCTGGTCGGGGGTGCCGCGGCAGTCCATCAGGGAGAGCAGCCTGGTCTTCTCGGCGTAGGCCAGATCGAAGCTTTCGATGGCCAAACGATCGAAATCGATCAGTGCGGTGCGGATCTGATCACGCACTGCACCATTAAATGGACGGAGCACCAGATCCATCAGGGCGGTATGCCCCAACAACAGCCTTGGTTTCTGGCTGGTCTGCAGCCCCAGGGTCTGAACGGAGGCCATCAGCAGGCTGAGCAGCTCCATCTCCGCTTCGCTGCCGCTGACGCCGAATAGTTCGACGCCGCTCTGCAGGTTTTCCTCAATGCACTGCCCCCCCTCATCAGCGGAACGGGTCCGGAACACCGTGCCGGAGGCCCAGAGCCGAAGCGGTCTTTGACGATCCGCGAATCGGGTGCAGGCAGCTCTGGCGATGGATGCCGTCATCTCCGGACGCAGCCCGAGGGGGTCATCGGCCACAAGACGAACAATGTCTGAGCTGTCGATGGCACCGCCGGCCATCAGGGTCGCCAGGCGTTCCACCCGGGGTGGTGAGACCTCGTCGTAGCCCCAGAGGCGGTAGACCGACGCCAGACGTTCCGTCAGCTGTCGATTGGTCTCCACCTGACGTGGATTCAGATCCTTTGCGCCAGCTGCAGGTTGCAGCGCCATCTCACGTCCTCTCGGCCAAGCCTCAGGATCCCATGGCCGTGACCTCGGGTGCACCGAAAGCGGCTCCAGGCAGTGGTTTCACCTGAGAAAGCCCTTCGGTGATCGCCGCATGCAGGCTGGCGCCAGCGGCAACGACCCGACCACTGGAGAGCTCGAAGGGTCGATTGCCATAGCCGGTGACGGTTCCACCGGCCAAATCCACCAACGCCACTCCCGCCGCCAGATCCCAGGGAGACAGGCCCCGTTCCCAATAGCCGTCCTGGCGGCCAGCGGCCACAAAGGCCAGGTCCACCGCTGCAGCACCGCCCCGGCGAACGCCGTGGGAGCGATGGGTGAACCAGCAGAACTCGGCGTAGTTGTTGTCTAGTCGGGTGTGCCGGTCGTAGGCGAACCCAGTCACCAACAGGGAGTCTTCGAGTCGTTCGCAGCTGCTCACCTGAAGGGGGCTGTCGTTGCAGAACGCTCCGATCCCCGGTGCCCCCCAATACATCTCTTTGAGAAAGGGCACAGCGATGGCGCCGAGAAGAGGCTGCTGGCCGAAGGTGAGCCCGATCGAGGTGGCAAAGAAGGGATAGCCGTGGGCGAAGTTTGTGGTCCCATCAAGGGGGTCAACACACCACCTCAAACCGTCCTGCTGACCGGCTGCTCCGCTTTCCTCCGCCAGCACAGCAATGTCAGGGGTCTGCTCCGCCAGCAGCTTCAAGATGATGCGCTCGGCAGCAAGGTCAGCATTGGTGACCAGGTCGCCGCTGCGGCCTTTGTTCTTGATGGACGACAGGCGCCCGTAGTGGCGCATCAGTTCCTGGCCGCCGGCATCGGCCGCTGAACGCGCCACGCCCACAAGACGCTCCAGATCGCTTGGGCTGAGACCGGCCTCGCGGGCGGCACGGCTACAGATCGATTCCGGCATGCTCACTCCTCCTCAAGGGGGATGCGAGCGGTGACGCGCCCTTTGCCGAAGTGGCGTCCGAACTGGAGCTCGTACACCTCATCCTCATTTTGGGTTTCAGCCTCCAGGGGGCCGATAGCGCGGGCCACGCAGAGAAGGCCGTAGCCCTTGTCCCTCAACTCCCGCGACAGACCCATCGCTTCGCGCTGATCGAGGCTGCCGCTCTGCACACGAACGGCGCACTCTGTGCAGCATCCGTTTCTGCAGGAGAAGGGAAGTCGATCGCCCTGCTCTTCGAAGCTGTGGAGGATGTAGTCCCCTTCAGGGACGTCGTGGGTGATGGTGCGACCCTCCTGGCGCCAGTGAATCGTGATCCTGTGGCTGGGACGCATGAAGGTCAGCTGTCAGTGCCCTGCTACATTCTCACCTGCCCCATTTAGCCGGTGGAGAGCTGGCCGAGTGGTCGAAGGCGCAGCACTGGAAATGCTGTATAGGGGCAACTCTATCGAGGGTTCGAATCCCTCGCTCTCCGCTTCACCGGTCCATAAGGGCCGGATTTTTTTTGCCTTTTTCGAGGCTGGAAAGCCCATCACGGCCCTGCTCGGGGCCGGCTGGACGATCAGCCGAAACGACCGGAAACGTAGTCCTGGGTGGCCTGCTGTTGGGGGGCGTTGAAGATCTTGTCGGTGTCGTTGAATTCCACGAGGTAACCCACCTTCCCGGTTCCCCCTTCAACGGCTTCTGCGTTGTAGAAGGCGGTCATGTCGCTAACGCGAACGGCCTGCTGCATGTTGTGGGTGACGATCACTATGGTGAAGCTCTTCTTGAGCTCATGCATCGTCTCCTCGATCTTCAACGTTGAGATTGGGTCGAGGGCTGAACAGGGTTCATCCATGAGGATGACCTCCGGCTGAATTGCGATCGTGCGGGCGATGCAAAGGCGTTGCTGCTGTCCGCCGGACAACGAATAACCGCTCTCATTCAGCTTGTCTTTGCACTCATCCCAAACCGCCGCCTGGCGGAGGGACCGCTCAACCAGCTCATCCATGTCTCCCGTGTAGCCGTTGATACGAGCGCCGAAGGCGATGTTTTCGTAGATGCTCTTCGGGAATGGATTGGGTTGTTGAAACACAATCCCAATCCTGCGGCGCACTTCCACCGGATCAATCTTTGGTCCGTAGAGGTCAACGCCTCCAAACAAGATGCTTCCCTTGAGTGAGCAGCCCTCGATCAGGTCGTTCATCCGGTTCAATGAACGCAGCACCGTGGACTTCCCACAGCCGGAAGGGCCAATGAAGGCTGTTACTTTTCCGCGGGGAATCTCGCAGTAGACGTTTTTGACGGCTTCGAAATTGCCGTAGCTGATCGTGACGTTCTGCAGGGAAAGGGCGACGTCTGTGTTGTGGGACTCGGTGGCTTGAGGCTGTTGAAGAGTCGTCATGGCTTTATGTAAGAAGTGATTTATTTGGCAGCAAATCGCGCCAGCCAGCGAGAGAAGAGGTTTAGGGCCAGGATCATCACAACGAGCACAAATGATGCGGCCCAGGCCAGTTCGTTGTGAAATTCGTAGGGCTCGATCGCGAAGTTGTAGATCATCACCGAGAGGGTGGCGATTGGAGAAAAGATCCCTTCCGGCGTGAGCAGATCCGACCAGAACGGTGAGAACAGGGCTGTGAAAAGCAGCGGAGCCGTTTCCCCTGCTGCTCTGGCGACAGCAAGGACAACGCCGGTTGCGATTGGTGTGAAAGCGGCAGGGAGTGTGATTCGAATGATGGTGACGAATCGGGATGCGCCCACCCCCAGGGCAGCACGCCGTAGGTCGTCGGGCACCAGCTTCAGGCCTTCATCAGTGGTTTTGATCACTGTGGGCAGCATCAGCACCGCCAGTGCCATGCCACCGGCGACAGCGCTGTAGGCGTTCCCGAACAGAATTCGGCTGGTGACGATGGTTCCGTAGATGAACACGCCGGCAATGATCGATGGCACCCCGGCCAGCACATTGGTGCCGAAGCGGATGAACTGAGCGAACCATCCAGATCGGGAATATTCGGCCAGAAAAACACCGCCGCCAACGCCCACTGGAACAGCGATCAGGCCAGCAACAGCCGTCACTACCAGGGTCCCAACGATCGCATTGGCGATGCCGCCTTCTTCGAGGCCTGGCGGTGGAGGCAGTTGCGTCAGCAGGGCCAGGCTGATCTTGCTGCCCCCCTGCACCAGCACGTAACCCAGCACCAGGATCAGGGGCAGAACAGCGATGACTGCGAACAGTGCCGCCAGAAACGAGAGTGCCCCGCTGCTGATGTTTCTGCGTTGAAGGGGCTTGTAGCTGAGGTCAGGGGCTGACTCGGCTTGGTAGTGGGTGAGCGTCTGAGTCATGTCAGTACTTCAGGCTCAAACGCTTCACAATCCACTGGGCAAAAATATTCACGCACAGGGTGAGAACAATCAGCACAAATGCTGCGTACATCAGCGATGACACCTGTGAGCCATCCGCTTCACCAAATTGATTGGCCAGCATCGCCGAGATGGTGTTGCCGGGTGCCAGCAGCGAAATACTGAAGTTGTTGGAATTGCCGATGATCATTGTCACGGCCATGGTTTCGCCCATGGCGCGGCCCAAGGCCAACATCACACCGCCAATGATTCCTGAAATTGCTGCCGGGAGAATCACATTGATGATGGCGCCCCAGCGGGTTGTGCCTACTCCATAGGCCGCCTGGCGCAGTTTCTGAGGAACCTGATTCAGGCAATCACGGGAAATCGCCGTGATGATCGGCAGGATCATCACTACCAGAATCAACACCGCAGGAATGGTGCCTGGACCCATCGGCGGGGTGCTGAACAGGGGGAACCAATTGAACAGTTGATAAAGCAGTTCAAGCCCCGGACGGATGAATGGCTCCATCACAAAGATGGCCCAGAGGCCAAGAACCACCGATGGGATCGCTGCGAGCAGCTCCACCATCAGGCCGATTACGTCCCGGATCCGCTTGGGGATGATGTTCTCGGTGATGAAGATGGCTGTGCCGACCCCGAGGGGCACCGCAATCAACAAGGCCAGCAGTGATGTGATCAAGGTGCCGTAGATGGCCGCCCCGGCCCCGTACTGATCGTCCACCGGATTCCAGTCTGAGGTGACCAGGAACTGCCAGCCGTAGCGGGCCATGGATTCCAGGCTCGCCTGGAAAACAACAATCAGAATCGAGAACAGAACAATCGCCACGACGGAGGCCATGGCGATTGAAAGATTTTTGAAACTGATGTCCACCAGCTTTTCTGCCGGTGGACGGCTTCGGAGCAAGTAACGACTGTCCGGGTCGGACATGCATCCAGGGGCGCGCCCTTACAACGTATGACCCGACCCTTTTCTAGTCATTAAGAACGGCTTAAGCGGTGGGCTGGAGCCGGTTTGAACCTGCCGTTAGCGTGGGGATCAAGTTTTCAGGGATATGGGGCGGATCGTCGGAATCGATCTGGGGACCACCAATTCGGTTGTCGCTGTGCTGGAGGCAGGTCGTCCCCATGTGATCGCCAATGCCGAAGGCGGACGAACCACCCCATCCGTTGTTGGCTATACGAAGGATCAGGAACTGCTGGTGGGTCAGCTGGCCCGGCGTCAGCTGGTGCTCAGCCCCCGTAACACCTTCTCTAACCTCAAGCGGTTTGTCGGCCGGGACTGGGACGAACTCGAGGACAGCAGCCTGTCGGTTCCCTACACGGTGCGTGCCAACGACCAGGGGCAGGTTCGGGTGCCTTGCCCGGTGACCGAGCGTGAATACGCGCCCGAAGAGCTGGTGGCCAGCATCATCCGCAAATTGGTGGATGACGCGTCTACTTACCTGGGTGAACCGGTGGAGGCGGCGGTGGTGACCGTGCCCGCCTATTTCAATGATGCGCAGCGCCAGGCCACCCGCGACGCTGGACGCCTGGCGGGCATCTCGGTGGAGCGCATCCTCAACGAGCCCACCGCGGCAGCTCTGGCCTACGGCTTTGATCGCAGCGCCGTCAAACGGGTCTTGGTCTTCGACCTCGGTGGCGGCACCTTTGACGTGTCGCTGCTGCGCATCGCCAATGGCGTTTTTGACGTCAAGGCGACGAACGGCGACACGCAGCTCGGCGGCAACGATTTCGATCAGCGCATCGTCAACTGGCTGGCTGATGCCTTTGAGCAAGAGCACAAGGTTGATCTTCGGCGCGATCGTCAGGCTCTGCAGCGGTTGACGGAAGCGGCTGAGAAGGCGAAGCAGGAGCTCTCAGGTGTGCTCAGCACTCCGATTTCACTTCCCTTCATCGCCACCAGCAGCGATGGTCCGCTGCACATTGAAACCCGGTTGGATCGAGCCACCTTCGAGGGCCTCTCCCCGGATCTGCTGGATCGTCTGCTGAGTCCGGTTCAGGCGGCCCTGCGCGATTCCGGTTGGTCAGCAGACGACATTGATGACGTCGTGCTGGTGGGTGGCTCCACGCGGATGCCGATGGTTCAGCAATTGGTGCGCACCCTGGTGCCGATTGATCCCTGCCAATCGGTGAATCCGGATGAGGTGGTCTCGATCGGTGCTGCGGTACAGGCCGGGATTCTCACGGGTGAACTCAGAGATCTGTTGCTCAATGACGTCACCCCCCTGTCGCTGGGACTGGAAACGATCGGTGGATTGATGAAGGTGCTGATTCCCCGCAACACGCCGATTCCCGTGCGCCAATCCGATGTGTTCAGCACCTCGGAGGCCAATCAGTCGTCCGTGGAAATCCATGTCTGGCAAGGGGAGCGCCAGATGGCGACGGACAACAAATCCCTCGGTCGTTTCCGGCTTTCCGGGATCCCACCGGCGCCGCGGGGGGTGCCCCAGGTTCAGGTGGCCTTCGACATCGATGCCAATGGCCTGCTGCAGGTGAGTGCCACCGACCGCACCACGGGCCGCAAACAGTCGGTGTCGATCCAGGGTGGCTCGAACCTCAATGAAGAGGATGTGACCGCTCTGCTGGCTGAGGCCGAAGCTAAGGCTGATGAAGACAGGCGCAAACGCAACCAGATCGAGCGCCGTAACCGGGCTCAGACCTTGCTCGCCCAAGCGGAACGGCGGCTGCGGGATGCGTCGCTCGAGCTTGGGCCCTATGGGGCTGAACGGCAGCAACGGGCCGTTGAAATGGCCATGCGTGACGTGCAGGACTGCATCGCCAACAACGACCTTCAGGAGCTTGATCTCTGCGTGAGTGGTCTCGAAGAGGCGTTGTTCGGGCTGAACCGTCGTCTGTCGGCGGAACGTCAGGCCGATGGCAGCCCGCTTCAGGGGATCCGCAACACCCTGGGTTCCCTCAAGGATGAGCTGTTTGCCGATGACTGGGACGATGACCCCTGGGGTCCTCCCAGCCGTCCGGATGACCGTGGCCGTGGTCTGAGCCGGCGTGACCCTGCACCTTGGGACGATGACATCTACCGCTGAGCCTGATTACTGGTCTCTGCTGGGAGTCGATTCCGACTGCACTGATCAGCAACTGAAACGGGCCTTTCGGCGGGAGGCCCGTCGCTGGCATCCCGATCTCAACAGCAACGATCCCGTTGCTGAAGAGCGCTTCAAGTTGGTCAATGAGGCCTATGCGGTGCTCAGCGATCCCCGCCGGCGTGAGGCCTGGCAGCGGGGGGGTGGATCCAGAGCGGATGTTGCCGATCCCTTTGCCCAGGGCTTCCCTGATTTTGAGGATTACCTCGATGTGATCTTTGGCGGCGGAACAGGTCGTTCTTCGGCTGAGGTTGAGGACGAGCCTGATTCACCCTTCCGGGGTGATGACGCCAGCCTTGAAACCAGAGGCCATGAACCTCCGGTGTCGGCGCCGCCGCCACCGCCGCCGGTGCGTGCCGTGGAAGATCTCGAGTCGGTGGTTCATCTCACCCCGGATCAGGCTCTCCAGGGAACTGTGGTGGAACTGACGCTCGATGACGGCACCGTGATCGAGCTGAACACGCCTCCCTTTGCGGGAGATGGATGGCGTCTGCGGCTTGAAGGCGTTGCCCCTGGTGGTCGTGATCATTTCCTGCAGCTCCGGGTCGTGACCGACGACGGGCTGCGGATCGACGGTTTACGGGTGCTCTACAAGCTGATGCTGTTTCCGCCGGATGCGGCCATCGGCTGCGCTGTGGATGTGCCGACCCTGGATGGCCCTGTGACGCTGCAGGTTCCTCCAGGCTCATCCAGTGGACGTTTGCTGCGGCTGCGGGGGCGTGGGCTGCAGCTGGATGATGAGCGGGGTGACCAGTTGGTGGAGATCGTTGTGGTGATTCCGTCGGATCTGGGTGATGCGGAACGAGCGCTTTACAGGCGTCTTCAGGAACTGGCGAGCGAATCCGAGCAGGGTGGTTGACGATGGGTGAGACTCCGGTCCGGTTGATCTGACGGTTTTCCTGATGCGCGTCCACGTCCTGCTCTTTGACGCCGGTACGGATAGCGAAGGCATCCACTCGCTTGAAATCGCCGGTCGAACCGTGGTTCTGCTGTTTGAGAACCCCGACGATGCCGAGCGTTATGCCGGCCTTCTGGAGGCCCAGGACTTTCCTGTTCCGACGGTGGAGGCTCTCGATCGGGAAGACGTGGATCTGTTCTGCCGTGAGGCCGGCTACGAGGCCCGGCTGATCGAGTCGGGCTTTGTGCCCAGCAATGACGAGGAGCGTCTGTTCATGGCGCCACCACAGAGCAACCGCGATGTGAGCAACTGGAAGGACGACATGGTTTCGGACGCCCCGGCTTCGGACGAGGCTGTTTCTGATGGCGGGGTGTCAGAGCAGCAGGCCGCGGAGCCGGCGCGCCAGGGACTGGAGACCGAACCGGAATCGAATCCTGAACTGGATGAGCTGCGTCGACGCCTGGAGGGTCTGCTCTGAGCCATGGCCGTGTTCGACCCCGATCTGCAGCCCTCCAGCGACCGCGGCCACCTGCTCACCGAGCAGAGCAACCAGCGCAGTTCACACCTGGATCAGCTCGACACCCTGGCGCTGTTGGAGTTGTTTGCAGACGAAGATCGTCGCCCCCAGGAAGCCGTCGCTGCGGTGGCCCCGGCCCTGGCCCAGGCGGTTGATGCCGTTGCCAATCGCCTCCGCGCCGGAGGCCGCCTCTTCTACCTGGGTGCCGGCACCTCCGGACGGCTGGGGGTGTTGGATGCCGCGGAATGCCCGCCCACCTTCTGCAGTGATCCCCAGCAGGTGCAAGGGGTACTCGCCGGTGGTTCCGCCGCGTTGCTGCGCAGCTCCGAAGGGCTTGAGGACATTGAGGCCGCCGGACGCGCAGATCTGGAGGAGCGGGGCTTCAGCACCAAGGACTGCCTGGTGGGCATCGCCGCCGGCGGCACCACCCCCTACGTGCGCGGTGGGCTGGCGTTCGCCAAAAGCATCGGAGCGCTTGCCATCGCCCTGGCCTGTGTTCCGACGGAGCAGGCCCCTCTGCCCTGCGATATCGACATCCGCCTGCTCACAGGCCCTGAGCTGCTGACGGGATCCACCCGGATGAAGGCCGGAACCGCCACAAAACTGGCGTTGAACACCCTCTCCACCGCCGTGATGGTGAAGCTGGGCAAGGTCTACGGCAACCGCATGGTGGATGTGGCCGCCAGCAACAGCAAGCTGGTGGACCGGTCGCTGCGGATCCTGCGTGATCTGGCCGGCGTGGAGCGGGAGCGGGGGCTGACGCTGCTGGAGGAGGCTGGCGGATCGGTGAAACTCGCCCTGTTGATGGCCGCTGCCGGGTTGTCGGTGGACCAGGCCAAAGCTCATCTGCAGCAGTACGACCAGCAGCTGCGGCCTGCCTTGGCCGCCTACGGCGCTCAGCTGGCGGAGGCCTGATCGAACCGTCCCCAGTAGGGGGCGGTGAACAGATCGAGGTTGGACCGGGTCTGCGCCGGGACTTGATCTTTGGGGGTGATCAGGGCATCTGCGAGGGCTGTGTGGGCCGGCGAGGAGGGAGGGTCCTGCTTGAGCCGCTGCATCAATCCACTCAGGATCGGTTCGGTGGCTGAGGCATTGGCCTGAAGGTTGCCGATCACCATCTCCACCGAGACGGCGTCGTGATCCTCATGCCAGCAGTCGAAGTCGGTGACCATGCTCAGGGAGGCATAGGCCAGTTCGGCTTCCCGGGCCAGACGAGCTTCGGTGTGATTGGTCATCCCGATCACCGAACAGTCCCAGGAGCGGTACAGCTTGCTTTCGGCCCGGGTGGAAAAGGCTGGGCCCTCCATGCAGAGATAGGTGCCACCGCGGTGCAGCCGTCGACCCTCCGGCATTCCCTGCTCGGCGGCATCGGCCAACAAAGCACTCAAATTGGGGCAGAAGGGGTCCGCAAGGCTGACGTGGGCTACGCAGCCGTTGCCGAAGAAACTGCTGGGCCGATCACGGGTGCGGTCGATGAACTGATCGGGCACGACCATGTCGCGCGGCTGCAGATGCCCTTGCAACGACCCCACCGCCGAGAGCGAGATCAGCCAGCGCACCCCCAGTGAACGCATCGCCCAGATGTTGGCCCGGTAGGGAATTTCACTTGGAAGCAGATGGTGATGGCGGCCGTGGCGGGCCAGGAAGACGGTTTCGACGCCCTCGAGCTGTCCCAGGCGCAGTTGATCGGATGGTGTCCCGAAGGGTGTTTCGACCGTGCGTTCCTCCACCTGGCGCAAGCCGGGGATCGAATAGAGACCGCTGCCGCCGATTACACCGACGCGGGCTTGGGAGAGGTCGGGCATGGTCGGCGTCTCTTTACACTCCAATTTTGCTCGCGCCACCATGACCAAGGCCTTGATGGACACTGGAGCAGGCCTGATCGAGCTCGAGCTGTTCGAAGCCGATGCCCCGAACACCGTCGCCAACTTTGTGAAGCTGGCCAAGGATGGCTTCTACGACGGTCTGGCCTTTCACCGCGTCATCCCCGGCTTCATGGCTCAGGGTGGATGCCCCAACAGCCGTGAAGGCGCCCGCGGCATGGCTGGTACCGGTGGCCCCGGCTACCAGATTGATTGCGAGATCAACCAGCAGAAGCACCAGGCCGGCACTCTGGCCATGGCCCATGCCGGTCGCAACACCGGCGGCTCCCAGTTCTACATCTGCCATGAGGCCCAGCCTCACCTCGATGGCGTGCACACCGTGTTCGGCCACACCGGCAACATGGACGTGGTGCTGAAGCTGGCCAACGGCTCCAAGATCAACAAGGTGACGATCCAGGAAGGCTGATCAGCTTCGGGTCCAATGCAGCAGTGATGGGCCGTTTTCAAGCAGTCCGTCACTGCCCAGGTTGATCAATTCATTGAGTTGATGCTCCACCCGTTCAAGGGTTTGGGGCGGGTGCAGGGCCATCCGCTCGGTGGGAACGCGCATCAGACCCACCCGTTCGGTTGCTGCTAGGGCCGCCAGATTCTTGAGCAGGGGGGCTGCATCGGCGCCGTCGGGAATCAATTTCCAGACGAATTGCGGTCGATCCCACAGAGCTAACAAGCGAGGTTCATGTAGGGCCTCAAGGCTGAAGCCATGGCGCTGGGCGATGGCCTCCACTTCCCGACGAACGGTGGGCCAGCTTTCGGGGCCCACGTTCACTGCCAGGGCCAACACCACGCAGGGACTCTCAGATTCGAACAGGTGCCCGAGCTTCTCCCGCTTGGCCGCCAGGTAGTCGGCGTTGTAGGCGCCGGGGTCCATCACCAGCGGCACCCGCTCCTCCACCTGCAGGCCATAGCCGCCGAGGCCGGCGATCTTGCGGGGGTTGTTGGTGAGCAACCGCAGCCGGTGGATTCCGAGGTCGGAGAGGATCTGCGCCCCGACGCCGTAGTTGCGCAGATCCGCCGGGAAGCCAAGCCGCTCGTTGGCTTCAACGGTGTCGAGCCCGGCTTCCTGGAGGCTGTAGGCCTTCAACTTGTTGATCAGGCCGATGCCCCGCCCTTCCTGGCGCAGATAAACGACCACACCCTCGCCTTCCGCTTCGATCTGGTGCAGGGCCGCCTCCAGCTGGGGCCGGCAATCGCAGCGCAGTGAGCCGAAGGCATCGCCGGTGAGGCATTCGGAATGCATGCGCACCAGCACGGGCTCGCTCAGGGCATTGGGCTCACCTTTGATCAGGGCAACGTGTTCGGAGCCATCCAGTTCGTTGCGGTAGCCAACTGCCTGAAAATTGCCGAAACGGCTGGGCATCTGGGCCTGGGCCATGCGGCGAACGAAGCGCTCGTTGTCCAGCCGGTAACGGATCAGGTCAGCAATGCTGATCAGCTTCAGCCCCCAGCGATCGGCGTAGCTGCGCAGCTCCGGCAAGCGGGCCATGGAGCCATCGCTGTTCTGGATTTCACAGATCACTCCGGAAGGGCTGAGGCCCGCCAGCTGTGCAAGATCCACGGCGGCTTCGGTGTGGCCGGCCCGTTTGAGCACGCCGCCGGGGCGGGCGCGCAGGGGAAAGATGTGCCCAGGGCGGCGCAGTTCCGCTGGCCGCGTGGCTGGGTTGAGGGCCACCTGAATCGTGGCGGCGCGGTCTTCGGCGGAGATTCCGGTGGTCACCCCATGCTCGATGCCGGCATCGATGCTCACGGTGAAGGCCGTTTCGTTGGCATCGGTGTTGCGGTCCACCATCAGCGGTAGATCCAGTTCGTCCAACCGCTGCCCCTCCATGGCGAGACAGATCAGGCCCCGTGCCTCGGTGGCCATGAAGTTGATCGCTTCCGGGGTGGCGAACTGGGCCGCGCAGATCAGATCGCCTTCGTTCTCCCGCTGTTCGTCGTCCACCACGACAACGCATTCCCCATTGCGAATCGCCGCCAGCGCGTCGCTGATGGCATCAAATGCGATGGGTTCGTTCGCGGGGTCAAGGGAACTGGGGTTCAGGAGCCTGGTCGCTGGGAGATGCCTTCATTATTGATCTCTGTACGATCGACCGTTGGCTGGTTGGTTCAATGGCAGGCAGGTCAACGTCGGCGGTTGAAGCGATGGCAACGGTGAAGGGCGGACGGGTTGCTGTGATCGGCGCCTCCGGCTACGGCGGCCTGCAGACCATCCGACTGCTCCAGGGCCACCCCGGGTTGTCTGTGAGTTTCCTCGGCGGTGAACGCAGTGCTGGTCAACGCTGGAGCTCCGTTTGTTCCTTCCTGCCCTTGCCGGATGACCCCAAGGTGGAATCGGCGGATCCGGATCGGATCGCGGCTTGTTCCGATTTCGCTGTTCTGAGCCTCCCCAATGGCCTGGCCTGTCAGCTGGCACCGCAACTGCTGGAGCGGGGTGTGCGGGTGGTGGATCTCTCCGCCGACTTTCGTTACCGCTCTCTGGAGCAGTGGCTGCAGGTGTATGCCAAGGAAGCCGGCTCCCTTAACCGTCAAGACGCTGAGCTCTGCAGCAGTGCTGTCTACGGCCTGCCGGAATGGAACGGCCCCGCTATCGCTGACGCGAAGCTTGTCGCCGCTCCCGGTTGCTTCCCCACCGCCAGCCTGATGCCCCTGCTGCCCTTCCTCAAGCAGGGCCTGATCGAGACCAGCGGCATCATCATCGACGCCAAGACGGGCACCTCAGGCGGGGGCCGCGTGCCGAAGGAGGCGATGCTGCTGGCGGAGGCCTCGGAATCGATCGCGCCCTACGGCGTAATCGGCCATCGCCACACGTCTGAGATCGAGCAGATGGCGATGGAGGTGGCTGGCCAGGACATCCGCCTCCAGTTCACGCCGCACCTGGTGCCGATGGTGCGCGGACTGCTCTCCACGGTCTATGCCCGCCTGCGCGACCCCGGTCTCACCGCCGAGGACTGCACCACTGTTCTGGAGGCGATCTACCGCCACCACCCCTGCGTTCAGGTTCTTCCGGTGGGCACCTACCCAGCCACCAAGTGGGCGCGCCACACGAACCGTGCCCTGCTGTCGGTTCAAGTGGACACCCGCACCGGTCAGCTTGTGTTGATGAGTGCCATCGACAACCTGATCAAGGGTCAGGCCGGGCAGGGAGTGCAGTGCATCAATCTGATGGCAGGCCTCGCTCCAGAGACGGGGCTGCCCCTGCAGTCGTTCTATCCCTGACGCCAGGTTGGCTTCAGCTCAGCCAATGCCCTGGGGAGGAGCAGGTGTTCCTGTTCCTGAATCCGTTGGGCGAGCCTGGCGTGGTCATCCCCATCAAGAACGGGAACGGCTGCCTGGGCCAGAATCGGGCCAGCATCCAGTTCCTCGGTGACGATGTGCACCGTGCAGCCGGTGACCTTCACCCCGGCCTGCAGGGCCTGCCCGATGGCATCCATGCCACGGAAGCTGGGCAGCAGTGAGGGGTGGATGTTGATCAGACGATCGGAATAGCCGCTGACCAACACCTTGGTGACGATCCGCATCCACCCCGCCATCACTACCAGCTCCACCTGGTCGGCGCGAAACAGGCGCACCAGTTCGCCGTCCAGCTCGCGCCGGTCCTTGATCCTGCGATGGTCGAGCACCGATACAGGAATGCCAAGACGCTCCGCCCGCTGCTGGGCACCACAGCCCGGATTGTTCACCACCAGCCGCTGGATCCGCGCGTTGAGATCCCCCGCCTGAATCGCCTGGACCACGGCCTCGAAGTTGCTGCCGCTTCCAGATGCCATCACCCCCAACTGCAGCGGGGCCTGGTCAGCTCGATTGTTGTGGCTAGGGTCTGTCAAAGCGGGGTTCGGTCCATGTCCCATCTCTCCATCCTGCCGACTGTTTTCACCGACCTCGAGCGTCTGGTCCAGGCCCTTCGTGATGAGGGCTTCACGGTGAAGCGATCGACCGAATTGAAGGGATTCGCGGACGACTCCAATGCCGTGGATGTGCTCGCGTCCCAAGGCTCTGCCATGCCCCTGGGCTGGACCCAGCGCGAGGACGGCACGATAGTGATGCATGGCGATATCCAACGGATCAGCCGCCAGCCGGGGCTTGAACAACGCTTGCAGCGGGTGACCCGTCGCTACGCCCTGCTCCATGCCATCGACCAAGTGCACCTTGGTCGCATGGGTTCCGCCGAGCTGATCCTGCAGACCAACTGACGTGTTCGAACCGGTTCAGGTCCGGCTCGATCTGAGCCATCCCGAAATACAGACCATTGCGATGTCCATCCAGTGGACACCGCAGAGCCAACGCCAGACCTTCCAGCTGCCGGTGTGGACACCAGGGTCGTACACGGTGCGTGATCACGCCCAGCACCTGCACAGCCTGCAGCTGCTGGCCAACGGCGAGGAGCTTCCGGTGCGTCGGATGGCGCCGCACCAGTGGCTCTGTGATCTGCCGGATCTGAGCCCGCTCACCCTCAACTATCAGCTTGAAGCCCGGGATCTGACCGTCCGCACCGGTTTGCTCGATCCTGATTTCGCGTCGCTCTGTCTCGCTGCTGTTGCGATGGACATCGACGGCTGCCGCTGGTCACCGCATCACGTTGCTGTTAGGGCTCCGGAGCACTGGAGTGTGCATCTGCCGCTGGAGACCAGCGCTGAGGGCTGGGTCGCTGCCGATTTCGATGCCCTCGTGGACAGTCCGCTGCATGCGGGGCCGTTCCAGGCAGAACCCTTCATGGTGGAGGGCAAGAGCCATGAGCTGCTGCTGATCGGCACGCCCCCGATGGGTTGGCCGCCGAACTTCATCAGCGACATCGAGAAGGTGTGCAGCGCCACTTGTCGCTTGCTGGGAACCCCTCCTCCGGCGGGGGACCGCTATCAGCTGGTGCTGCAACTGCTCGATCAGGGCTATGGCGGCCTGGAACACGACCACAGTGCGGTTCTGCAGTTCAGCTGGTCGGCTCTGGCCAAGCCCAAGGGCTACCGGCAGCTCTTGCAGCTGATCGGCCATGAATACCTGCACCAGTGGAATGTGCGGCGGCTGCGACCCGTTGAGCTTCGCCCCTACGACTACGGGCAGGCGGTGATCACCGAAGGCCTCTGGTTTGCTGAGGGAATCACCAGTTACTTCGACCTCAGCCTGCCCATGTTGGCGGGCTGTTCGGATCGGCCGACCCTGCTCAAGGATCTGGGAGAGGAGCTGTCCAGCGTTCTGATGTCACCCGGCTGTTCGATCCAGTCGCTGGCGGCCAGTGCCCGTGAGGCGTGGATCAAGCTGTACAAAGCGACGCCAGCCTCGCGGGACAGCCAGATCAGCTACTACCGCCTCGGTGCGGCAGTGGCTTTCTGCCTTGATGTGCGCCTGCGTCAGCGGGGCCACTCCATGGCGGCAATCCTGCGGGAGTTGTGGCAGGGTCCCGGCCTTCAGGCCCGCGGCTACAGCCGTGATCACATCAAGGCTGCAGTGGCTCGATGGGATGCCGATCTTGCGACGGATCTGGATCAATGGCTGGATCAACCCGAGGCCCTTCCCCTGATCGATTGCGTGGAGGCTCTGGGGCTGCGCATGGACCCTGTGCCGCTCAAGCACCCCGACCATGGACTCACCCTCAAGGACGCTGAGGGCGCCGCTTTGATTCAGCGGGTGCGGCGCGACAGTCCCGGGCAGCGGGCTGGACTTGTGGTGGGCGATGAGCTGTTGGCGATCAATGGCTACCGGGTGCGACGCAGCAGTGACCTTTCCGTTCTGCTTGAGAAGCATGAATGTGTGAACGTCACCTACGCACGCCGAAGCCTGATGAAGGAGACCCGTCTGTTTCCTGACACGGGTGTGGACCATTGGACGTTGGATTGGGATCCTGGGTGCACAACGGAACAACGGCAGTTGCGGGATCGATGGTTCGAGATCGTTTAAGCCGTTGCTTGAGCGGAGTGTTGAACCGCGTTGAGCAGCACCGGTCGTTCGCCATCAGCGGGGCTGCAGTGGGGGCGTTGGCTCTGGGACTGACCGGTTGGATGTTGATGGATCAAGGGGAGGTCTCCCCTGTGGTGATCGAGCGTGGTCGCCAACGGCAGGACAACCCCTCCTCCTCGGTGCCGTTACCGCCGAAATCGCGCTCCTGGCGGTCGCCTCTGGCTCGTCAGTGTTCGGGTGTGGACACCGCGTTGCGGTCGCGTTTGAACCAGCTCGAGGCCCGCTCGGGTTCCTGGCGAGCCTTCGTGAAGATCGATCCCACCAATTTTGGTGAGCGTTACTACAAGGACGCCTACGGCCGCGTGATCGACGCCACGCCGCGGGTGGTGGTGCTGCACGAAACCGTTTACTCCCTGAGCTCCGCGTTGAACACCTTCATGACGCCCCACCCGCGGGATGAAGATCAGGTGAGTTACCACACGTTGGTGGGCCAAGACGGCCGCGTTCTGGATCTGGTGGATCCGTTGAGTCGGGCCTACGGCGCCGGGTATTCAGCCTTTCTGGGGGAGTGGGCGATCACCAACAAGAAGATCAAGGGGTCCGTCAACAACTTCGCCTTGCACCTGAGCTTGGAAACTCCCCCATCGGGCGCGAATGCCTATGGCTCCCATGCTGGCTACACCACGCAGCAATACGACGCGCTGGCCTTGGTCTTGTCCGGTTGGATTCGTTCCTTCAATCTGCCGCCGGCGGCGATCACCACCCATCGCCATGTGGATCTGGGCGGAGAACGGGGTGATCCGCGCAGTTTCAACTGGTCGAAACTGCAGACGCGACTCGCCGCCCTTGGGGACCTCTGCGTTAGCTGAGGCGTCGTTAGCGTCTTTCTTGCTGTTAGCGCCTCGTTGACAACGCTCCCCAGCGAAGATCTCGATCGAATCATTGAAATGGCCTGGGAAGACCGCACTCCTTTCGAGGCGATTGAATTTCAATTCGGACTTTCCGAGCCGCAGGTGATTGCGGTGATGCGGCAGCACTTGAAATCGTCGTCGTTCAAGCTCTGGCGCAAGCGGGTGAGCGGACGCAAAACCAAACACGCAGCCACCAGCCACTCCGATCGGTTTCGGGCGAGCTGTCACAAGTGAGTGGGGCCTGCTTCGGTTCAGCGCAAAACGCCTTGCAGGATCCCTTCAACAAGGCCGGCCGGAATCATGCCCCGGGAGAAGCTTGTTGGTGCGTTGCTGTAGGTCGGGCCGGAGATCAGACCTGCAGCCACCTGCCCCATCACGCCGACAAGAGGCTCAATGTCATTTGAGCGCTGGGCTGGAGTGGCGAAGGCCCTGACGCAGCCATAAAAATCCCTGGCGTCTTTGCATTGGGCTGCCACTTCGGCGTCCACCTGAGCCAGCGCTGCTGCTGGAACCAGTAGGCCAAATGCCAGCAGGTAAGGGAGTTGTTTCATCGATCTACCGTGCTGGACCGATGAAACAACAGCCACGGGGGCTACCGCATCGCCCCAATAAGGGAGAGGCGGAGCTGCTGATCTCCCTCAACTGAGGGATGCGGAGAAGAGAGATTGGGTTGGGCCGCCTAAGCAGACAAGTCCCCTCCGTGGATGTTTAAACCGTGATGTCGGGATTCGGTTGGCGGCCGCCGTAAATCAACCTGTGCAGTTCAGGGTCCTGCATGTAGCCCAACACACGCGCCGGGTAATCCAATTTCCCGTTGTGGAGATAGGTGAGGGTGGCGATCGCCTTGGCATCCAGGTAGGAGCGGCTCGCCTGCAACAACAAGCTCTCCGGCAAGCCAAGTGCCAACTTCAGCCGTTGGAATTTTGCCGCCAGCAGGGTGATGTTCATTTCGGGGTCTAGCAATTGATTGCGGGCCCAGGTGATCTCCTCCTGTGTTGGGTTCGCCGGCAGCCGGTTCTGATGGATCAGCTCCGAAACGCCGATCTGGGCTGGTCCATGGGTCTTCACCAGACCGGAATGGGCGATGAAGGGAAGGCTTTCCCCTGGCTTGGAGTGCTGAATTTCGTCGAAAAGTACGGCGGTGATCAGCATCGGATTCACCTGATGAGCCTCTGCCTGGCGCAGGATCACCGGTTTCAGGTCACGCAGGCGATCCAGGGTCGATGCGCGCAGGGGTTGGAGTTGATCAACTCCGCTGGTGAACAGTTGGGCCAGCTGCGTCTGGGGTCCGTGCACCCCGAAGCGCCGTTGCAGCAGCTTGAGTTCTTCGGGGGAGAAGTCTGTGGGCTCGAGCCTGTCTCCGACTACCACAGGCGCCTGATCCTCAAGATCAACCACCGGCTGCGACCACTGACCGATCAGGCAGAAACTGGCTGCCGTCACCAGCAGCGCCGTTGTCCATCGCAGTGGCTCAGCCATGGGGGCTGGAAATGCGGTCAGCGGAAGGTGACATGAAACTAGCTGGGGTGTCCTTTTGCGTGGGCATCACGCCAGATCCTGGATACGTTCGGCAAGACTGCAACGCCCGCCCGGCATGAGCTTCCCGGATTTCAGCGCCTCCGACGCTCATATTCAGTGGCAGAGGTTCTGCGATCTCAGTTGGTATCACGATGATCTGGGCGTCTGGCTCGACATCAGCCGGATGCATGTGAACGCGAGCGACCTGCAGCAGCTGCAGCCTCGGATGGACAAGGCCTTCGCTGCGATGCAGGAGTTGGAAGCTGGCGCCATCGCCAATCCCGATGAGCAGCGTCAGGTGGGTCACTACTGGCTTCGCACCCCCGAACTCGCCCCTTCCTCAGAGCTGCAGCAGCACATCTCCAGGGAAATTGACCTGATCGCCGCCTTTGGGCGCGATGTGGTCAACGGAACGATCAAGGCCCCCAACGGCGAAGCCTTCACCGATGTCCTTTGGATCGGCATTGGCGGCAGTGGTCTTGGTCCCGCTTTGATGATCAAGGCTCTGCAGAACCCGGGAGAGGGACTTCCGTTCCATTTCTTCGACAACGTCGATCCCAATGGGATGAGCAACGTCCTGGCGGGGTTGGAAGGTCGTCTAGACCGCACGCTGGTGGTGACGGTGAGCAAGTCGGGGGGCACCCCTGAACCCCACCTCGGCATGGAGCAGGCTCGCCATCGCCTCGAGGCCGCTGGTGGCCAGTGGGCCGGTCAGGCCGTTGCCGTGACGATGCTCGACAGCAAGCTGGATCAGCAGGCCCAGAAGGAAGGTTGGCTCAAGCGTTTCGACATGTTCGATTGGGTGGGAGGCCGCACCAGCATCACCAGTGCCGTGGGTCTGCTGCCCGGGGCCTTGATTGGCTGCGACATCCGCGATTTTCTCAGCGGAGCATCTCAGATGGATGCTGCCACCCGCATGGCGGATCTTCGCCGCAATCCAGCCGCTCTGATGGCCGCCTCCTGGCATGTGGCCGGTGGTGGTCGCGGTCAGCGCGACATGGTTGTTCTGCCCTACCGCGATCGTCTGGAGGTGTTCAGCCGTTACCTCCAGCAGCTGGTGATGGAATCCCTGGGCAAGCGCCTGGATCGCAACGGTGACGTGGTTCACCAGGGCATTGCTGTTTATGGCAACAAAGGCTCCACCGACCAGCACGCCTACGTGCAGCAACTGCGCGACGGTGTCGACAACTTCTTTGCCACCTTCATCGAGGTGCTCGAGGACGTGAGCGATATCCCTACGATTTCCGGGGAATGCCCAGGCGACTTCCTCGATGGTTTCCTGCAGGGCACCCGCTCAGCCCTCACCGAGAGTGGGCGCCAGAGCATGACGATCAGCATGCGCTGCTTTGATGCACGCCGTCTCGGTGCCTTGATCGCTCTGTTCGAGCGTGCCGTCGGTCTCTACGGCGAACTGGTGAACATCAACGCCTACCATCAGCCGGGTGTGGAAGCCGGTAAAAAGGCAGCCGCTGCGATTCTCAATCTCCAAGGTCGTGTGGAAGCAATCCTGGCCGACGGTGTGGCCCGCTCCGCCGATGAGATCCGCCTGGCCCTCGGCGATGGCACCGACGAATCCATTTTCTGGATCCTGCGCCATCTCACCGGCAACCAGCGCGGCTTCAGTGCCCAGGGCGACTGGAGTCAGCCCGCCTCGATGCGCTTTAGCAAAGGCTGATCCCGACAGGGATCAGGGCACCAGGTTCACCAATTTCCCGGGGACCACGATCACCCGTCGGGGAGCTGCTCCTTCCAACCATTTTTCGGCCACATCACTTGCCAGGGCGAGCCGCTCCAGCTCCTCCTTGCCGGCTGAGGCCGGAACCTGCAGCTTGCCCCGCACCTTGCCCTTCACCTGGATCACCACTTCAACGCTGTCTTGCACCAGAGCCGTTGGATCCAGAACCGGCCAGCTTTGACGGTGCACGCTGCCACTTCCCCCCAAACGGTTCCAGAACTCCTCAGCCAGATGCGGCGCGAACGGAGCCAGCAGGCGAACCAGTCCGGAAAGAGCCTCCTGCAACACAGGTGCACTGAGGGCATCGATGCCCGTGGAGCTGATGGCATTGGAGAGCTTCATCAGCTCGGAGATTGCCGTGTTCAGCTGGATCTCGTCACTGAGATCCTCGCTGACGGCTTCGATGGCCAGGTGCAGCGCCCGGCGCACGTCACTATCGGCATCGCTCAGATCGGCCGGCCGTTGCATCGGCTCGAGTGAGTCGATGCGGGCAGAACCCGCCTCAACAAGGCGCCAAAGCCGTTGCAGGAAGCGGAACTGGCCCTCCACATCGGCGTCATCCCACTCCAGATCCTTCTCTGGCGGTGCCTTGAACAGGATGAACATGCGGGCTGTGTCGGCGCCGTAGCGGTCAATCACCGCCGCGGGATCAACGCCGTTGTACTTCGACTTCGACATCTTCTCGAATAACACCTCGAGCTTGTCGCCGGTGTTGGGGTCCCGGGGATCTTCGGCATCTGCCACGTCCGCTGGAGCGATGTACTTGCCGGTTGTCGCATTGCGGTAGGTGACGCCTTGCACCATGCCTTGGGTGAGGAGCCGTTCAAACGGTTCGTTGATGTCGATCAGGCCGCGATCCTTCAGCGCCTTGGTGAAGAAGCGGGCATAGAGCAGGTGCAGGATCGCGTGTTCAATGCCACCCACGTACTGCTTCACCGGCAACCAGCGGTTCACCGCCTCCTTGCTGAAGGGTTTCTCGGTGTTGTGGGGATCGGCGAAGCGCAGGAAATACCAGGAGGAACACATGAAGGTGTCCATGGTGTCCGTTTCCCGCTTGGCAGGCTTGCCGCAGCGGGGGCAGGCCACGTTGACCCAGTCGCTTTGCTGGCTCAGGGGCGAACCGCCCTTGCCCGAGAGATCAATGCCCCGGGGCAGCTCCACCGGAAGGTCCTCGCGCGGCACCGGAACAGCACCGCAATTGTCGCAATGGATGACGGGAATCGGGCAGCCCCAGTAGCGCTGGCGTGAGATCAGCCAGTCGCGAAGGCGATAGGTGACCTTGCTGCGGGCCCAACCCTGCTCGGCGCCGTGGCCAGTGATGGCGCCCTTTGCTTCGCTGGAGGCGGTGCCATCGAAGCTGCCTGAGTTGACCAGTGTTCCGGCATCCGTCCAGGCCTGACCGGCCGCGATGGCTTCAGCAGCTCCCTCGGCGTCGATCACCTGCTGGATCGGCAGACCATTCGACTGGGCAAAGGCGATGTCGCGCTGGTCGTGGGCCGGTACGCCCATCACAGCGCCCGTGCCGTACTCGGCCAGCACGTAGTCGGCGATCCACACCGGCAGCACCACCCCCGTCAGGGGGTTGATCACATGGCTGCCAATGGGCACTCCCCGTTTGGGCCTGTCATCACAAGTGCGTTCGATCGTGCTGAGACGAGCCACCTCCTTTCGGAAGGCTTCGACCGTGTCCTTCTGTTCTTCGCTGCTGAGGCTGTCCACCAGCTCGTTTTCCGGTGCCAGCACCACATAGCTCGCCCCAGCGAGGGTGTCGGGGCGGGTGGTGAAGACGGTGATCGTCTGATTCTGTGCCCCTTCAACGTTGAAGCTGATCTCGGCCCCTTCGGAGCGGCCGATCCAGTTGGCCTGCATGGTGCGCACCCGTTCCGGCCAGCCCTTGAGGGCATCCAGGTCATTGAGCAGCGGCTCGGCGTAGTCGGTGATGCGCAGGAACCACTGGTTCAGCTGGCGTTGCTCCACCAGGGCTCCGGAGCGCCAGGAGCGGCCGTCACCATCCACCTGCTCATTGGCCAGCACGGTCTGGTCGACGGGATCCCAGTTGACGGTGGCGTTCTTGCGATAGGCCAGCCCGCCCTCAAGCAATTCAAGGAACAGCCACTGGGTCCAGCGGTAGTAGTCGCTGTGACAGGTCGCCTGCTCGCGGCTCCAGTCGATCGACAGACCAAGCCGATCCAGCTGCGCCCGCATCTGATCGATGTTGCGGTCGGTCCACTCACCGGGATCCACATTGCGTTCGATCGCTGCGTTTTCCGCCGGAAGTCCGAAGGCATCCCAGCCCATAGGATGCAGCACGGCATGGCCCAGCATGCGTTGCACCCGGGCGATCACATCGGTGATCACGTAGTTGCGGACGTGGCCCATGTGCAGGCTTCCCGAGGGATACGGGAACATCGACAGGGCAAAGAACCCGGGCTTCTCCCCACCAACTTCAGTGGTGTCCACCCCATCCGCCTTCCAGCTCTCCTGCCAGCGCTGCTCCAGCGCGGTGGGGTCGTAACGACCGGTCTGGGCACTGGTGTCGACGGCAGGGTTGGCAGCGTTCACGGAACCAGCGCTCGGCAAGGTTGCGATCGTGCCACATGCCTGGTGTTCAGCCGAGGGAGCGGATCACGCTGATCTGACGCCGGTTGATCAGCACGGGCCGGCTGGTGCCCGCTCGTTCGATGGCCAGAAATTCAGGGTCCTGCCAGATCAGACGCCCCTCTATGGGCTCCTGCCCCACCAATCCAATGCTGAGGGGGAGCTGTTCACGGATCCAGCTCTGCAGCAACCGAACCCCCGGAAGGCTTGGATCGAGTGGAGATGTCTCCATAGGATTCGGCGGCAATACCGGCCACGCATGCTGCAGTTCAGCAAAGACACGGCCAAATAGCTACGGTTGACTGGGATCTTTACGGTTACTGACATCCCAGTGCATATTCGTGGGCATATCTCCATACCTTCAGAGACTCGGCACCAAGCCCGGTCTGTATTTTGTCAGAGCTGTGCCGAAGGACCTCCAAGCAAGGCTTGGCAAGAAGCACTGGAGATGGAAGGCAGGCAACGACCTGACCGAGGCCAGGAGATCCGTTCCTGAGTTCTTGGTCATGACTGACCGAGCGATTGCAGAGGCGCGAGGGGACGTGGATGCACTGATGGAGGTGGTCTCTCGATCACCGCGTGCAGAGACACCCACCTCTGTGGTCCTTGAACAGGAGGGAATGGGACCAACTGACCTCTGTCCCAAACTCACTGATGAAGAGGCACACAGGGTCGTAGAGAGGCAGTCACGGATCGAGGCTGGTCTCCCTGTCGAACGCAGTTGGCAGGATCTGATCGACTTGGCTGT
This sequence comes from Synechococcus sp. CC9605, assembly GCF_000012625.1. NCBI lineage: Bacteria > Bacillati > Cyanobacteriota > Cyanophyceae > Synechococcales > Synechococcaceae > Synechococcus > Synechococcus sp. CC9605. The sequence goes on along the minus strand of NC_007516.1, from coordinate 1,294,170 downwards.
ACGTCTGAAGGATCCAGCACCTTCAACGCTGGGTGAATGGAAGAGGCATCTCTCCAAGGCGATGGAGGTGGCTGGTGTCGAGTCAGTGGATCAGGTCACAGAGGCACATGCCAGGAAGTACCGGGACCACCTGTTGGATTCAGTTCAAGCGTCAACCACCAAGACCAGGCTTAGGTATGTGAAGGCGTTGTTTGAGGTTGCAGAGGAAGAGGACTGGATTGAGAGGAACCCCTTCAACGCCATCAAGCTCAAGCGGATCAAGGCCAAGAGCAAGCCAAAAGAGGTCCAGCTGTTGGATGAAGCCGACAAACTCATCCACAAACTGCCTGACCATCAACAGTTGTTGTATTGGCTGATGAAATACTCCGGCTGTCACGTCTCAGAAGCAGCAGGAATCAGAGCCGACGATATTGATCTTGAGCAAGGCATCTTCCACATCCGCGAGAACGATCTTCGCCCAGTCAAGAACGCATACAGGGTCAGAGATATTCCAATCATCCCAGCCCTGAGGAAGCACATCGAAGGTGCGAAACTGAGAGGCATCAAGGGATACGTTTTCCCAGGCTTGTACGAGGACAAATACAAGCGATGGGGCAATGGAATGTCATGGCATCGGAGGATTGGTGTCTCACCCAAGGCCTGCAGAGATGCAGCGACGACGGTGCTGAGAGCTCACGGTGTCAATGAGTTCGTGATTGGTTCGATCCTTGGTCACACTCCGAAGACCAGCACCAACAGGTATGGCAGCGTGACGATGGACGCCAAACGGAAGGCATTGGAGTTGCTTTCGTTATGACGGTCAGCTGGAAGCACTGTCCCATTTGTACGCGCCTAGCTACAAAAGAGGGAGAAGGATCTAGCAAATGAAAAAGCTTCTCGTCGTATTGCTCATGACCATGCACCCCCAACTTGCCGCAGCCGAGGTGGATCCAAATATCAAGAGTGGCAACTTTGAATTTACAAAGCCTTACTTTATGTCAATGACCTACTCGAGATCATCAGAAGACAATGCATTATTTGGTCTTGCGATTACAACCAAAGAACAAAATAAAGACCGAAACGGATTGGATATACCGAGCGCGATGATCATGAACTGCAAGACCGAAATATTCTCTGCTGCTCTTTATTTTGAGTTGGAAGGGGGATTCGAAGCTTCGAAGCTTATTGCAGGATCTTTTTGCTACATGCATAAAAAGTACTGGTCACATTCTGATTGGTGATCACGTCTCTTCAGACGTTCTCGCTTGTAGGGACCGACTGCTGAACAAAACGTCCAGTGTTTGCAGCTCTTCAGTGGCTGGGTGAAGGGTCGTTATGACGTGATAAAAACCCCGCCATTGCTGACGGGGTCGAGTGTGTGAGGTTTTATCGGCAGATGGATAGCGACAATATCAACGCCCCCAGCTTTTCCCTTGCGGGTCTTGTATGGCTTTCAGCGACTGTGCAATGGTATCAGGCTTCCCGACAATATTCAACTAAAGAGAGACCGGAGCTACGTTTATATAGTCAAAATTCTTTTTGCCATCATTGTTTACAGCATTATTTATTTGATATTTGTTTCTTCCAGCCATGCATCCACATTTGCCTCGCCACATAAATTGGCTGTTGCCATAGCTTGAGTCATTCCAATGGAAGCTGCACTTAATCGCTCCAATTTTTATTCCATTAATGGTGTCGCCAATTTTTATGGGTCGACTGTCATTCAGCTCCTTGACCTGGCTTGCATCAGTAATTAGAAAATTTCTTGTTTTTCCTATGTATGTAACTTTGCTCTCTGGATCAACTTTCACCTTGCTAACCCACTTATCTGCTTGCTTTGGTAGGTCAGCCTGTCTGGGCTTGGAAGGACCACAGCCAGCGACTACTGCTCCGATGCCTATTGCTGCCATAGCAACAGCGATTGTCTTGAAGAGTTTCATTTGATTCCTTTGTGTTGCGAGGCTCTCGCCCGTGAACACACCATCTCCGATCCAGCTGGGAATCAACTCCCCTAGCCGAGGGATTTATTCAGCGGGTCTTCTCCCCCATCAGGGTGACCTAAGTCAAACCTCTTCCATACAAGCTTCTTCAGAAGCCACCACCTTGGTTTGATGCCCGGTTATCGCTTAAAGGCAGAGGACAGTCCTCTACTCAATATCCACCAATTCGCAGAACCATCTCAAGAGCACTCAAGCCAAAGATGAAAGTGCCACCCAGCAGTGCGAGTTCCTTCTTGGACGAAGCCATTGGAAGCAGGGCAGAGCCCATGATCAGCGATGCGAAGAATATTAAGGGATTCTGTAATTCCAAATAGGCGCCTCTTGATACAGAACCCAGTCTCTCACTAGATGTAACGGAAACTTCATGTACTTGAGTTCAACTACCTACAGATATCGATACACTTTTTACACAACTTAATTTCTGTGGTGAGAGTCAATTCAGGTGCCCTCGCTGTACGGATCCACTGCTGAGCAGTAGCTCCGATGTTTGCAGCTCTTGAGTGGATGGGAGCCAGGCGTGAGCAGGGCTTGTCTGAGGTGGCAGCAACCCAGCACTTGGCATTGGCCCAAGACGGCGAATCCGAAATGGCCGCAGGTTGAACAGCTCTTGTGGCCCCTAAAGGACTCAAACTTCCGATCGTCGACAAAACCCCACTCCTCCATCAAGCTCACTTGCAGTACTTCTGAACTACTCCATGTCAGAGGGGATCGGCAACGGGTTCAGTCTTCCGTTGTGACATCCACCTCAAATAGGACTGCTCCATCTGGGCTGAGCACCCTGGTTTTACTGCCGATCACCTTGGCAATCCTCGTCGCTTCTGCTGAGGCGACCTCCAATGACGCTGCTGATGTATGAAGGTGCCACTCCAGGAAAGGGTTGAGTTCTTCGACTCGGAACTGCCTTTCTGCCATGCCTCTCAGTATCAGTCGAACCCAGTCAGTGCGATCTAGGCGTTCTAGGAGTGAAAAGACGAGCAATCACTTGCAGTAGCAAGCAATACAAATGAGAATTCTCTTAGGCGTTTTTCAGGGAACTGATATTTGCCGGAGAAATCGCTGCAGATCCTCCCAACTGCCCCCATATTTGGTGTCCAGGCGGTGCCACTTGTCACTGTCTTGGCAGCACGGGAGAGCGACCCGTCAGCTGGCAGTCAAGGCACCCTTGGCATGAGCGATGTCAGGGGTTGCTTTCTGCGCTTATCAAAAATCTGAAGACATTTGGTGCATTTGCGTAAGAGGTTTGTAACGCGCCGAACGTGTTTAAGCGGATACTGCATCGCTTGGGGAGGACTAGTTCCTCCTCGCAGTTCCGTGGCCCCAAGTCCTTGCTTCGGTTGTTGACCTACCGACGGAGGGGTCTGTCAGTAAGTAAGGCGATCTGGAACCGCTGATCAGTGGTTAGGGAGAAGGAGGCAGCCGTAAGCCTCCCCTCCGCTACGGCAAGAAAGACCCCTGGTGGTTTCAGTCCCAGGGGTGCAGCTCTTCTCGCCGACCTCAAGTTGATGCACCCATGTGACCAGGTTGTGATCGGCAGGCGCGTGGTTCATGACCAGGTTTAACCCGCTGGCTGATCCCGCCTCTGGAGCCCCGCAGCGATAGTTTGCATTTTTTCTGAGAATGTTCGGTTTGATATCAGCTTCTAGGTCCTATTGGATCTGTTGGTTTTTTGTGGACAAAAGGCTTTTGTGTAGTCAACCCGTTGCACATTGCGTAAGTCGTAGTGCATGACTCACAACAGGTTCAAGCCATATGGTGAGTCCGAAAGAGCGGAAATCGAATTTTCACCAACCCTTTTCGATGACACTTGATATGAGGAGTGTTTCGGCTATACAGAAATGCTCTGAGACCCCTCCAGAAGACGCTAGAAGGGGCTTCAAAATAACATTAAGTGGATTATTATAGAAGACAGGGCCGAGGCGCCTTCAGGACGATTCTTCGCCCTGCAGTCATGGTTGTTGTCTACCCCTGATTATTAAATTAGAACCTCAATTAAGCGGTGGTAAGGATTGACAATGCCATGCCGATGTTAAAGGCAGTGGCTCTCCTAGGTAGCTCTGCGCTGCGTGTCTATGCAGTGATGTGGGAAGCAGCCGGGAACGACAACAGAGGCGATCGTGGGGGCACTACGAGCTACACCATCAAGGGCCTATCAATCGAGACAGGGCTGAAGCGAGACACCGTGGCCCGAGCTTTGAACAAGCTGTTGGATGGTGGCTTCCTGCAGATCGAACATGAGGAGCCCAACCCCGGTGGATCGAACAACACCGTGTGGCGTGTCACCCACCCCAAGATTCTCGAAGCGGTGAGGTATTCCATCGACGTGATGGGTCCACCCAGCTACCGGCTGAAACAGATGAGGATCAAAGCGAAGAGACCAGACACCTCCAGCTACTACGAAGCCCAGTGTCTATGGCACTTGTGAGGGGGGTGACCGATCATCGGGCACTTGTATATTATACGTATGTAATTGGCTCTGCATCTGACTGGCTTTTCTACGTCGGGTAGAGAGGGACAGAACTTTGGTCCCACTAATTCACGATGAGTGGCCGATACCCCACTTAGAAGGGGGGGATAATCCAAAGGCCTAAGTATCCGGGGGGAAAAGGTTTGATCCCACCAGCTTAAGAGGGACAAAACTCAATCCAAAGGGCCGACATAAGAGGGAGATAAAATCCAAAGGGCTGCTTTTATTGGGGAAGACAAACATGTTCTTTAGTCAGATGGCACGACAGTGTCGAGAAGAAGGGCTAAAAAAGACACCAAGAACTAGTTGCTTATTAAGTTTGATAGGGCGAACGAAGGGAGCCATACTCACTTAATTCTCAACAGGACTACCGACTCTGTTTAAACCTTCTAAAGAAAGACAAGAGGTGATTGTCTATTAAGTTTAATCAGTGAACGGAGGCTCGACAGAGCCGGAGTTCCTGATACTCATTAATACCCAATAGAAAGACAGAATCGTAGTTCTTCAAGGTCTTACATCCTATTTAGTTTGATCATTAGTGAAGGCTCGCAGAGCCGGAGCTCTGATACTTACTAAATACTATGTAACTTCCTTCGGCTTTGTTTAAACCTTTAACGAAGAAACTCAAATAATTCCTGGCATTAAACTAGACAAGAACAACATCAAGCCTAAGCAAGTTAAAACTAAGATCACACTGTCTGATGAAGAGCATAAGATGCTGACTGAGTTGGGTAAGCACTACAAGTGTCCGAAGGTACGAGTGATCAGGGAACTGATTAGATCTGCCTACCTCGGCAATATTGTGTGACTCGACAAGGGGGGATTTGAACAGCTACTGGCACCTGTCGCGATGACAGCATTAAGTCCAGTGTTGAAAAAAATTTCCCACACTTTATGTTGTGTATAACAATTATCAGCTCCGAACCGAACATTACTTTTTTGACTTTGACTATGGCTGCATGATGATGGATGGCTCTCACCTTTGGGAGCCTCAGAAGCGTCATGATTTTCTTGTCCCTCTGCATCACTGCAGTATCGATATCGGCGGCAACCGAATGGATCTTGACCGGCTGATTGATTGGGCAATGGATGAGATACCTCAACAGTATTCAGACTATGGTGAACCGATTGAAACTAGGTCTGAGGTCTATAACCGAAAGGGTGAGCTGTTCATCTCATCGAAGTTCCAGCCATACATTGCTAGGTCTAGGAATAAACCTGAGCTGGGTGATGATATCAAGTATCAAGATGTGCGGATAGCTGGTCATTTGGAGCATGAGTCTGGTGTCATATTTGCCAGGTGCCAGACACTTGAGTTCAAGTAAAACTTTGAATATAGATAGTGGTTGGCAGTGTTCGCTATATCCTCAAGGAAAGCGATTGGCTCATTGAGTTATCCGACTTCATTCTCTTCAACTGAGAGGCGCAGCGGTTTCTCGACCTTGACCATGGGTTGGATGAATTTCGTTGAGTAGTATTGATCGAAGTATGGGACCTTTTCTGCTCGGTAATAAATGATAAAAATTTATATGGTGTTCTATCGAGAGGTCAGGGATGAAAACCACCCCCATGCACCCCTCTGAATTTCAGAACTCAGACCTGCCACTGGTTGTCTTTTCTTTTTTCCGTGGTCCACCAGGTGTGGATTCAGCTGGCTTGTTGAGAATGGACTGGCACTTCAGGCAGCTGTGAATGGATGAACATTGCAGTGACTGACTTTCTGATGCATATCAATTGATCCAGTTCTGAACAAACAGAAGTATCTATGCACTGGCGCAGGTAGGTTGGAGACCTTCAGGTTTTCCACGATCTGACCGGCGCTGTTGTCGTCTTGAGGAAGAAAGGGAAGGAAGAGGCACCTTGCGATCCCAAGGACGCACCCAGGCTCACCCCCAAATCTTCACCACACGGTGCCGACGACTTTTCACGCCACGGTCCGCACGACACCTCACCTCACTCACCACGGTGCACGAGGCAAACCAGAAGCAATGCCGAAATGGCAGCCGATGACACTTGACCCGCAATGAGGTCTGGTTACACCGAGGAGGTTGGTAGGAGATCTGATGGAGATTCACCTTCACCACGCTCAATCACTCGGCGAACTCATTCTTGATGGACAACACATACCGTTTCGTGCATTGGCTTGCCCGTTGAAACCTGCGGTGGTGAGAGAAAGAAGAGAGGCAAAGCGTCACCAGTCGTTCGGATGAAGGCCTCACCTCACTCAGCTCGGTGTGCCGATCCTGCAAATCGGATCAATTTGCCCCATCACCTCAGCCTGAGCTCATCGAGATGAGTTCGGTTCTAGGTGGGTGTGCTTTGCAGAGCGGTCACCCCTTTGTTTCCACCTCTTTGGCCAGCTCGGGTCCATCCACGTAGCAGACCACTTGGTTAGGCCAGAGCGCATGGACGACCCGATAGGTAACCAAGGTTGAAATTGCCTTGCGTCGAGCACCGATCACTGCCTTGAATTCATTTTTGAAGTTCAGTTCCCTGATCCATTGACGGTCGGCCCCTCGGCGTTCGATGAAGTACATGCCGAAGATGAGTATCAGATTGAAACCGGAAGGTAAATGCGTGCAGCAGCTGTGCATCTCTGTTTCATCGATTCAGGACATCCCTCTCTCAATAGGTGTCAGGTGATGCGTCACGCCCTGTCGAAGCAGGGTTACGACAGAAAAGCTCCAGTTGATTTGCAGTTGATCCGGAGCAGCGGAACCACCATCGCTCGGCCCACTTGCCGGTGGGGTTTCGTTCGCCCAAAAAAAAAGAGCCCCCCAGCTCTGAATAAAGGGGCTCGTGTTTATCGACTTGCTCAGGCTGGCGACTGACAGAAGAAGCGACAGCTCGGGTCAGTGAGCCCTCATCAGCCCTGTCTTTCCAGTGGGTAGCCCGGTGCATATTCCGAGATGACAGAATGCTGAGAAGGCCCGTCAGCACTGGATCGTAAAGATATGTTGCAGTTCAGCAAATATCAGGGACTTGGCAATGACTTCCTGATCGTTGAAGGCCGGCAGGGACAACTGCCCGATGCAATCAGCAATCCCGATCCCGCCTGGGTGCGCCGCATCTGTGATCGGCGCTTCGGTGTGGGTGGCGATGGCTTGATCCTGGCGCTGCCTGCTCAGGCGGATGGAGAACTGCGGATGCGGATTCTCAATGTCGATGGCAGTGAGGCCGAAATGTGTGGCAACGGCATTCGCTGCCTGGCCCGCTACCTGGCCGACACCGACGGTGATGCTCCCGGCCGCCGCTGGGACATCGAAACCCTGGCGGGAATGATTCGCCCTGAACTGATGGCCGATGGCCAGTTGCGGGTGGACATGGGGCCGCCCTTCCTCAGCTCCGAAGGCATCCCCACAACCCTGATGCCTGAAGACGGACTTCCTCAGGGGGTGCTGCTGCTGGAGGGAGAACAGCTGAAGGTGGCGGCCGTTGGCATGGGCAATCCCCATGTGGTGGTGCCTGTCGACGACTTGGCCAGCATTCCCTTTGATGCCTGGGGGGCTGCGCTGGAGGTGCATCCGGCCTTCCCGGCCAAGACCAATGTTCATTTCCTCCAGGTGCACAACCGTGAACGTTTGGAGATCCGGGTCTGGGAACGGGGTGCAGGCCCGACCCTGGCCTGCGGCACCGGTGCCTGCGCCACGCTGGTGGCGGCGGTGTTGCTGGGCCTCGCCGATGACTGCGCCGAGGTGGTGCTGCCCGGCGGTCCGCTGATGATTGAGTGGCGCGATCGCACTGGTTCCGTGCTGATGACGGGACCCGCCGAAGCGGTGTTTGACGGGGTGCTGACGCCTGATATGGTGCCGGCTGGTTCCGCGATGGCGTCGACCAGCGAAGCCCCTGCCGCTCCACCTGCGGCGACGGCTGCAGCCGATTTCGATTGCTCGAAGGATTGCGCTGATCAATGCCAGCGTCCTGACCGCTGCCTCCGTGATGAGGCGCAGCAGAAGGTGCAGGTCTTCCTCAGCAGCACGTCCCTTGACTCGATGCTCAATCTCGCCAGTGAATCCCTGGAGCAGCGCACCAAGGCGCGGTTCGAGCGTGGAACGCCCTGAGCTCTATCTGGATGCTGCTGCCACGACACCGCCCCTGCCGGCGGTTATCGCGGTGATGCAGCAGGTGCAGCAGAAGGCCTGGGCGAACCCCAGCAGCCTTCATGGCGCCGGGTTGGCAGCAGCCGAGGCTCTCGAGCGGGCCCGCTGGCGCATTGCCGAGCGTTTTGCTGTCAGCCCTGATCAGTTGATCGTCACCTCAGGGGCGACGGAATCCGTGCACCTCGCCCTGCTGGGCAGTGCCGCAGGTCTTGTTCCGGGCCGGTTGGTGATCTCTGCGGTGGAACATCCGGCGGTGGTTGCTGCCGCGCACCAACTCGAAGCCCTGGGCTGGAGCATTGCCGAATGGCCCGTTGATCGTGAGGGCGTTGTTCGGCTCGACCAGCTCGATCGGCTGTTGTCGGCTCCAACCCGGCTGGTCTCCCTGATCGCAGCTCAGGGAGAGGTGGGTGCGCTGCAACCCGTGAGCAAGATCGCCAAGGCCTGCCGTGAGCGCGGCATCGTCATCCACAGCGATGCCACCCAGCTTGTGCCCCAGGGTTGCTTCGCCTTCGAGCGGCTCGGGGTTGATCTGCTGACCCTCTCGGCCCACAAGTTCTGTGGCCCCCGGGGCGTGGGGCTGCTGATTCGGGCCCCGGGTGTGGAACTTTCACCGCTCCAGGGCGGTGGTGGCCAGGAACACGGCCTGCGCTCCGGCACCGAACCGGTTGCGTTGGTGAGCGGCATGGCCGATGCCCTGATGGCTCTTCCCAGCTTTGACCCCGTCAGCCAGCCAATTCCACCGGGCAGCTCGAACCAGATCCGTCGTCAACGGGATCAACTGCTCGAACGCCTGCTCGAGCTACCTCAGCTTCAGCTCTGCGGCCCTCACCCGGATCAGCGTCTGCCCCATCACATCGCACTGTTGGCGAAAACCGTTGATGGACAGCCGCTGCCGGGACGCGATCTGGTGCGACGGCTGGCGGCGGCGGGGGTGGCCTGCAGCAGCGGCAGTGCCTGCAGCAGTGGCAGCAGTGCCGACAGTGCTGTGCTCACCGCCATGGGCATTCCCGGGACTGAACGTCAGTCGGGCCTGCGGCTGACCCTTGGCCCCTGGCTGTCGGATCAGGATCTCGACGCCGTTCCGGGCCGTTTTGCATCCGTGTTTGCGGCATTTTCCTGACATGCTTTAGCGATGACTCAATCCGACGCTCCCTGTCTTGCCCTCCCTGCGGATTTGCTCGCGGCCGAGGAGGCCATGCTGCAAGCGGCCCTGGCGGCCATTGGATCCGGCGATGGTCAACGCTGGTCCGCAAGCCTCCGCTTTGAGGGCCTTCGTCTGCTCCCGGTGGCGGTGCGTCTGGCCCGTGCATTGATCACTGCCGGTCAGGATCTGTTGATGGTTTGGCCCGATGCCGGTGCTGCCGCTTTGGCCCGGCGCGATGCCGAGGACCTCAAAGAAGTGATACTTGATTTCAATCAGCTCAAACGTGCGGAGAGCGACGCCCCCGACACCCGCCTGCTGCTTGCGGTGAACCCCTCCCCTGCTGATTACGAGGAGTTCCAGGCGTTGTGTGAAAACCATGCTGGAGTGGTTCTGATGCTGAATGGGCGTCTTGAAGACGCCGCCGTGGGCATCGGCAGCGTGGCCCGGGAGCGCCGCAAGGGTTTCGTAGCCAGCTGGCAGCAGGCCTACTGGCTCCAGCCCCTGCAGGGAGGAGCGTTGATGCGCTGCTTCCCCGATGACTGGCGTCTCTATCGCCAGGATCCCGATGGTTACCGGCCACTGGAGGTGCTGCCTGAACGTCCGGATCCCGACACCACAGCAGCTCTTTTGGCCGGTGAAGATCCCGACAGCATCAAGCAACAGCTCTCCGGGGTCGATCGCTTCCTTGATGGTCTGCGCAATTGAGCCGCGCCTGGCTTGATCCAGCCTCAGACTCTCTTTAAGGTTCGAACTCAGACTCCCCTTCGATGGTGCTCAACAGGCTTCGATCCCTTTCACCCATCGATGCCGTGGCTGGAGTCGTCTCCCTGGCAGCTCTGGCAGGCGCGGTCTGGTCCCCCAAGCTCTCGAATGCGGTCGCCAAGGCCACGGGTGCCGTGAAGCCTGTGCAAGTCAGCGTTGATGTGGTGCGGCTGTACAGCGCTGATCCCGAGCAGCTGCTGAATTCAGTGCGGGAGGAAGCAGCACTCAACATCGTGATCCGCAATCAACCGTCCGGTCGGGTGAGCCTGGTGTCGGTGGATGACGTCACCAATTCCCTGACGGCGGTGCAGCCCGATGGTTCGGTAGTTGTCGCCGATGCCCCCGCAACGGCTCTGCCCCGCCATGCCCGGTTTGTGATGGAGGCCCAGGCCGAGATCAAACCCTCCGGTGTTGTGATCGGCGGCACCAAGCTCAAGGTGGGTGTGCCCGTTGAACTGGAGGGTCGCCTCTACCGCTTGAAAGGTGTTGTGAGCGGAGTGATGCCTCTGTGATTCGCTCTGCCCTGGTTTCCCTGCTGGTGCTGGCGCCCCAGTTGCCCCTCAGGGCAGCGCCTCCGCTCTTGGCACCACCTCCGGTGGTTCAACGTCAGGGCCAGGCCATGCTCAGCGGCGGTGCGCTTTGCCCGGCCCTGCAGACGGCCTTGGACTCAGCGGTGGGAAGGGAAGAGCGGTTGTGGAGCGTCAGCGTTCTCGATCAACGCGGGCAGCTGCTGGCTGATCTGAATGGGGGGATCCCCCGGATCCCGGCATCGAATCAAAAACTGGTCAGCACGGCCTTTGCTCTGGATCGCCTCGGCCCCGACTTCCGTCTGAAGACGCAGCTCTTGCGTCACCCCGATGGATCTCTGGAGATCGTGGGGGAAGGCGATCCCGACCTCAGCATTGCCGAGATCCAGAGGTTTGCCATGGTGGCTCTTGGCCAGGGCGGCTCCAGCAGCACCTCCAGCGTCTCCTTTGCGCCTGTTCAGCTGATGGTGCGGGAGGAACCGCGTCAGCGGTGGTGGCCCGCCGATTGGGATCCTGCGGATCGCTCCTACGCCTACGGCGCACCGATCACCCGTCTTGCCCTCACCAGCAATGCCCTCCATATGGCGGTTATGGATCCAGCGCAACGGCTGCAGCGGATCCTCAATTCCACCGTGCAGCAGCAGGGGGGGCAAATTCGCCTGCAGATGGTCGATCAGCAGACCCGGGAAGCGGCCCTCGCGCGGAGCAGGGGGGCAAGTGTGGTGCTGCACAACGAGGATTCCGCGCCGATGCACGCTCTGCTCAGCCTGGCCAACTCTGAGAGCCATAACTTCACTGCTGAGGTGCTGATGCGTGAGGCGGCGGATGTCTGGGATGTGAATCGTGCTTCCCTCGCTACCACCCGCTGGTTGCAAGCCCAGGGTGTGCCGATGACGGGACTTCGGCTGCGGGATGGCAGTGGACTCTCCCGGGGCAACCGGCTCACCAGTCGGTCGTTGTCTGTGTTGCTGTGGCGCATGGCGCAACATCCCCTGGCGGCCTTCTACCAGGCCTCGATGGCGATTGCTGGCCAAAGGGGAACGCTGCGCAACTACTTCTGGGGCACGTCCCTTGAGGGTCGCTTCTGGGGCAAGACCGGCACCCTCAGTGGTGTTCGGGCGATCTCAGGAATTCTTGAAACGACCGATGGCCCGCGGTACGTGAGCATGATTGCAAACGGGGCCTATGCACCCAACTCCGTGATGGGCCAGATCCTGCTGGCCAGCCAGCTGATCAGCCGTTGCCCCGCATGGACCGCAGCCGGGACGCTGCCCGCTGGGATCGACTGAACGGCACGGTTTTGGTGTCATCACCAGCGTTGGGTGCAGGAGCTGCTGAGCGGATCGTCTGGATCTTGGAGAGCTCCTGACGGCCGGCCCTTACCACCTGGGCCATTTCCTTGAGGCGCACCTCCAGCTCACCCAGGGTCTGTTCGGCGTAACGGTTGGCACCGTCCTGAACGCCGGCGGCTTCCTGGCGGCTGCGTTGGATCAGCGACTCGCACTGCTGTTGGGTCTGCTGGCGGAACTGCAGCGCATCGTTGTGAATCCGCTCGGCTTCGTCCCGGCCTTCCTTCTGCAGGCGCAGGGCTTCCTGGCGGATGGTCTCCAAATCCTGCAGCGCCTGCTGGCGATTGGCTTCATGCTGTTCAGCGTGCTGGCGTTTGAGCTCAACGGCGTTGGCTTCGATCTGCTGGATCTGCTGCTGAGCCTGTTGGCGGCTGGCTTCGAGTCGCTCGGCGTGTTGACGCTTCAGCTCAATGGCTTCCTGATCCAGTTGCTGGCGACGCTCCAGGGCTTCCTGCTCCAGCTGCTGGCGGCGGGTGGCGAACTGCTGCTCCAACTGCGCCAACTTGCCTTGCATCTCCTGTTCCAAAGTCGCCCCCTGCTGTCGCGTTTTCTGGAGCAGCTGCTCACATTGCTGACGCGCCTGTTCACGCATCTCATTCACCTGCCGTTCCGCTTCCTGGCGGATCGCGGCGTTGTTCACCAGCTGTTCGCGCTGTCGCTGGGCCTGCTCAACAATCTCTTCGGCGTTCCTGCGGGCGGTGTTGATGAACTCTTCCCGGCGATCCAGCAACTTGACGGCCCGCTCCAGCTCCTTCGGCAATTCATCGCGGACGGCATCCAGCAGCTCAACGGCATCGGTTTCGTTGACCAATCGTCCGCCGGTGAACGGCAGCCGACTGCCCTCCAGCACAACTTCCTCCAACTGATCGAGTTGATCGAGAACGGAGAACCGGACGTCGTTCATCTCAGCTGGAGGGGAAAGCCGAATTAAAGAGCCTGTTGAGGTCCTTCGCCACCTCTGGCGGAACCATGTGATCAATCGATCCGCCGAAGCGGGCCACTTCCTTAACCACGGAGCTGCTGAGAAAGCTGTGGCGTGCCGTGGTGGCCATGAACACAGTCTCTAGATCGTCGGCCAGCGAGCGGTTGGTGTGGGCGATCTGTAATTCGTATTCGAAGTCACTCATCGCTCGCAGGCCCCTCAGGATCAGGTCGGCGCGATGGGTGACGGCACAGTTCACCGTGAGGCCATCGAAACTGATCACTTCAACGCCGGAGAGATGGCACGTCGCCGTGCGGATCTGTTCGATCCGTTCGTCGACGCTGAACGCAGGCCGTTTGCTCGGATTGCTGAGCACCGCAACCACCACCTCGCCAAACAGGCTCACGGCCCGCTCGATCAGGTCCATATGACCATTGGTGAGAGGGTCGAAACTGCCGGGGTAAAGCGCCCGCATTGGGAATCTGCGATTGGCGGATCCTATGCAGCGGATCGCTGTTTAGATTTCAGCCAACGCACCCGTGCCATGAGCCTCGACGCCGACGCCAAAAAGGTCCTGCTTCGCAAGATCCCCCATGGACTCTTCATCTGCAACGTGCGCAACGGCGATGAGGTGAACGGTTTCACGGCCAGCTGGGTGACCCAGGGCTCGTTCGAACCGCCGTTGGTGGTCATGGGCGTTCGGGCTGACAGCAGCAGCCACGCCATCATCGAGGCCACCGGCAAGTTCTCCCTCAACGTGCTGCGGGCCGATCAGAAAGATCTGGCAGCCGTGTTTTTCAAGCCCCAGAAGGCGCTCGGCGGTCGCTTTGAAGCGGCACCCTTCGAGGAAGGTGAACTTGGACTTCCCCTGCTCACCGATGCCATCGGTGGTGTGGAGTGCGAGCTCGTGGGTTCGATCAAGCACGGTGACCACACCGTTTTTGTTGGCGAAGTGAAAACGGCGCGTCTGATCACCGATGGCGAGGCCCTCAACCTGGCCAGCACCGGCTGGAACTACGGCGGCTGAGCTGGCCTGGTGGATGCTGCCTCTGGTGCACCGCTGCTGACGCAGCCCGAGCGTCTTGAACGCCGCCTGAAGGAGATCCCCGCTGAGCCGGGTTGCTATCTGATGCGGGACTGCGACGACCGGATCCTCTACGTCGGCAAGTCGAAGGCGTTGCGCAGCCGTGTGCGCAGCTATTTCCGCAGCCGCCACGATCTGTCGCCACGGATCCGGCTGATGACACGCCAGGTCTGTGAGATTGAGTTCATCGTCACCGACAGCGAGGCGGAGGCCCTCGTCCTCGAGTCGAACCTGATCAAGAACCATCAGCCGCACTTCAACGTGCTGCTGAAGGACGACAAGAAATACCCATACCTCTGCATCACCTGGAGTGAGGCCTACCCACGGATTTTCATCACCCGTCGCCGTCGCTTCCGCAGCCCTCTCGACCGCTTTTACGGGCCCTATGTCGATGTCGGCCTGCTGCGTCGCACCCTGTTCCTGGTGAAGCGGGTGTTCCCGCTGCGGCAACGGCCCCGACCGATGTACCCCGATCGCACGTGCCTCAACTACAGCATCGGGCGCTGTCCGGGGGTTTGCCAGGAAAAAATCAGCTCGGTGGACTATCACCGCACCCTCCGAAAGGTGGCGATGGTGTTCCAGGGCCGCAGCGATGAACTGCAGCATCTGCTTCAGGAGCAGATGGAGCGGTATGCCGAGCGGATGGACTACGAGTCGGCGGCCCGGGTTCGGGATCAACTTCAGGGCCTGGATCAGCTCACCGCCGACCAGAAGATGAGCTTGCCTGACTCCTCCGTGAGTCGGGATGTGCTGGCCCTTGCCTT
Organism: Synechococcus sp. CC9605; assembly: GCF_000012625.1. NCBI lineage: Bacteria > Bacillati > Cyanobacteriota > Cyanophyceae > Synechococcales > Synechococcaceae > Synechococcus > Synechococcus sp. CC9605. Next base: position 1,279,075 of record NC_007516.1, on the reverse strand, counting down.
CGACGAACGCCTGGCAGCCGTGCAGCTGTTTCAAATGCGCGCTGGCAAGTTGGTGGGTCGTCTCGGCTACACCGCCGATGCCTCAGGCCTGGAACCTGGCCTGATCCTGCAACGGGTGATCGAAGAGCACTACAGCCAGGTGGATTCCGTCGAGGTGCCCCCCGAGCTGTTGGTGCAGCACGCTCTGCCCCAGCAGAAACTGATGGAGGACTGGCTCACGGAACAGCGGGAGCGTCGGGTTCAGATCCACTGCCCCCAGCGCCAGCAGAAAGCCGATCTGATCGAACTGGTGCAGCGCAACGCGGAGTTTGAGTTGCTCCGTGCCAAGCAAGGTCAGGAGAAGCAGTCGTTGGCCACGGAGGATCTGGCGCAACTGCTGGAGTTGCCCACCCCGCCGCGGCGGATCGAGGGGTACGACATCAGTCACATCCAGGGCAGCGATGCCGTGGCGTCGCAAGTGGTGTTCATCGACGGACTGCCCGCCAAGCAGCACTACCGCAAGTACAAGATCCGCAGCAGCAGCATCCGCGCTGGCCACAGCGACGACTTCATGGCGATGGCGGAAATCATGCGCCGTCGTTTTCGTCGCTGGGCCCGGGCGAAGGCGGAAGGGATGGATGTGGGTGCTCTGCGTCACAAAGGCGGCAGCGCTCTGCAGACCGACGGCCTCAACGACTGGCCCGATGTGGTGATGATTGACGGCGGTAAGGGCCAGCTCTCTGCCGTGATGGAGGCCCTTCGCGAGCTTGATCTGCATGAGGATCTCAACGTCTGCTCCCTCGCCAAGCAGCGCGAAGAGGTGTTTCTCCCCGGTGAAAGCCAGCCGCTGGAGAGTGAACCGGATCAGCTCGGGGTTGTGCTGCTTCGCCGCCTGCGGGATGAAGCCCACCGTTTCGCTGTCAGCTTCCACCGCCAGCAGCGTGGTGAGCGGATGAAGCGGTCACGCCTCTCGGACATCCCCGGGGTTGGGCCCAAGCGGGTCAAGGATCTCCTGGCTCATTTCCATTCGATTGATGCCATCCAGCTGGCATCGATTGAGACCCTGTCCAAGGCCCCGGGTGTGGGTCCGGCGCTGGCCCGCGACATCCACGATTTCTTCCATCCTTCCGACGAAGGAACCGACGCTGATGCCAGGGCTGCTTTAGAAGAGCAGCCTCAGGAACTCTCCGCATGATCCGTCATCTCTGCATGGCTCTGGCAGGAGTGCTTCTTCTCGCCGCTCCGGTCTGGGCGTCCCCCGGACTGTGCACGGGGCCTGTCTGTGCCGATGGCATCACGCGCAGCGCCAAGAACCACTGGCAGCTGGTGTTGCGGCTCAACGATCAGCAGGGCCATCGCGAAAAAGTGGTGATGAATTGCCGGGCTGGCCAGCTGAGCCCTATGGCCGGACCCGTGGATCGCGCCTATGCCACCGCCCTGGGCCGTCGTGCCTGCCGTCTTGCCGGGGAGGACAGCTAACGGTGGATCTCAGTCTAGTTTTTCCCCATCAGCTGTTTGAGCACCATCCCGCGCTTCGGCCGGGTCGGGCTGTGGCCCTGATCGAAGATCCGCTGCTGTTCGGCACCGATGCCCAGTGGCCGATCCAGGTGCATCGGCAGCGCCTGCTTCTGCATCGGGCCTCGATGAATGCCTATGCCGAGATGCTTCAGGCCAAGGGTTTCACCGTTTTGCGGGTGCTCCAGGGGCATGCGGCCAGCACCGCTGAGATTCTCGGGGATCTGCTTGAGCAGGGCTACCGGGCCTTTCATCTGGCGGATCCGGTGGACGATGTTCTGACCCGGCGGATCTCCGCTTTCGCATCCCGCCACGGCTGCGGTCTAGAGATCGTCGCCACCCCGATGCTGCTCACCCCAGAGGCCGTCATCGGGGACCATTTCGCCTCCGGAAAGAAGCCCCTCATGGGTCGCTTCTACGAGATGCAGCGCAAGCGACTGGATCTGCTGATCGATCCTGATGGTGGCCCTATCGGTGGCCGCTGGAGTTTCGATGCCGACAACCGCAAGAAGCTCCCCAAGGGAATCTTTGTTCCAGAGCACCCGGCCGAACGCTCGAGCGGTTCGGTGGCCCTCGTCGAGGCTGCCCGGCAGCAGCTCATCGGGGAGGGGGTGGCCGGCATCGGCAGCTGGGACGGGTTCCATTACCCCGTTACCCATGGCGATGCAGCCCGTTGGTTGGATCAATTCCTCGAACAACGCCTGCGCCAGTTCGGGGCTTACGAAGATGCGATCAGCACCCAGCACCAGGTGATGTGGCACAGCGTGCTCACGCCGATGCTCAACATCGGTCTGCTCACGCCGCAACAGGTGCTGGATCGAACGCTGGAGCGGGCTAAAGCCGGTGACATCCCACTCAATTCACTGGAGGGATTTCTGCGTCAGATCGTCGGCTGGCGGGAGTTCATGGCGGCGATGTACCGGCGCCATGGGGTGGAGATGCGCAACGGCAATTTCTGGGGCTTCGACGACCGACCGATCCCTTCCGCCTTCTACACCGCATCCACGGGTCTGGCCCCGATCGATGACGCCATCCGTCATGCCTTGGAGACCGGCTATTGCCATCACATCGAACGCCTGATGCTGCTGGGCAACGTGATGCTCCTCTGCGGATTCCATCCAACCCGGATCTACACCTGGTTCATGGAGCTGTTTGTGGATGCCTACGACTGGGTGATGGTGCCCAACGTCTACGGCATGAGTCAGTTCGCTGATGGCGGCATCTTCACCACCAAGCCCTATCTCTCCGGCTCGAACTATGTGCGCAAGATGTCGGATTACCGCAAAGGGGAGTGGTGTGACACCTGGGATGGCCTGTTCTGGACGTTCATCCATCGCCATCAGGACTTCTTCCGGCGCCAATTCCGGCTAGCGATGATGGCCCGCAACCTGGATCGCATGGCTCCCGACGTTCTGTTGACCCATCAGCGTCGAGCCAGCGGTTTTCTTGACGCGCTCACCTGAACCCTGCGTAAGGTCCCTCCAGATCAGTCGTGTTGATGACGTTTTCGCCCGAGGCCTACCTCTGGTTCAAGACCCTGCACATCGTTGGGGTTGTGGTGTGGTTTGCGGGCCTCTTCTATCTGGTACGCCTGTTCATCTATCACGTTGAAACGGAGGAACTGGCGCCGGAACTGCAGCAGCCGTTCCGTGATCAGTACACCTTGATGGAGAAACGCCTCGCCAACATCATCACTACGCCGGGGATGGCTGTGGCGGTGTCGATGGCCATCGGGTTGCTTCTGGCCCAGCCCTCCTGGCTTCAGCAGGGCTGGATGCACGCCAAGCTCGGTTTTGTGGCGGCCCTGCTGGCTTACCACCTGTTCTGTTATCGGCTGATGGGCCAACTTCACGCCGGCACCTGTGCCTGGTCGGGCAAGCAGCTGCGTGCCCTGAATGAGCTGCCGACGTTGCTGCTGGTGATCGTGGTGATGCTGGTGGTGTTCAAAACGCAGTTCCCCACCAGCGCCGCGACCTGGTTCATCGTCGCCCTGGTGGTGTTCATGGCAGCGTCAATTCAGTTCTATGCCCGCTGGCGCCGCCTGCGGGCCGAAGCCTCCGCCAAAGCCTGAGATGAGGGTTGAGATGACCCACCCGCTCAAAACCGTTCTCGAACAGGTGGGGCCGTCGAGCTGTCCCACCACGCATAACTTCCACTGCCATACCGTCTGCAGTGACGGCAGTCTCGAACCGATCGAGCTCATCTGGCAGGCCACCGAGCGGGGGCTCAAGCACCTGGCGGTGACGGATCACCACAGCAGCCATGCCCACCGGGAGATCCAGGCCTGGCTGGATCAGCAGCGCGCCAGCGGTGTTGAGGTCCCCACCGTCTGGAGTGGCATGGAAATCAGTGCACTGCTGAAGGGGTGTCTTGTTCATGTGCTCGCCCTTGGCTTCGAGCTCAACCACCCTGCGCTCCAGCCCTACAACCGTGGGGATGCCGTCGTCGGTGAACCGCTAAGGGCTGAGGCGGTTGTTAATGCCATCCATGCCGCCGGTGGATTGGCAGTGTTGGCCCATCCCGCCCGTTACCGCCTTGGCCATGACGTGCTGATCGATGAGGCGGCCCGGCTTGGTTTCGATGGTGGTGAGGCCTGGTACGACTACGAGATGCAACCAACCTGGTCCGCCAGCCCGTTGATCTGTGAGGCCATCGATCGTCAGCTGAGCAACCTTGGCCTTTTGCGTACGTGTGGCACCGATACCCATGGAATTGACCTTTGCGGCCGCTAAGTTCATTCCATCTCAGTTCTGGTCGACATGGGCTTCTTGGATCGTCTGCTGAAAAAGGATTCCGCAGATTCCGACTCCACGATTCAGCCTCGCAAGCCGGCGAAGGAGAAGCCGGCCGAGTTCTTCCTTGATGCCGACGCTTCCTCCTCCCTGGGGGATGTCAACTACATGCGCGAGTCGAAGACGATTCGCCGCACCTTCCCCGGCACAGCCGCAAGCCCCGGAACGAAGGAACAGATCATGGAGGTGGCTGCCGAAACCGAGAAGCTTGAAAAGCGCAGCGAAGGCCTCGGCGGTGTGGTCAAGAAGGAAGAATCAATCACCCTCAACGCGGGCATTCCCACACCGGTGAAGAAAACCTTCGCTACGCAGGTGAGCACCGAGGAGATGAGCAAGCGCCTCAAGGGCACCGCCATCACGGGTGTGAACACCCCTGCTCCCGCAGATGCTGCTCCCGTCGGCCGTAAAGAAGAGTTGAAGCCGAAGGAAGAACCGGTGGCCAAGGAGGGTTCAGCAGCGCCGTCCTCCAAGCCTGGATCGATCGATCCGTTTCGTCAGATGGTTCGCGACCTCAACAAATAGGGCTTCCCCGTTCAATCTGGGCTTCGCTGCTGGTCACCAGGTCTTGCAGGTGCAGCATCTGGTCTTGCGTTGCTGACGTCCAAAGTCCTCGATTGGAGGCCTCCAGCAACCGTTCGGCCATGTCCCTCAGCACCCAGGGGTTGCTTGCGCTCAAGAAGTCCAGAATCCGCAACTGGCTCAGCCACTGGTCGCACAGCGCGCCGTAACACCAATCGGGAACGCGATCGGTGGAGGCGTCGTAGGCAAACAGGTAATCAAGGCTGGCCCCCATTTCGAAGGCACCCTTGTAGCCGTGCTGCATCATTCCCTCGATCCAGCGGGGGTTGAGCATCCTGCTGCGCATCACCTTGTCGAGTTCCTTTTCAAGCCGGTGCAGGCGAGGCCGTTCGGGGCGGGAATGGTCTGCGAACCAAAGCTGCGGCCGTGCTCCTGACACCTCTTCCACCGCTGCACTAAGGCCCCCCTGGAACTGGTAGTAGTCGTCGGAATCGAGCAGATCGTGCTCGCGGTTGTCCTGGTTATGGAGCACAACCTGCACCCTGCCTAGGGCCTGCTCGAGGCCGGATCGATCAAGGCTGGGGGCGGCTGCACCGTCGTACGACCATTGGCTCCAACTCAGGAAGGCCTGGCCCAGGTCTGCTCGGGACTCCCAGGCGCCACTGTCGATCAGGGCTTGCAGACCGGCTCCGTAGGCACCGGGGGCGGACCCATAAATGCGGCCCTGGGGCCCGCCTTGACGCGTGAGCTCAGCCAGGGGATTCAGGTCATCCGGTTCATCAAGGGCCGCCACCATCGACTGGGCCTGATGCACCCATCCCACCAATTGTGGAAAGGCATCGCGAAACAGCCCGGAGATGCGCAGCACCACATCCACCCGCGGTCGACCCAGCAAACGGGCTGGGATCACCTCCAGGTCCACCAATCTTCGGGTGGGGCCATCCCAGACCGGTCGAACACCGATCAGGGCCAGCAGCTGGGCGATGTCTTCTCCGCCATTGCGCATCGTGGCTGTTCCCCAAACCGACAACGCCAGATGGCGCAAGGGTTCTCCCTGCTCCAGCAGATGCAGATCCAGCAACTGCTCCCCCGAGCGTCGCCCCAGGTCCCAGGCGGCTTCTGTGGGCAAGCCCCGCAGATCGACGGAATAAAAATTTCGCCCGGTGGGCAGCACATCGGGCCGACCGCGACTCGGTGCCCCTGAGGGCCCCGCAGCGATGCGCTGCCCCTGAATGCCCCGTAGGAAGGCCTCTTTTTCGGCAGCGGCACAACCGTTCAAGCGGGGCCAGAGATCGCCCTGCAGGTTCTGCAGGCAGGAATCCTCACGGCTCCAGCTCCGGAACGGTTCCGCCAGTCCGTCGGCCTGTTCCCCATGGATGATCCGCCGAATCAACAATTGGGCCTGCTGCTCCATCCAGGCGCAACCATCCCCCACCCGTCGGCAGTCTTCGCCACTCAGCAACCTCAGGCGGGCCTGATCCGCCTCCGAGAGCTTGTCGCCTTCGTCCTGCTGCCAGGGGTCAAAGTCCAGTTCTGCCACCAGGGCCATGGCCTGCAGCAAGCCCGGTTGCCCCTGCCTGGGGGGGCGGGCCAGGGCGATCAGCAGCTCATCGGCGGCTTCTGCCGATGGCGCTACACCGAACCGATGCAGGCCCGTGCGGATCTGCGATTCCTTCAGCTCGCAGAGATAGGTTTCCGCCTGGTCCAGACAGGTCTCCAGCAGCTCCGGTTGGCGGCGAATGGCTTCTTGGCTGGGGATTGCGGGCCAGTTGAGGGACAGCAGGCTGGAATGCACCGCCTGTTCCAGCACCCGGGCCCGCTTCCCCCCCAGCTGCCGCACCTCCACCAGTTCATCGAGCAGGCCCTCCAAACGTTGCAGCGGTCCGTGCAACCCAGCCCGCCCCAATGGCGGTGTGAGGTGGTCCAGCACCACGGCGTGTCCGCGACGCTTGGCCTGAGATCCTTCGCCAGGGTCGTTGACGATGAAGGGGTAAAGGTGGGGGATTGGGCCCAGGGCCAGCGCGGGGGCGCAGGCATCGCTCAACCCCACCGACTTGCCCGGCAGCCATTCCGCACTGCCGTGCTTTCCCACATGCAGCATCACCTGGGTCTGATGCACGCTGCGCAGCCAGAGGTACTGGGCCAGATACCTGTGCGGTGGCGGCAGATCCGGTGAGTGGAGATCGGCGATCTGATCGGCGTCATAGCCGCGATCCGGCTGGATCAGCACCACCACATGACCGAAACGCAGGCCGTGAATAGCAAAGCCCTTGTTTGGATCCAGGTCGCAGGCGGCTTCTGGAGCACCCCACCGAGCTTCGATCAAGCGTCGAGCCGGCTCTGCAACAGTTCTCCACCACGTCTGATAAGCAATGAGGGGCAGATGGTCCAGGGCTGGGCGGTGCTGTCCCTCCGGTGCGTTGGTGCGACCGGCCAACAGCTTTTGCATCAAGCCATCGCCTGAAACCGGCAAGGGGTCCGAGCCCAGGTCATGGCCGGTGTCCGCCAGCCAGCCGAGCATCCGCGCCGTGCTGTCTGGCGTATCAAGGCCCACGCCATTCGCCACACGACCATCGCGCACGGGGTAGTTGGCCAGCACCATTGCGATGCGCCGCTGGGGGCATGGGGTCTGGCGCAGTTCCACCCAATGGCGGCTGTGCTCAGCCAGCCACTTGAGGCCATTTGGATCCGGCTGCAGGCAGGGAATGGCCGTGGCCAGTGGGCCGCTGGTCTGCCTGTGGTCGCGAAAACCGCAGGGCCGCGTGGTGATCCGGGCATCCAGCTCCGGCATCACCACCTGCAATGACAGATCCATCGGATTCAGCCCCTGGCTGCTCTCCAGCCACTGGGCCCGGCTGCGGCTGCTGCTGAGCAGTTGCAACACCGGTCGATCGAGCCGATCCCAGAGGGGGCTCCCCAGGCCGGCTTGTTCGGTTTGCACCGAGGCAAAGGACGTGCCCGCAATCACCAGCTCAGCGTTTTGCTGCTGCAACAGGTCGTGAACGCCGGCCTGCACTGCCGGGTTTCTCAAGCTGCTGACCCAGAGCAGACAGGGTCGCAGTCCCTCTTGCCGCAGGGCGGCCGTGAGGGCATCCGCCAGGCCAAGGTCTCCGGCCTGAAACTGGGCCCGATAGAGCACCACGCCCACCGCAGTCCCCGCTTCATCGCGCCAATCCCAGGGCATTGGATCGGGGCAAGGCACCATCGCCACGCTGTCGGGTGATACGGGGGTTCCCTCCAGAAGAGCCTCGAGAGCTCCGAGGAACCGCCCCATGTTGTCGATGCCGCCCTCCCGCAGCAGTGCCGACAGCTGATCGGCCAGTTCAGCACTGCAGGAGCCCAGCCCATGCAGTTCGTTGCTCTGATCAGCCGTTCCGGCGAGGACGAGCAGTTGCCGCTGCGTGTCGTCTGCACACCATCGCTGCAGTTGCTCGAGGCCGTAGCTCCAGTGCCCACGGCTGCCGAGCAGGCGCACCACGATCAAGTGCGCCGCCTGGGCGGTGGTGTTGAGGTAATGGTCCAGCTGCGCTGGGTGCTCAAGGCAGCTCAGGGGCAACGCCCGGATCCGCTCCTTCCAGTCCTGGTTGCTCGGCAGGCTGGCGTCCAGGCAGCTGATGTCGGTGCCTGCGCTGGTGAGGAACAGCACATCCGCGCCCGGCTGCTCGACGAGCACCACATCTTCCGGTGGATCCAGACCCGGACAGGTGGCAAGGCGGTGCATGGCCCCATTCTCCGTGTTGCGGTGCCCGGTGGTGAGAAGATTCAGCGATCGGATCCATCACTGTGATGCATCAGTTCCTGCCCTATGCCTGGTTCCAGGGCCAGTGCGTTCCCTTCGAGGAGGCCAGGATCTCCATTGCCACCCATGCCCTGCACTACGGCACCGGTGCCTTCGGAGGCATGCGCGCCATTCCCGATCTCCAGAGCAGCAACACCATGCTGCTGTTCCGAGCTGATCGGCACGCCCGGCGTCTCAGCCAGAGCGCCCGGTTGCTGCTCACGGATTTAAGTGAAGAGACGATTTTATCGGCCCTTACCGCAATGCTTCAGGCCAACAAGCCTGACCAGCCAATCTATCTGCGGCCCTTTGTGTACACCAGCGATCTGGGCATTGCCCCGCGCCTGCACAACATCGAGACCGACTTCCTGATCTACGGACTCCCCTTGGGGGATTACCTGTCTCCGGAGGGGGTGAGTTGCCGGATCAGCAGCTGGACACGCCAGGAGGATCGATCCCTGCCGCTGCGCGGCAAGATCTCCGGCGCATACATCACCAGTTCCCTGGCCAAGACGGAAGCCGTGCAGAGCGGTTTCGACGAAGCCTTGCTGTTAAACAGTCGCGGCAAGATCAGCGAAGCCAGCGGCATGAACCTGTTCCTGGTGCGTGATGGCCAGCTGATCACGCCTGGAGTGGATCAGGACATCCTCGAGGGCATCACCCGCGCCAGCGTGATTGAGCTGGCCAAAGCGATGGACATCCCTGTGATTGAACGTCCGGTGGACAAAACCGAGTTGTTCATCGCCGATGAAGTGTTTCTCTCCGGCACGGCCGCCAAGGTGACGCCGATCCGTCAGATCGAATCCACGGTGCTGAACGCCAAGCGTCCTGTGATGGATGCGCTGAAAGCCAAGCTCGTGGCGATCACCGAAGGACGGGACCCCGCCTATGAGCACTGGGTGACCCGCATTTCCATTGCCTGATCGAAACGGCTGAAGTTCCTCCTGAGCTTTTCTTAAGATCAGTGCTTCTCAGGGGGTGCACGGATGGTGGTGACGCAGGCAGATCGGCAAGTCACCACCTCTGCATTTCTCGACCACCTGCATGGTCCGCAGCGTCCTGTGCTGGTTTTCGACGGCGCCACAGGCACCAGCCTTCAGGGGCTGGGGCTCACGGCAGAAGATTTCGGTGGTCCTGACCTGGAGGGCTGCAACGAGAACCTTGCGGTCACCAAACCGGATGCGGTCAAGGCTGTGCATCGCCAGTTCCTCGAGGTGGGCTGCGATGTCATCGAGACCGACACTTTCGGCGCTGCGTCGATTGTGCTGGCGGAATACGGCCTGGAAGACAAGGCCTTCGAGCTCAACAAGCGGGCTGCGGAGCTGGCCCGGGAAATGGCTGATGAATTCAGCACCCCTGAAAAGCCCCGCTTCGTGGCGGGCTCCATGGGCCCCACCACCAAGTTGCCCACCCTCGGCCACATCGATTTCGACACGATGCGGGATTCGTTCCGCGAGCAGGCTGAGGGACTGATCGCCGGCAACGTCGACCTGTTCATCGTCGAAACCTGTCAGGACGTGCTGCAGATCAAGGCAGCGCTCCAGGGCATCGAAGAGGCCTTTGCCGCCACTGGTGAACGGCGGGCCCTGATGGTGTCCGTCACGATGGAAACCACCGGCACCATGCTCGTCGGCACGGACATCGCTGCCGTGGTGTCGATCCTTGAACCGTTTCCGATCGACATCCTCGGCCTCAACTGCGCCACTGGTCCGGAGCAGATGAAGGAGCACATTCGCTATCTCTCCGAGCATTCCCCCTTCACCGTCAGCTGCATTCCCAATGCCGGTCTGCCGGAAAACATTGGCGGTGTGGCCCATTACCGCCTCACGCCGGTGGAGCTGAAGATGCAGCTGATGCACTTCGTTGAAGACCTCGGCGTGCAAGTGATCGGTGGCTGCTGCGGCACCACTCCAGCCCACATCGGCAGCCTTGCGGAACTGGCGCAGGAGCTCAAGCCGGCTGAACGCCCCTCCCGCTGGGACCGCGCCAGCGCAAAGGATGTGCGACCTAGCCCCAATTACGAGCCCGCTGCCTCATCGATCTACGGCGTCACGCCGTACCACCAAGATAATTCTTTCCTGATCATTGGAGAGCGGCTCAATGCCAGCGGCAGCCGCAAGGTGCGTGAACTGCTGGCGGAGGAAGACTGGGACGGGCTGGTGTCGGTGGCCCGCGGGCAGGTGAAGGAGAACGCCCACGTGCTCGACGTCAATGTCGACTACGTCGGTCGCGATGGCGAACGGGACATGCACGAGCTGGTGAGCCGTCTGGTCACCAACGTCAACCTGCCCCTGATGCTCGACTCCACCGAGTGGCAGAAGATGGAAGCGGGCCTCAAGGTGGCCGGGGGCAAGTGCATCCTCAACTCCACCAACTACGAAGACGGTGACGAGCGCTTCTTCAAGGTTCTGGAGCTGGCCCGCCGCTACGGCGCCGCTGTGGTGGTTGGCACGATCGACGAAGACGGTATGGCCAGAACGGCCGAGAAGAAGTTCGCCATCGCCCAGCGGGCCTATCGCGATGCTCTGGAGTTCGGCATCCCTGCCCACGAGATCTTCTACGACCCCCTAGCTCTTCCCATCTCCACTGGCATTGAGGAAGACCGCCTGAATGGTCGCGCCACCGTGGATGCCATCCGGATGATCCGGGAGAACCTTCCCGGTGTGCACGTGGTGCTCGGGGTCAGCAATGTGAGTTTCGGCCTGTCACCGGCAGCACGGATCACGCTGAACTCGGTCTTCCTCCACGACTGCTGTGAAGCCGGCATGGATTCGGCCATCGTCAGCCCCGCCAAGATTCTTCCGTTGATCAAGATCAGCGATGACCACCAGAAGGTGTGTCGTGATCTGATCAATGACAACCGCCGTTTCGAGGACGGCATCTGCGTCTACGACCCGCTCACCGAACTCACCAAGTTGTTCGAGGGAGTCAGCACCAAGGAAGCCCGTGCTTCAGGCCCCTCGCTGGCGGATCTGCCGATTGAGGAACGGCTTAAGCAGCACATCATTGATGGCGAGCGCATCGGACTTGAGCCCTCCTTGGACGAGGCGCTGCAGACCTATCCCCCTCTGCAGATCATCAACACCTTCCTGCTGGATGGCATGAAGGTGGTGGGTGAATTGTTCGGCAGCGGCCAGATGCAGCTCCCCTTCGTGCTGCAAAGCGCCGAGACGATGAAATCCGCCGTGGCACACCTCGAGCCGCACATGGAAAAAAGCGAGGGCGAGAGCACGAGCAAGGGCAAGTTCCTGATCGCCACGGTGAAGGGCGATGTCCATGACATCGGCAAGAACCTGGTGGACATCATCCTCACCAACAACGGCTACGAGGTGATCAACCTCGGCATCAAGCAGAGCTGTGAAGCCATCATTGAGGCCCAGCGTGAACATCAGGCCGATTGCATCGCCATGAGCGGTCTGCTGGTGAAATCCACGGCCTTCATGAAAGACAATCTCCAAGCTTTCAACGATGCGGGGATTGATGTTCCTGTGATCCTCGGCGGTGCGGCCTTGACGCCACGCTTCGTGCAGAAGGACTGCCGCGAGGTGTACGACGGCAAGGTGATCTACGGCCGTGATGCCTTCGCTGATCTGCGCTTCATGGATGCCTTGATGGATGCGAAGCGCAGCGAGAACTGGACCAACACCAAGGGCTTTCTGGCTGATGCTCCCCAAGGGGTTGGCCTGGATGAAGAGTCGACAACCTCCGAGAAGGCTGAGGAGACATCCATCTCCGCAACGGATGCTCCAGCCGCAGATCTGCCGCCGGTGAGCTCAGATCGATCCGACGCCGTTCCCGCTGAAGCCGCACCGCTGGCGCCCTTCCTCGGCTCTTCGGTGATCACTGAGGCCGACATCGATATCGCCGAGGTCTTCCACTACCTCGACCGCAATGCTCTCTTCGCAGGCCAGTGGATGCTCCGAAAAACCAAGGAGCAGAGCCGAGACGACTATGAGGCGATGCTGGCGGAGAAGGCAGACCCGGTGCTGAAGGAGTGGATGAAGCGCTGCATGGATGAGTCACTGTTGACTCCCCGTGCGGTGTACGGCTACTTCCCTGTGGGACGCGATGGCAACAGCCTTCGGGTGTTCGATGCCGACGGCACGCGGGAACTCGGGCGTTTTGAGCTTCCCCGTCAACGGTCTGGCAACCGCTTCTGCATTGCCGATTTCTTCAACGATCTGGACGCTGAGGGAGGTCCGACGGATGTGCTGCCGATTCAGGCCGTGACCATGGGCCAGAAGGCCTCTGTGGTGGCTCAGGAGCTGTTCAAGGGCGATCGCTACAGCGACTACCTGTACTTCCATGGCCTTGCGGTGCAGATGGCCGAAGCGATGGCCGAATGGGTGCATGCACGGATTCGTTCGGAGCTCGGCTTCGCTGATCCCGACGGCATGGCCCTGCGGGATGTGCTGGCGCAGCGATACCGCGGTAGCCGGTACTCCTTCGGCTACCCCGCCTGTCCCAATGTGGCTGATTCCAGGCAGCAGCTGGACTGGCTCGGCGCTGAGCGCATCGGCTTGAGCATGGACGCTAGTGACCAGCTCGAGCCTGAGCAGAGCACCACAGCATTGGTGGCTCTCCACTCCCAGGCTCGTTATTTCAGCGCCTGAGCCCAGAGCGGCGTCCCATAGCCTGAGACGCCCTGTTTCTGCTCACCATGGCCATTGCCGGACCGGACGGTGTTGATGCCGCCATCGAAGCGGGTGTGGATCTCGATGGAAGTCCAATCCCTGAAGCGATGCTCGCTCTCTATAACCAGGTGATGGATCTGGAAAGTCAGCGCGCTCGCAGTGGTGTTCTGAAATCGATGCGCAACCGGGTGGTTAAGACCGGAGCCAAGCATTTCGACCAGGACACCCTCAATCAGAGGCTCCTGAAGGCCGGATGGGACGGTCTGAAGGACAAGGAGATTGCTTTCTTCTACGGATGATCTCCTTGTGAAGGAGAAGCGCTGCCGGGCTCAGTCCTGGCAGAGCTTCTCCATCGTGTCGATCACCTCTTGCTGGAACGATTCCAGGGCACTGGATTCGCTTAGATCAAGGCCTTCGCCAGCGGCGTTCTGGGCCAGGTCCTGGAAATGAAAGGCTCCCTCTCCATTGGCAAGGAACTCGATCGCCGAGCTTTCGCCGCTCTCGCGAAACGCATCGCAGAGCGCCAGAAACGCAGCGTCTTCAGTGAACTCCCAATCCATCGAGTGGACATGACTGAATGACCTTTAACCTGTTCACCCAGGGGTTCGTCAACCGTCTGAAGTCAAAATGTGCCAGTCCTTGGGCAGACTCCCCCTCGATTGAGCGCTCAGATGTCCAGCAGTAGCCCCGAATTTCCGCCGGCCAGGAACGTTCTTGGTGACCCACTGCAGAGTTGCAGTTGTGAGCCGATGACGGGTTGGTATCGCAATGGTCTCTGTCAAACCGATCCATCGGATCACGGCCAGCACAGCATCTGCTGCGTGATGACTGAACAATTTCTCAGTTACAGCAAGGCCCAGGGCAATGACTTGAGCACGCCGATGCCCGCTTTTCAGTTCCCGGGCTTGAAACCAGGGGACCACTGGTGCGTCTGTGCGCCGCGCTGGAAGCAGGCCTACGAGGATGGCGTGGCACCTCTTGTGCGCCTGGAGGCCACGGAAGAGAGCGCCCTGACGGTCGTCAGCCTTGACCAGCTCAAGCAGCACGCTCACCAATCGATCGATTGACCGTCCCAGGCGAGAAAGGCCCCTGATTGTTCCGGGGTCTGCTGCAGCAACACCTCAACCAGCTGACGCGCGGCCCGTTCTGGAGAGAAAAGTTTGTCCGCTGCCACGAAGCTCTGGAACGGACGAGACAGGTATGTGTCGGTTGTTCCGGGGTGCAACAGGCTCACGGTGGCCAACGGCCAGCGGCGAGCCCATTCAATGCTTAGGCAGCGCAGCAGCTGGTTCTGAGCCGCCTTGGCTGCCCTGTAGCCGTACCAGCCTCCAGTTCGGTTGTCGCCGATGCTTCCCACGCGAGCGCTGAGGCTGGCGAAATGAAAGGGTTGATCGCGCTGCAGCAGAGGTTCGATCGCCTTGGCCAGCAGGATCGGAGCCATGGCATTGATGCCGAATTGCTGCTCCAACTGGGATCGATCGACCTGTTGAAGACGTTTTTCCGGTTGCAGCCCAGGACCGTGCAGTCGACCGCTGCAGTTGAACACCAATCGCAGGGGGAGCCCCTCGGCATCCAGGCTTGCGCTCAGCCCATCCAGATCACTGTCGTTTTCAATGTCCAGATTCAGTGAGGATGCCGGCGGTCCATGACGTCCAGCGGTCAGTACCTTCAGATCAGGGCAGGTGCGCTTCAGTTCTGCTGCCACTGCCGATCCGATCCCGCCGGGGCCAACCACCAGGGCCAAGCCAACCCAAGTGGTTGAGGCTGCTTCGACCATGTGATCTTGCTGCGGAGAAGAGACCGTCTAGCGGAAATCAGGCATCATCGGCTGGAGGCTCTGCTGAGCAGTTCTGGTGCCCTTTCGCCGTCATTTCTGGCCACCGGCCCTGTTCGGAAGCCTGCTCATGGCTGCGTTGATCGGCTGGTTGGCTCGGCCACTCCCCCAGCGGTCTGATCAGCCGAGCTCCAGCTTGCTTGCGCTGCTCGATCACGACGCAACTGTTGGTTCCCGTGTTGTTCCAAGGGTGCCGCCGGGTTCTGATCATGTGCCCCTGGAGATCCGCGTCGGTCTGGTCAGCCAGAGCCCCATCACCGCCTTCCGGCCAGGACCCAACATGCTTTTCCGCAATCAGCACGGCTCTGTAATTCTTGCTCAACAGCTGCTGAACAGCCTTGCTGCGTTCACTCCGCATGAGATTTATTGCTCCAGTGGACCTGTTCAGATCAACCAGCAGCACTATCGAGGCGATGTATCCCTGCTCAATGGCCAAGATGATTGGCTTCCGGTGGTCTCGCTTGACCTGGAGACTTATGTGGCTTCAGTGGTTGGCGCCGAAATGCCCAGCGCATGTCATCGGGAAGCACCGAAAGCGAAGGCCGTTGCAGCCCGCTCCTACGCGATTGCGCATCTCGCCCGACCTGCAACGACGGCGTATTACCTGGGTGACACAACCCGTTGGCAGGTGTTTGGAGGGGGGATAAGTATAACCACAGCCAGTCGTTCAGCAACACGGGAGGCCCGCGGGATCATCATCAGTTACAGCGGAGGCATTGTGGAAAGCCTTTATGCGTCGAACGCGCAAGTGAGTGCTGAAGCCCATGGCCATCTCGGCGCCAGCATGAGTCAAACCGGTGCTCAGCGACTTGCCCGTCAGGGACTTCCCTTCAATGCCATTCTCGGCAAGTACTACGCATGAGCGTCGCTGGCACTGTTGACATGGCATGACCAGTGAACTGCTTCAAAAAGCGATCGAGGTCACGGTTGCAGCGACCGCATCCGGGGCGCTGGTGCCGCTTGACACCTCGTTGACCCACCTCATGGGGGATGGAGGAAGTCGCTTTGAGTTGCGCCATCTGCTCAGCGCCACACCCAAACACCTTCGAGCATCAGGACCGAAGCCGAATCCGTTTCTCCCCTGGGACCAACGTCTGGAGGTTGATCGGATCGGTGAGTCCCACGTCGTGATCCTGAACAAATATCCCGTTCAGACCACGCACATGTTGCTGATCACGCAGGACTGGCAACCCCAGACCGGTTGGTTATCGATGGAGGATTGGCGCTCCCTCGCCCGGGTCGATGCAATGACGACGGGGCTGTGGTTTTTCAACAGTGGTCCTGATGCCGGCGCCAGTCAGCCCCATCGGCATCTGCAGTTGTTACCGCGTTCAGCAGGGGAGCGGATCTGTGCTCGCGAGGATTGGTTCCAGCGCTGTGCGGAGGGCACAACAACGTCTGCTCAGGATCCTCTGTTGCATAGTGCACGGGTCGCGCCGATCCGTTCAACCCTGACGGCCGAGACGCTTCATCAGCTGTATCTCGCTCTGGCTGCAGACCTCGGGTTGGGGCACCCCACCACCGACGACTGCCCTCGAGGGGCTTACAACCTGCTGCTTTCAAGCCAGTGGATGGCCATGGTTCGCCGCGGAAGGGAGGGCATTCGTGGCTTCAGTGTCAACGCCCTTGGCTTCGCAGGATCCTTGTTGAGCACCGAGCTTTCCGATCGGCAATGGATTCAGCGTGCGGGGCCAGAAGCTCTGCTTCAAGCCGTTGTTGACGGGCAGAGCTGAAAAGTTCAGTGATGGCACAGATGCCATGGCTTGCTTCTCTCTGCCAAGGCTGGAGATGCAGCCAACAAGCATTCATTGGACAAGACCTGCCTCAAGCGTCGGAACCGACAAATTCATGACAACTTGCATATGGTTCGACCCATTGCCCGTCACTACGCCCAGCAGACAGGCCTCGAAAGTGACGATCTCCTGCAAGTGGGATGTCTCGGCCTGATCAAGGCATACAACCGCTATGAGGCGAAGCGGGGGGCACCATTTCCAAGCTTCGCCAAGCCGCACATCCGGTGAGACATTCTTCATTTCCTCCGCGATAGAGCAGGTTTGGTCCGACTCCCAAGGGCCGTCGAGGAGCGGGCCATGAAGATGATGCGCAAACCGGAAGGCACTCCTCTCAGCGCAGCCGATGCCCTGGCGGTGGACTACTACCGCAGCAAGCAGTACTGGGTGGAATTCAATGACGATCTACTTGATGACCGACCGGAGGGGATCGATCTCATCGAACGCTCAGAGGCCTGGAGCAGAGTGAACAAGCTCTTCCGCAACCTGGAGATACGACCAACGCGCTCTGCAGATGGTCGTCCTCGATGGCATGAGTTCGGCAAACAGCGCAACAGCTAGAGGTTTCGGCGATGACGGCTCAGAGGCGCGTCAAACGCGGCCTGCACATCCTCGCGAACGAGCTGAAAGCTGCTCAGCTGGGAGCCTGAGCGTCGCGATTCATCTGATCTTGGAGCGTTTGGATGGCGGCATTGAGGGCCGACAGCTGCCGTTCAGCACTATCACGCCAGAACCTCAGCATCGACATCTTTCGTTCCTGATGTTGGCGACGCAGGGTCGTGTGATCGGTGCTGGGGCTGCAGCAGAAGGGAGGAAGCATGTCAGCGTCGGCTCTTCTCGCATGCTGACCGATTTTCAAGCGTGGTGTGATCCGCCGATCACTTGGCTGTCTCAGAAGGTGGAACTACGTTGTTAATTGAGAGCATCCACATCGTGGTGTCAACGTTGTTACGAACACCACATCCACAAGCCGCATGAGTCTCAGGCGAATCCCAATCTTGGTCTTGACCTGCGTCTCACTTGCGGGTCTTGAGTTTGGTCTTCAACGCAGCGCTGAGGCGTATGTCGCCCTGATGGCAGGTCAAAAAGCTCGACCTCTCAACGGCTCCTTCAACAACGTTCCGGTTCTTCACTCCAATCAACCGGAGATCGTCACCGGGCCAGGAATCCTGGTGAACACAGCTGCGGGTTCGGCCATCCCCGCAGAGTTAAACCAGCCGCTTCGTAACGCCGCCCACACCTTCAACGGTGAATTCGGCGTTCATATGCACCACAAGTATTACCCCCAAGACCAAGCCAAGTTGGGGGGGCGTCGATCCAGGGGCTTGATGACTCTGGCTCTGATCGCGACGAATCCCGGATCAAGCCCGATCACGCTCAATTTTGACCGTGGCTCCGTCAAAAACAGTTTCGAAGCGCCCTATCTCCCGAATCGTTTGATGGGGGTAAAGCCCCTCGGGAAGCGTCCTTGGAACACAGGACCTGGCGATGCCACAGCTGTTCAACTCCTGCGCGGCGAACTGGACCGGAAATTACCCGAACATGTCGTGATCCCGGCAGGTGGGCAGAAGGTTGTGGTGCGTACCGTGCTTCCTGCCCGTGGCATTGCCAACGGATTGCTGAGGGGACGCAGCAATGGTCCTTTCACAATGGCTGTTGTTGCGGCCGAGCAATCAGCACAGGATTCCGATCTCTTCGCGGTGCTGCGGTCCGGGCGACTGGCGCCGGGGAGGATTTATCTCAACCGGATTCGCGAGATCCAGCTGGGTCGTGTTTTCTCCCGGGTGGCCGGCGTCGCCCTGGGCGATGCCTACAAGGCTGAGATCAGCCATGACCTCAACCAGGGTCCACTGCATGTTCCTCTGACCAGCACAAAGCGGCATCACTTCGGCACCAGCGATGTTCAGGTCAATCCGTTGACCACACGGATGATTGACTCTGCTTTGAACAACGTCGGCACCTATGGGGTTCGCTATGACGTGACTCTCAATGTTTCCGGTGCAGGACCCCATCAACTGGTGCTCAGTCACCCTGTGGTCTCTGGCAAGAAGACGTTCACAGCTTTTCGTGGATCGCTGCAGATTGTTCAGGATCGAGCCCTTCAGGAGGTTCACGTGGGCATGCGCTCAGGGGAAAGCCTGGCCCTGGCTGATCTCAACCTGGTGCCAGGCACCCGCAAGGCGGTGAAGGTGAGTCTGGTTTATCCAGCTGATGCCACACCAGGCCATCTCCTCAGCGTTGTTCCCGTGCAGCAGCTGGCCATGCTTCATCGATGCAAGCAACAACAGCGAGATGCCCAGTTGAAACTTGCAGACTCCAAATCCCGCAAGGTGGGGCCGAAGAGCGCTCCTCCTCCTCCAGAAGCAAAGCCTGTTGTTGTGAACCCTGCACCTGTAAGTCCAACAACGTTGAAGCCGGCCCCAGGGATTCCTGCCGTGATTCCCGTGGCCAGTCCCCGTTATGGCGATGTGGTTCGTTCTCAGCAGCAATGGTTGCTCCAGCTTCAGGGTCGATAACCTTCCCGAAGGTGGATTGAACTTTTGAGCGGCGAGGACTCAAAACGTCAACGCATCTCTGTGGAGATGTCAGAGCCCATGGTCGCGTTGATTGACCAGCTCAAGGGTGAATACGGAGCGCGTTCCCGTGGCCGAGTGCTTGAAATGCTCCTGCAGGATCTGCTCGACCCTGGTGATGCGGCATCGGATCCCGAGATCGCACCCATCAAGGATGATCCTCAACCAGCAGCAACAAGCAGATCTGATGAGGTCACCAGTCTCGTTCTGATCTCAACGGGCAACGATTTACTTGGTGTTGAAGAGATTCCAACCTCAGCATCTGGGGTTCCCTCGGGGGGGGCTGCCACGGGCATTGATCTGCCGGGGTTCGTGAGCAAGCGCACCAGTCAGCTCAAAGCGACCCTTCGCTCTCCGCAGCAGCGGGATTCTGCACAGAACGAGCCGCTTGTCTCAACGGTGGATTCCGTTGATCTCAGAGAGGCCAGTGCTGCAGCTGAAGAACACTGGAGGTCCTTGTACGGCCAACCACCGGGCCCAACCGTGATTGAAGCCGCCATGACCTGGCTGGCCCGTGATGTCTGGTCCAGCACCGATGCCAGTGATGGGCGTCCATTCACCTGGTCGGCTGCGAATGCGGCCGTTGAAACGCTCTGTGCCGGCTGGGAGTCAGGCGATCCATCGCTGGGACGTGTGATGGTGGTGGCCGGAGCTCTTGAGGATCCCTTTGCCACGTCTGCATTGGCGGAGCGCATGCCGACCCTGATCCGTCGCTTTGTAAACCGGTTCCGTCGCAGCCGGCAGGTCACCTCCTTCGAAACTCTGGAGTCAACGATGACGGTGCACGGGGCGCTCAAGCTCTTGGGTATGTCGACCCAGGCAGGCACTTCGGTCACCCTGAGCTCCATCCGGGATGCTTACAAGCAACGGGCACTTGAAGAACACCCGGATGCGGGTGGTTCCACCGATGCGATGCGGCGACTCAATGAGGCGTATCGGTTGCTGCGCGAGCTGTACCGAAACCGCTAATCGTCTATCCTAGTCAAGACGCGTCATTGGACTCGGATTGCGTCTTGTCTGATTCTTCTGAGTCAGGTCTTGTGTTCGGCGCCGTGGCTGCGAACAATCAGCCAGGCACTGAGGGCCAGCATTGCCACAGACCCATACAGCGCCAACAGGTCGGTGGCGTTGTTCACCTCGAAGCCAATGGTCTTTTTGAACGCAGCGACAATCAGGCCCACGACAATCACATTGGACAGATTGTTTTTCAGGCTTTGAAGGCTGTTCACAGAGAGAATGTTGTTGTGCTGCTCTTCCCCACCCTCAAGGCGTGGATCCAGGTCTGAAATCACCAGCTCATAGATGCCATAGCCAAAGATCAGCAGGGCGATGCCGATCACGAAGTAATCAACCCCTCCAACCATCTGAGCGATTGTCTTGGCGGCAACGCTCTTGGTCGTGAAGGACAGCCGCATGATCACGAGAAAGGCATTGATGACTTCGATCGCCCCAATCACGAAGCAGCCAACGCTTCCGAGCAGGCTCAACACCACCGGAACAATGCTGATTAGCCGGAATTTCCAGATCAGCCGCTCAAACCTTCGTTAAATCCATCGCGCGGCCATGGCTCAACTCAATCAATCGGGCATAGTCTGATCATCACAATTTCGGATCTTGGTTGATTCGCATAACAAGACTTGAAACTTGTCTCGACTGAGACAAGTGCTAATTCTCAAGATTTGGATCTTGCGTTGTTTTGCTTGCAGCATCCAGTGGTGTCTCGGCTGTTTCGATCTCATGCAAAAAATCACTGTTTGCTGCTTTTTGCTGGAGTCCACGGCCAGTCCAGGGAGCACCATGACCCTTCAAAACTCGGCAACATCAGCCGTTTTGGAGTCCGCGTACCTGCGGTAGACACAGGTACGCTGCTAGATCCACAGTTTTTCTGCCCTTGGTGGTTGAGTTTGGGCTCGGTCTCGAGCTGATCACATGGGAATAGTTCCAGGACTCATGCCTGGACTCGCCTTGGCTTATTGAGACGAGTAAGAAGAACTACTTCTCTTGCTTGAGACGCTTTCTTGGTCTCGTTATTGATCTCATTAGAGATAGATGGCAATAAAAAACCGGGAATGTAGGCCCGGCTCTTTGCTGATGTCGTTCTTTGAATCAGGTCGACGTCTGCATGCCCTGAATCAAGAAGTCGAAGTATGGAGACGCGAGCTTCACCTGCTGTTCCGACAACAGCGACAGGGACGCTTGCTTCATGCACTTCATCGCTTCGACCATGCCAGGCATCGGAACACCGAGGCTGTTGTACATCTCGCGGGCACCCACTAGGCCGATCTCCTGGATCATTTCGGTGCTGCCGGCCAGCACTCCGTAGGTGATCAGACGCAGATACCAGCTGTAGTCGCGCAGACACTGGGCCCGCTGGCGCTGACCATAGGCATTGCCGCCAGGTGCGACGTATTCAGGTTTGCGACCAAACAGTTGCTTGGCGGATTCGTCGACGATCTTCTTCTCGTTTTCGGTCAGAACCTTGACCACAGAAACGCGCATGGCGCCTTGGTCAAGGAAATCCACCATGGTGCGGAGTTCTCCGCTGGTGGGATACCGCAGATCGTCATCGGCCTGGAGGATGAGATCCCGGACAACGCTCATGGAACTGGGCAGGCTTCGTGGAGTTTAGTGGTCTCGACCCGTTCACCAGACCCATCTCCGCCCGGGTGTTACGCCATTGCAATGGCAGGGAACCGAGAGCATGACCAAAGTCGATAGCCCGCACAGCAGTGAACCGCGGCCCGGGCTCACGATCGAGCTCGAGGCTGTTGACCTGGATCGCGACGGCAAGGGTCTGGCCCGTTGGAACAACTGGGTGATCGTCGTTGCTGATCTTTTGCCGGGGGAGCGTGCCACCGTTCAGCTGCAGCAACGTCAGAAGTCGCGCTGGTTGAGCCGTCGTGTGGACCAGATCTCGTTTTCCGCAGAGCGGCGTCGCCCTCCCTGCATCCTTGCCGATGACTGTGGTGGTTGCACCCTGCAACGTCTGGACGACTCTGCACAAACCCGTTGGAAAGCCCAGCAGCTTCAACAGACCATGCAGCGCATTGGGGGCATTGATGTTGCCCCTGCAGCCACCATTGTTGATGCTGAACGCTGCTTTGGTTACCGCAACAGGGCCTTGATCCCTCTAAAGCGGGATCAGAACGGACGCTTGAAGGCCGGCTACTTCCGACCGAAGACCCACAAGATTGTCAATCTGAACCACTGCCCGGTGCTCGATCCACGCCTGGACACGTTTGTGGAGCCTCTCAAGCAAGACCTCGATTCAGGTGGGTGGCCGGCGGACCATGACCTGCTCGAAGCCCAGGGTCTGCGCCATCTCGGACTTCGTCTGGCCAGCGCAACGGGAGACGTGTTGATCACGTTGATCAGCAGCCATGCTCAGCTTCGAGGCCTAGAGGATCTCGCTCAGAGCTGGGTGGAGCGTTGGCCTGAGGTGAAAGGGGTGTGCCTTAACCTTCAACCCGAGGCCAACAACCTGGTGCTTGGTCGCAAAACCCATTGCCTCGCTGGAGTTCCCACCATCGAGGAACAGTTCTGCGGCATCAAGCTCGCCCTCAGCAGCACCACCTTTGTTCAGGTGAACACGCCGCAGGCGGAACGGATCGTTCAGCTGCTCACCGACTGGCTCTTGAACCAGTGCGCCGGCGCACTGGTGGTCGACGCTTATTGCGGCGTCGGAACCATTGCCCTGCCCCTGGCCAAGGCCGGTTTTGATGTTCAGGGCCTGGAACTCAATCCCGACTCGGTGGAGCAGGCCCGGCTGAATGCCATGCATAACGGCCTTTCCTCCCGCTGTGCATTTCATGCCGGCGATGTTGCAGACCTCCTCGCTGCGCATCTGGACGACTGTCAGGCGCTGGTGTTGGATCCACCGCGCCGGGGTCTGGATCGACGCGTGGTGGACAGCATCCTTGAGCAGCCTCCTGTCGTGGTGGTCTACCTCAGCTGTGACCCCGCCACGCAAGCACGGGATCTGAAAGCTTTGCTCGCTCCATCAGGTTCCTACGAGCTGGAGGTGCTCCAGCCCGTGGACTTCTTCCCCCAGACAACGCACCTTGAGTCGTTGGCGCTGCTGAAACGGGTCAGCTCCTGAGCTCAGCTTGAAACTGCTTGCTCAAAGCAGCACGCACCTTGTCGTGAACGGGCTGAATTTTGTCGTCTGTGAGGGTTTCGTTCTTGCCGCGGTAGCGCAGACGGAAGGCTTGGCTCACTTTGTTGTCGCCCAGCTGCTCGCCCTCAAAGCGATCCACCAGTTCCACCTGCTCCAGAAGAGGTTTGCCCGCCTTGCGGATGGCTTGGATCAGATCGGTAGCGGCACTGGATCGG